>CANQDS010000092.1 GCA_947593655.1 uncultured Lachnospiraceae bacterium | reverse complement strand
AGGAATCGCTGTAGCCCAGTAAATACAAGGGATACAGCGATTTTTTCTTCTGTCAACTGTCAAAGACGGGATTATAGTACACGAATCCACGCGTGTCAAGAAAAAAGTCACAGAACTTTATTGTAACAATTCCAGCACTCCCTGTCCCATCTGGTTTGTCTGCGCCAGCATGGCCTGACCGGCCTGCTCGAGAATACTGTGCTTTGAATAATTAACCATTTCCGCGGCCATATCGGCATCCCGGATCGCCGATTCCGCGCGGGTGGTATTTTCGATGATGTTATCCTCGTTCGCGACCGTATGCTCCAGACGGTTCTGCTGCGCTCCGATGCGGCTCCGGAAATTGGAGATATACCGAATCGCGCCTTCTACGCACCCCATTGCCCGATCCGCTCCCGCTATGGTGGTCAGATTTAAGTCGGCAATTCCAAGTTTTTGCGCATTCATTTCAGCCAGATCGATCTGCAGCCCGTCGCCCGTGTCGGCTCCCGACTGGATCCACAACGTCTGTCTGGAATGTCCGTAAACAACCGTCTGCCTGCCATCGTTTGTCAGCTGCACATTCTGCAGGTTGGCATCGCTGTCCGTCTTGCAGATCCCGTAATCAAACGATACGCTCCACGAACTGTTTGCCGCAAGGCTGCGGTTCCACATCAGCCCGAATCCAAGATCCTGGCGCATCATATCCTGCCCCAGATTCCAATCCAGATTGTCATAATAATTCCAGTCGTCGATCGAAAAATAATATCCGATCGAGAAACTGTCCGGCTTTTCTCCGGTGAATGCGATTTTTTCCGAAAAAGCCAGCGCCTGCTCCGTATCAATAATGGAAAGGCTGTCCGGCACCCCGTTGTGGATCTCCGGATTCGTCTCTCCGGCCGTAAACGGCGAGCCCGGCTCGCTGTAAATGCAGGATCTTTCGATCCGCTGTCCGTCCACGAAATAGCCCTCGCAATTATCGTTATTATTATAGGCCGTGTCCGCATGAAACATAAAATCCATATTGACGTCTCTGGTTCCCGTATTTTCAAAAGCATAGGAAATTTTATATTTTTTCTCCGTATCGCCGCGGGAATCCGCTTCGATCCTCTGCGTGATCTTCACCGCAGCGCCGTCGGCGTTCTGATAGACCAGATCTCTGGTCCAAAAAGAATTTCCTTCCGGCGTATGCCCTTCCGCATAATTGCCCGGTATCAGGGAATCAAACGGCACTTCATCTATTACGGGATTGCCGTCGTCTCCGGTATAGGTAAGCCGGATCGATGAATTAGACGTACTTCCGCCGCCGAAGATCAGCCCGAATTCGCTTCCATAGGCCGGCGAATCAGGATTGCTGACGATCGCCTCCAGATTCATCTGGTTCGCACCGGAACCGGCGCTGAACGGATGATAACCAAGATCGACATCCGAAAGGGAAAAATCTTCAAACGGAACGCTTCCCAGAATCGAAGGGGAACTGTATTCCACGCCCTTAACCGCATCACCGCCGCGGAACAAGTAGGTATCATTGAATTTCGTGGTATCCCCGATCCGGTTGATTTCCTCCATGATCCGGTTGACCTCCCGCTGGATTGCCATGCGGTCGCTGCTCGAAAGCGTGCCGTTCGCCGCATGAACCGAAAGCTCCGTGAGCCGCAGCAGCATTTCCTGCACTTCCGCCAATGCGCCGTCCGCCACCTGACAGAGGCTGATGCCCTCCTGGGTATTCTGCACCCCCTGCGTCAGTCCTCCGATCTGTTTTCTCATCTTCTCGGAAATCTGCAGTCCCGCCGCATCATCCGCCGCCTTATTGATCCGGTATCCCGAAGAAAGCTTCTCGATATCGTTTCCTTTTTTCTTCCCGGTAACCTGCAGCTGCCGATTTGCATTCATTGCCAAAAGATTATGCGCAACTATATTCATCACCAACACCTCCGTATATCGCATTAGTAAATATTTGTACTAATATGTTGTCATTTTCAGCAGCGTCCGCCATAAAACCGCTGTAATCTACAAGATCTCAATCCCGATCATCGTCAGGCCGTGCGCCGGCGCCGTCGGCCCCGCCGCCTCCCGGTCGCGCGCAAGGAGAATGTCTTTGATCTGCTCCGGCTCCAGTTCACCGCTTCCTACTTTGATCAGGGTGCCCGCAATGATCCGCACCATGTTGTACAGAAAGCCGTTTCCGGTCACGCGGATCGCAACCACGTCCCCTTCTTTCCAGACGCTGCATTGGTAGATCGTGCGCACGGTCGTTTCCACCTGCGCATGGACGGAGCAGAAGCTTTTGAAATCATGCTCCCCTTCCAGATATTCTGCGGCTATCTGCATCCGTTCCACATTTAGCGGAGTATAAAAAAAATACGTATTCAGCCGCATCGACGGCATTCGGAATTTCCGGTTCAGGATGCGGTATTCATAGGTTTTTCTGCTGCGGCAGTAACGCGGGTGAAAGTCGGGCGGCACTTCACAGGATTCCTGCACCACGATATCCTCCGGCAGATAACGGTTCAGCGCGTAGCAGAAACGCTCCGCCGGCATCCGGGCATTGGTATCGAAAACGCAGATGTTTCCGAGGGAATGTACGCCCGCATCCGTTCTGCTTGCGCCCATCACCCGGATCTCTTCCCCGGAAACAATCGAAAGTGCCTCGTTCAATTTCTGTTCGATCGTGACTGCATTCGGCTGAACCTGCCAGCCGCTGTAATTGGTGCCGTCGTATGCAACCACTAACTTGATTCTTTTCACGTCTTTATCCTCAAAAAATCTTACTGCGGAAACGGAAGGAGGATCCTTGCCGCGATCACGGCCGCCAGAAACAGGACACACAAGAGATACGCCCGCCGGTCTTTCGCATCATAGCAGAGCGGCTTCATCTTCGTCCGCCCCGTTCCCCCGTTATAACACCGCGCTTCCATCGCCAGCGCCAGATCGTCCGCCCGCCGGAACGCCGATACGATCAGCGGAACCAGAAGCGGGATCATGTTCTTCGCCCGCCGGATCAGGTTCCCATGCTCAAAATCCGCCCCTCGCGCCATCTGCGCTTTCATGATCTTATCGGTTTCCTCGATCAGGATCGGGATAAAACGGAGCGCGATCGACATCATCATCGCGATGGCGTGAACCGGAACGCGGACCGCATTCAGCGGCGAAAGCGCTTTTTCCAATCCGTCCGTCAGCTGGTTCGGCGTCGTGGTAAGCGTCATCAGGGAAGTTCCCAGAATCAGATAGATCAGCCGCAATGTCATCAGAAATGCGTTCCTGATCCCCGTGTCCGTGATCTGGAATTTCCAGAAACTCCAGATCACGAACTTTCCCGGCGTAAACAAAAGATTAAACAGCGCCGTGATCAGCACCAGAACCACGATGGTCTTTAAGCCTTTTACCATAAACCGGAACGGCACTTTCGACAGTGAGATCAGCGCGATCAGGCATACCGTAATCAGTCCGAGGTCCAATAACCCCTTAAAACAGAACAACGCGATCATATAGACCAGCGTTCCGAACAGCTTCACCCGCGGATCCAGCCTGTGCAGCACAGAATCCGCCGGATAATACTGTCCGATGGTAATATCTCGAATCATAATTCCTTCCTCTTATCTCAACGCCTCTAAAATACTCATTCCGGCTTCTTCAATGCTTTCCGCGTCCACATCCACCGAAAGCCCCTGCTCTTTCAGCTCCTGCATGATATAAGTCATCTCCGGCGCTGCAAGCCCCGCCGCCTCCAGTTCCCGGTAATGGGAAAAAACCGCTTTCGGAACATCGTCGTACATGACGGTTCCCTGATTCATGACAATGATGCGGTCCGCATATCTGGCGGCGTCCTCCATGCTGTGCGAAACCAGAATCACCGTGATCCCCAGCTCCCGGTGCATCCCGTCGATCAGCTCTAAAATCTCGTCGCGCCCCGCCGGATCCAGTCCGGCCGTCGGCTCATCGAGGATCAAAACCTCCGGCTTCATCGCCAGCACGCCCGCGATCGCGGCGCGGCGTTTCTGCCCTCCGGAGAGGTCAAACGGCGGCTGGTAATACAATTCCTCCGGAAAATGAACGTTCTGCAGCGCCTCAAACGCCCGCAGTTCGACCGTCCGCTGATCCAATCCGCGGTTTTTCGGGCCGAAACACACATCTTCAAAACAGGTCGCCCCGAACAGCTGATGCTCCGGATACTGGAACACCAGCCCGATGCGGCCGCGCAGGCTGCGCATATCGTAATCTTCGTCGTAAATATCTTTTCCGTCTACATAAATATGCCCGGAAGTCGCCCGAAGCAGCCCGTTTAAATGCTGAACCAGCGTCGATTTTCCGGAACCGGTATGGCCGATGAGCGCAATAAACTGTCCCTGCGGGATCCGCAGGCTCACATCTTTTAACGCCTGGATCTGATACGCGGTCTGCGGGCTGTAGCAGTAATTCACATGATCCAGAATGATCGCATCCGGCTTAAGATCCTGCCCGTTTTCTCCGGATTCCTCCTGCTTTCGGGATCTTTTGCCGTCCTCCGGTGCAGCCGGCGAAAGCCCCGCCGCGTTCCATCCCGCCTTTACGATCCCTTTGACCAGCTCCCGCCGCCGTAAGATCCCGCCCGGAAGCGCCAGCCCCGCTTTCTTCAGATAGTCCGCCAGAAGCGTGACCTGCGGCACATCCAGCCGGTGCGCTTTCAGCTCGTCCACCCGCGAAAAGATCGTGCGCGGCTCTCCGTGCATGATGATTTTTCCGTTTTCCATCACATAAATATAATCCGCGTCCACCGCTTCTTCCATATAATGAGTAATAAAAAGAACGGTAACGCCCTTTTCCCGATTCAAGGCGTGCGCCGTTTTCAGCACTTCCCTGCGGCCATTGGGATCAAGCATTGCCGTTGGTTCATCGAACACGATGCATTTGGGTTCCATCGCAACCACGCCCGCGATCGCAACTCTCTGTTTCTGTCCTCCGGAAAGTTTATTCGGCGAATGATTGCGGTATTTCGTCATTCCGACCGCCCGCAGGCTCTCGTCTACACGCTTTATGATCTCTCCGGTCGGAACGCCGAGGTTCTCCGGCCCGAATCCCACATCTTCCTCCACGACGCTTGCAATGATCTGATTGTCCGGGTTCTGAAAGACCATCCCGGCGCGCCGGCGGACATCAATCTTATTCTCCTCTTTGGAAGCGTCCATGCCGTCCACCCAGATCGTGCCCTCGCTTGCCGTAAGCAGCGCGTTGATATGTTTCGCCAGCGTCGATTTCCCGGAGCCGTTATGCCCCAGAATGGCGATAAACTGTCCTTCTTTGATATCCAGATTAATATGATCCAGCGCCGTGGTAATGGATTCCACATTCTGATCCTCGTCCCGCCGGATAAATTCATGTACTAATTGCTCTGTTTTGATAATTCCCATCTTAATCATCCCAGTTCAGCCTGTGAAGCTGTCCTTCCCGTTTCATCCCCGCAAATCCGTTCTGGCGCAGCGCTTCATACAAAAGAACCGCAGCCGCGTTGGAAAGGTTTAGGGAGCGCGTTTCCCCGATCATCGGAATCCGCACGCAGGTATCCGGATTCGCCTTCAAAATCTCTTCCGGGATCCCCGCGCTCTCTTTCCCGAACATCAGAAAACAATCCGGTTCATAGGATACTTCGGAATACACGTGCCGCCCTTTTGTCGTTGCAAAATAGATCTTAGCGCCCGGATTTTTCTCCAGAAATTCCGCCCAGTTGACATAAACCGCAACATCGATCTCTTTCCAGTAATCCATTCCCGCGCGTTTCAGCTGCTTCTCGCTTAAGGAAAATCCCAGCGGCTCGATTAAATGCAGACGGGTTCCCGTCGCGGCACAGGTTCGCCCGATATTTCCGGTATTTGCCGGGATCTCCGGCTCATGCAATACAATGTTCAGTGCCAAAACGCATCACTCTTTCTTCCGCAGTTCATTGATAAATTCTTCGATCCTGCCGAGCGCCAGTTTCAGGCTCTCGATGGAATACGCATAGGAGATACGGATATATCCCTCTCCGGACGCACCGAACGCCGTGCCCGGCACAACGGCCACTTTCTTGGCATTTAAAAGCCGGGTGGCAAATTCATCCGACGTCATGCCGAACTCTTTGATGCATGGAAAAGCATAGAAAGCGCCGAACGGCTCGAAACATTCCAGCCCCATTTCCTTGAAGCGGTGCAGCAGATAGCGCCGTCTGCCGTTATACTCCTCGCGCATCTGTTTGACATCGCCATCCCCGTTCCGGAGCGCCTCGACCGCCGCATACTGGCTGGTCGTCGGAGCGCACATGATCGCAAACTGATGGATCTTTAACATCTGTTCGATGATCTTCTTCGGCCCGCAGGCATATCCCAGACGCCAGCCGGTCATCGCATGGGATTTGGAAAAACCGTTAATGACGATCGTCCGCTCCCACATGCCCGGAAGCGACGCAATGGAAACATGGTGCTCCAGATACGTCAGCTCGGAATAGATCTCATCGCTCAACACATACAGATCATGGCGGCGGATCACTTCCGCGACCGCTTCCAGATTGCTCTTCTCCATGATCGCGCCCGTCGGGTTGTTCGGAAACGGCAGGATCAGAAGTTTCGTCTTCGGTGTAACTGCCGCCTCGAGCTGCTCTGCCGTCAGCCGGAATTCATTTTCCGCTTTCAGTTCAATGGTGACAGGCGTTCCGTTCGCCAGAACCGCACACGGCAGATAGGAAACATAGCTCGGCTGCGGGATCAGAACCTCATCGCCCGGATCGAGCATGGCACGCATAGCAAGGTCGATCGCTTCGCTTCCGCCGACCGTAACAAAAATTTCATCATTATAGTCATAATCCAGATCATAGTGCCGTTTTAAATACCGGGCGATCTCCATTCGAAGTTCTTTTAAGCCCGAATTGGACGTATAAAAAGTCCGCCCCTTTTCCAGAGAATAAATTCCTTCATCGCGGATATGCCACGGCGTATCAAAATCCGGCTCGCCGACGCCGAGGGAAACCGCATCTTCCATTTCGCTTACGATATCAAAAAATTTCCGGATTCCCGACGGCTCGATCTCCACAATGGTTTTTGACAATGGGTTTCTCATTATATCATCATAATCCTTTCATCTTTTGCAGGCGCCGCCATAACGGTTCCATGGTCTTTGTATTTCTTTAAAATAAAATTGGTCTTTGTGCTCAGCACCGTATCTAACGTGGAAAGCTTCTCGGAAACAAACTGGGATACTTCCCGCAGGGTTTTTCCTTCGATCGTCACCATGAAGTCAAAACCGCCGGAGATCAGATAAATCGAGTTTACTTCCGGATAGTTATAGATCCGCTCCGCCACCTTATCAAAGCCCATTCCCCGCTGCGGCGTAACGCGGACTTCGATCAGCGCCGTCACCGTTTCGATCCCGGCTTTATCCCAGTTGATCAGCGTCGGATAGCCGCAGATGATATGTTCGTTTTCCATCGCCTCGATCTCGGCGAGCAGCGCCGTCTCCTCCACGCCGAGCGCGATCGCCAGTTCCGCTAGGTTGATCTTGCTGTTTTTCTCAATATACGTCAGAATCTTTTCCCTCATCTTCGTCAATTCCCCTTTCTATCTATGTCTTTATGATCTTCCGGATCTCATCCATCTGTACGTTTTCCAGAAATCTGCGCTCCCCGTCCCGGATCAGCACGCGGTCATTCCCCGGCACGGCCTTTCCGATCTTTTCCGCACGGCCGCCGACCTGCCGGACTGCGCGAAGAACCGCTTCCCCGTTTCCGGATGCGATCAGCATACATCCCCCGCTGATCATTTTATAAGGATTGAGATCAAAAAATTCACAAATTTCAATTGTTTCCTGCCGGACCGGTATTTTTTTCAGATCGATCTCCAATCCGATCCCGGAACTCTGCGCCATTTCCCAGAGTGCGCCGTAGATTCCGCCTTCCGAAACGCTGTGCATCGCCGCCGCGCCGTTTTGAGCCGCAATCTGCGCTTCCTTCCATACCGGAAGATACGCTTCCAGCTCCGCCGCCTGATCCAAAAAACGCTGCGCGTATCTGGTCCGCAGCTCTTCGCCTTTCTCTCCGGCAAGGATCAGCGTTCCTTCTATCCCGATCCAGTTGAGCGCCAGGATATCCATTCCCGGCTCTGCCATCGACGGTTTCTTAAGCAGCTCCTTTTTCACGGTTCCGACTCCGGTCACAACGGCAAGAGGCGCCTGCACCATGCGCGTTGTTTCGATCTGTTCGCCGAGGATCACGGCTCCCGCCGACTGACAAACCTGCTCCATCTCCCCGATCATATCGCGGAGCGTTTCCTCGGCTGCCGCCGTCGGAAGCAGAAGGCTGATCATAGCTCCGAGTGGTCGTGCGCCGGATGCGGCGATCTTATTGAATCCGGCAGTTACGGCCAGCTTTCCGGCATGAAAACCCGTATACGTAACCGGAGCTTCCGACAATACGACCGCCTCGCCCTCTTCTGGCGCGGCTGCGGAAAAATCTCCGCCGAACGCCGCCTGCAGCAGCACATCTTCCCGCCCGTTATGCAGTTGTCTTCCTACGGAACGGTTCCAGACCGATTCCGTGATCATTCCTGTCCTCATAGCAGCTCTCCCGGATAGGTTTTCAGGCTGTTCCGAAAAAAACGAAACAGCCCGTAAAATTCCAACATCTGCAAAATGCGGTTATTCTCCGGAAACTCCCGAACCTCCGGAACCGCTGCTTCCCTGAGACGGTTCCTCGGATCCGCCCTGTGCATCCGGTTCGTCCGGTGTTTCCGGCTGCTCCGGTTCGTCCGGTTCCTCCGGAACGGCCGGAACAGACGGCGTCTGCGGTTCTTCCGGTGTCTGCGGCGTCACCGGGGTTTCCGGTTCCTCCGGCTCTTCCGGAATGGCAGACGCTTCCGCCGCCGCTTTTACTTCATCCTCATTCTTCGCATCGATCGCACTCTGAATGGCGGCGATCTGTTCTTCGCTCGCACCGTTTGTTCCGATCGTCACATATTTCGGCGATGCCTGATAAGTGCTGTTATTAAAAATCTCGCGGCTCTGTTCTTTGCCGTCCACCGTCACCACTTTCCACAAGCGGGCCTTGATGCCCCGGTGCGCGCCCTGATCTACGTTGTAATAGCCCGCAGGCTGATCCGCCGACAGGGTATACTGCGTCTCCGCATCGGTCGTAGAAACCGTCTCGCTCTCAAACGAAATCTTGCGGTTCGCCGGTCTGGTTTCCGCTCCGTAAATATTGAACGTGATCACAGAACCCTGACAGTAGCCCTCCAGATAAATCGGCACTTCATAATTGTTGACAAAATGCAGATCCTTATAAGTACCGGCGATCGCAGCGTCCTCGGACGGCTGCACATAGTCCACGATCATGGAGTGGTTAAAACGCATTGTAATATCCAGTTCCGCTCGGATCGCCGCATTGTATAACGTCGTAGAAACCTGACAGATTCCTCCGCCGATGGAGTCTACAACCCTTCCGTTGAGATAGGATCCGGCCGGTTCATAACCGTTCTCCTGCGTAAACGGACACATGGATTCGTATACGGAAAACTCCTCGCCCGGATAGACGATCTTCCCGTTGATCTTATCGCAGCCGTTTTTGATGTTCTTGATCCGGTTCGACCCGGAAGTCCCGAAATCCGTGGAAAACGTGCCCAGTACATCTTTGACCTTTGCCAGTTCTTCTTCGCTGCCCCTCGGGGAAACTTCCTTACTGACCAGCTCGATCTCCGATTCCGCTCCGTTCCAGTCTTTTAAGCGGTCATTGATGAGATAAACCGACTCCACCACATCAACTTCCTTGCCCGCTTTCCCCGGCACAAAGACGAAACGCCCGTTCTCGCGCTTCAATCCGTTGTCCACCATTTCCACGTCCAGTTCCCCGCGGTGGGCGTAGATCAGCCGGGCAGCGGCCTGTTTATCCACTTCCAGATTCATGTCCAGAACCAGTCCGGAACCTTCCAGATCTTTGGTTTCTTTATAGCGGCTGATCAGGCTTCCGGAATGCGTAACGGCCAGCGCTTCTTTGACCATTTCCTCGGTATCCATCGAAATGCCCAGATCTTTTGCGGCCGCCTGAAACGAACCGTCCGCCCCTTTTAAGGTAAAAGCCGCTCCTTTCAGTCCGAGCAGGTACTCATCCATCGCGCTCTTTGCTTCCGCTTCCGTCATTCCGCCGACGCTGACGCTCCCGATATACACGCCGTCCGCGATCCGCAGTTCCGTTTCCGCTTCTTCGGCCCGCACCGTTCCCGTTCCGGAAAAAACGATGCCGGCGGCGATCAGCAGCCCTGTCATAAGTATGGTTCTGTTTAACTTCTTCATCCTGACATTCTTCATACGATCACCATTCCTATCTGATTTTTTCATTTTATCATAACTTCCCGCATTTTCAAGGAGGAATATGTACCTTTTTCCCATGAAAAATTGTTACGGGTAAATAAATGCCGAAACCAGAGTCGTAAGCAAAATCGCCGCGACCAGAATCAGGACAAGTACCGCCATCCTTCTATTTTTCTTCGGAGAACCCTGAAATTGATACATATGCTTCACCTCGCTTCAAAAATCGTTTATAATACTGTTATCTATAAAAGAAAGGACGAAATCCCATGGTTCCATTTTTAATTCTATTTGTTGTATTTCTTTTTATCCTGCATTATTTTCTCCGGAAAAATACCCGGACGCAGAAAGAGCTGGAAGAAAATTTCTGGAAACGCGAAAACGAAGCCAACTCCGTGCGCAAAAAAGATATCAGCGGGCTGGACTATATCATCCTGCCGCTGGATACGCTTCCGCTGGATCTGGACACCGAAGCGGGACAAGCGATCAAATCCCTCGCCGGGCAGAAGATCCTCAATCTGACCGGATATACGAACACCGACCTGAAACTGGAATACGGTCCCGCCAACCTCGAGCTTTTATCCGAATACGACAACAATTTCACGAAACTGGTACAGGCTCTTGTTTCCTATTCGAACGATCTTCTTTCCGCCGGACGGAAGGAAGACGCGCGGACGCTGCTCGAATTCGGCGTATCCATTCAGGCGGACGCCGGAGCCATCTACACCGCGCTTGCCGGACTCTATCAGGAATCCGGGGAAACGGAGCAGATCAAAAGGCTGATCGACGCGGCCGGACAGCTTCGCACGATCTCCAAAACTTCCATTCAGGAAAAGCTTTCCGCGTTCCTGTGACCTACCCGGTCCGTTTATCCTGCGCCCGGCAGAGATCGCACAGGAAGCACTCCCCGCATTTCGGGTTCCGCGCCGAACAGATGCTTCTTCCGAAGGTAATGATCTGGATATTGTAGAGGATCCAGTGATCCTTCGGAAGTTTCTTCATTAGGTCGTATTCCACTTTCTCCGGATCTTCTTCCTTTGTCAGCCCCAGCCGTTTGGAAATGCGCTTCACATGCGTATCGACAACGATGCTCGGCTCATGATAGATGTTTCCCCGGATGACGTTTGCGGTCTTTCGCCCCACGCCCGGAAGCGACGTCAGGTCTTCAAGCGACGACGGGACTTCCCCGTGGTATTCCTCCACCAGTTTTTTAGCGCACGCAATGATATTCTTCGCTTTATTGTGATAAAACCCGATGGAACGGATATCGTTCTCCATCTCCTTTCCATCGGCGGCCGCGAACTTCTCCAGCGTATCGTATTTCCGGAACAGGTCTTTCGTCACAAGATTCACCCGCGCGTCCGTACACTGTGCGCTTAAGATCACGGCGATAAGAAGCTGCCATGCGTTGTCGTGGTTCAGATAGCAGACATACTCCGTTCCGTACTGTTCATCCATTCTCCGTAAAATCTCTTCTGTTCTTTTTGCCGCCATAATTCCTCCCCAGCCGCTCTCTATAAGTTCATGGAG
>CANQDS010000091.1 GCA_947593655.1 uncultured Lachnospiraceae bacterium | reverse complement strand
TCCGACAAATCCCAGAAACTATTGATTTTTCAACAGCTCCTGGGATTTTTGATGTCATAAAGTGTCAAAGATGGGACTATACAACAAAACTTTTTTTAATGCAAGAGGGAATTTAAATTTTTAGATAAAATACGTTACAGGCGGGCTGCAGAAGCTGCAAGACAGCGTGTTTTTCGAACGGGGAGCGGCGGGCTGTGAAAACGTCAAAAACGCAGCCGTGTCCAAAACACAGCTGCGTCTTTCGCATTCCGTAAATGATCCTGTCATTATTTGAGCGTAACTTTTGCGCCTTCTGCTTCCAGTTTTGCCTTGATGTCATCTGCCGTAGCCTTATCAGCCTGCTCTTTTACAACCTTCGGAGCGCCGTCTACAACATCTTTTGCTTCCTTTAAGCCCAGTCCGGTTACTTCGCGAACTACTTTGATAACCTTAACCTTGTTCGGGCCTACTTCGGTCAGCTCTACGTCAAACTCGGTCTTCTCTTCTGCTGCCGCTGCATCTGCGCCGCCTGCTGCCGCAACAACAACGCCTGCTGCTGCAGATACGCCGAATTCTTCCTCACATGCCTTTACCAGATCATTTAATTCCAATACGCTTAACTCTTTGATCGTATCAATAAATTCTGCTGTTGTCAACTTTGCCATTTTTCTTTCCTCCATTTAAAATTATAATTGACTATTACCGTTATTCTGCGGTTTCTTCCGCCGCCGGAGCTTCCTGTGCAGGAGCCTCCTCTGCCGCAGGAGCATCTTCTGTCGGCGCTGCCTCTACAGCACCGTCCGCCGCGCCGCCTTTCTCTGCGATCTGGTTCAGAACACGAGCCAGATTTGCGATCGGCGACTGCATGCTTCCAAGCAATCTGGAAAGAAGTACTTCCCTGCTCGGGATCGCGGAAATCGCCTTCATTCCTTCTGCATCATAGAACGTTCCTTCTACGATACCCGCTTTGATCTCTAACTTCGGCGCTTTCTTTGCAAACTCGGCCAGAATCCTTGCCGGTGCGGTAGCGTCCTCAGCAGAAACAGCGAATGCGCTCGGACCTTCCAGTACATCTCTTAAACTCTCAAATTCAGTTCCTTCTATTGCACGGTTTACCAGAGTATTCTTGTATACTTTGTAAGAAACACCGGCATCTCTTAACTGTTTGCGCAGCTGCGTATCTTCCGCAACGGTCAGTCCGCGGTAGTCTACCACTACAACCGACTGCGCGCCTTTGATTGTTTCAGAAATTTCCTGTACGATAGGCTGTTTCAGTTCTACTTTTGCCACGAATCGTGCACCTCCTTATTTTATTTTGCATAAGAAAACCTCTCTGCCAAAGAACAGAGAGGTAAAATCATTTCAAGATGTATTCCATCTAAAAATTCCCTCGGCAGGCCGCTTGGTTACGCCTTTCGGCACCTGCTGTCTTCGGCAATATGCTTTGCAATTATATCAGACTCATTTACGGTTGTCAATGGTTTCCGCAAAATATGTCCGGCTTTTCATAGGTCTTTTAATACAGTTGGTCTTTTTACTGCGTAAGCTTAACTACATTTAATTTCACGCCCGGCCCCATCGTAGAAGCCAGTACTGCGCTTCTGATGTACTGCCCCTTCAGGCCGGCCGGTTTTGCTTTTATGATCGCGCTCATAAGAGCCTGGAAGTTGTCGCTTAACTGTTCGCTGGTAAAGGATGCTTTTCCAAGCGGCACATGAATAATGTTTGTTTTATCCAACCGGTATTCGATCTTACCGGCTTTAATATCGTTGACGGCCTTCGTAACGTCCATTGTAACCGTACCCGCTTTCGGATTCGGCATTAAGCCTTTCGGTCCGAGCACGCGTCCCAGACGTCCGACAACGCCCATCATATCCGGTGTCGCAACAACAACGTCAAAATCCAGCCATCCGTCGTTCTGGATCTTTGGAATCAGTTCTTCTCCTCCGACATAATCGGCTCCCGCCGCCTGCGCCTCATCCAGCTTCGTTCCTTTTGCGAAAACAAGGACTTTCACGGTTTTACCGGTTCCATGCGGAAGTACGACTGCGCCGCGGATCTGCTGCTCTGCATGACGTCCGTCGCAGCCGGTTCTGATATGAAGTTCGACTGTCTCATCAAATTTCGCCGTCGCATTTTTCTTTACAAGATCGATCGCCTCAGCAACATCATACTGGACGTTCTTATCGTATGTTTTTACAAGTTCCTGGTATTTCTTTCCTCTTTTCATGAAAAATAACCTCCTGGTGGTAATATCGGGAGAGATCCCTCCCACTTGTTCCTTCTGTTCTCAGATATCTGCGTTTGGGCTTTCCGTATGCACGGATCTAGTCAACGACTTCTACGCCCATCGACTTTGCAGTACCCTCGATCATGCTCATCGCCGCTTCTACCGTCGCCGCATTCAGATCCGGCATCTTCAGTTCTGCGATCTCTTTCACCTGTGCTTTGGTGATCTTTGCAACTTTGGTCTTATTCGGTTCGCCGGAACCGGACTTAATATTGCAGGCTTTCTTGATCAGAACCGGAGCAGGCGGTGTCTTCGTGATAAAGCTAAAGCTCCTGTCTGCATATACGGTAATTACAACAGGGATAATTAAGTCGCCCTGATCGGCTGTCTTTGCATTAAACTGCTTGGTAAATTCAACAATGTTGACACCGTGCTGTCCGAGCGCCGGTCCGACTGGCGGAGCAGGCGTTGCTTTCCCAGCCGGGATCTGCAGTTTGATGTATCCTTGTACTTTCTTTGCCATTGGAATTGCCTCCTTAATTCATCTTTTTAACATCTGCGAAACTTACTTCAACCGGTGTTTCGCGACCGAACAGTTCTACATTGATCGTAACTGTCTGTTTGTTCTGGTTCATCGCAGTGATCACGCCGCAGGTATCCTTCCATACGCCGCCGATCACGACGATCGTGTCGCCTTCTGCAAAATCAACCACAACATTTTCGGATTTGATACCCAAAGGTCTCATTTCAGCGTCTGTGAGTGGTACCGGCTTGCTTCCCGGACCGACAAATCCGGTAACGCCCCTGGTATTTCTTACAACATACCATGTATCGTCGTTCATAATCATATGGATCAATACATAGCCCGGAAACATCTTCTTGGAAACCTGTTTCTTAACGCCGTTCTTCAGCTCCGTTACGTCTTCCATCGGAACGCGCACTTCTAAGATCTGGTCTTCAAGATGCCTGTTTTCAATTGTCTTATCAATATTCGCCTTGACTTTGTTTTCATAACCTGAGTAGGTATGAACAACATACCAGTTCGCCTCTGCCATAAATCACTTTGCCTCCGTTAAAAACTCAAACCAATCAGGAAATTTACGCCGTACTGGATGATCCAATCCAGAAGGGCGATAATCAGTCCTAAAACGACCGAAACCGCAACAACTGCTGCGGACTGCCGTGCAAGTGATTTCTTTTCAGGCCAGATAATTTTGCGAAATTCAGCCTTAAGGCCGGTGAACCAGCTCGTTTTCGGGGCTTTTTCCGTTTTTTCGCTTTGTCCCATCTTCTCACTCCTTCACTCGTTTTGGACTATTTTGTTTCCTTGTGTACTGTGTGTTTCCTACAGAATCTGCAGTACTTCTTGGTTTCCATTCTGTCCGGATGAGTTTTCTTGTCCTTTGTCATGTTATAATTACGACGCTTGCATTCGGTACAAGCTAATGTAATCCTAGTGCGCACAACTTCCACCTCCGTTTAATTTCTTTTGATTTGTTTACCTGATAAAAAAAGGCATAAAAAAAAGACCTACTTCCAAGCATAGCTAATATAGCATACTTACGGGGCGCGCGTCAACCTTTTTTTGCAATCAGCGGTAAAATAAATGATGCAGCGATAAAGCCGTAAGGCCGAATAGTGCTAAATCACTATAAAATTATGAAAAGAAATGCCGATAAAAAGAGTGACGACACTAAATATGGTGTCCGGATGGATTTTTGCGCTGTATCTTGCGATTGCCAATTTCCATTCCGGATGCTATACTATATTATGTATAAATGGATTTATTATGTCCAATAGGACATTTTCCCCATGCATCTGCATATTTCACGGAAGAAAGGAGGGGAATCTTATGTCGAAGATTGACAGTGCTTACGATTATTATGTTACCACATACGGCACCAGAAGGAAAGCGTCCCGTTACGATTCTCATAAAAAGAGCGATCTGCGGAAAGTTTACAATTACATGATCAGATCCAATAAGGAATCTCCTCTGTACAAGCTTTCCAATCTGCACGAGGCGAAACGCTATGCGATCGATATCAAGGAACATGCCAAGTCCATTCAGAATGTCGTGGCATCCCTTTCGGATCATTACGGAGATTTTTCCGATTCCTTCCAGAAGAAAGTTGCGGTTTCTTCTGATGAAGATACGGTTCAGGTGAAGTATATCGGGGACGGCAACGAGCAGAACTCCGCCAGCGCTTTTGATATCCAGATCAACCGTCTGGCTTCGCCGCAGGTCAATACCGGGAATTATTTGAAAGACGATGTACTTTCTTTTACGCCGGGCAGTTATTCGTTTGACCTGAATACGAACGTCTCTTCTTATGAGTTTCAGTACAATGTCAATCCGGGAGAGACGAACCGCGATGTGATCCAGAAGCTTGCGAATCTGGTGAATCATTCCAATCTGCGCATCACGGCAGATATTCTGGAAGACGGGGAAGGTTCGAGCGCGCTTTCTTTAACCTCCCACCAGACGGGACTCAGTCAGGAAGAACCTTACCTGTTTTCGATCGCTCCGTCCGGCAGCGCGGAGTCGATGAAGGCGATGAACCTGCTCGGGATCCACAACATTACGGAACAGGCCGCCAATTCCAGTTTTTTATTAAACGGAATCCCGCAGTCTTCCTTATCGAATACTTTTACGATCAACAACGTATTTGAACTGACGCTGCTTAAGGAAAGCCCGGAAAACGAGCCTTCCCGTATCAGCTTCAAGGCCAATACGGACGCCGTGGCAGACAATATCCAGACGCTGGTAGACGCTTTTAACGGAATCCTTACCGCCGCAGCAAACTATGCCGAGAAACATAAACGCGACGGACAGGGCGGCCGCCTGCTGCAGGATATGGGTTCGGTTTCCTTAAACCGCCGGGCGGAACTGGAAGCGATCGGGCTGATGGTTCATGACGATGCCTCTATTACGCTTGACCGCGAACTTCTTTCCCAGGCAGTCACGCCGGAACGTTCCGAAGCGACGTTTGAGACGCTGACCCGGATCAAAGACGCACTTGGCGCGAAAGCCGACAGCGCCTCGATCGACCCGATGCGTTATGTCGATAAGGTAATTGTTGCGTACAAGAATCCGGGGCACAATTTCCCGGCGCCGTATATCAGCTCGATCTATTCGGGTATGCTGCTCGATAGTTATGTATAACCGGAATCAATACAAAAACTGCTTATAAGCATTTTTGCCTGTAAGCAGTTTTTTCATGTCTTTTGATATTTTTGATGTTTAAAGATATTTTTCCAGATCGGCCATCATTTCTTTTTCCATGCCGATCAGTCTGTCGCAGAAAGAAACACTTCTCTGATCCGCTTCGGTGTATTGATTCTTATACTCATTCAACGATTTAATTCCCATGTTGCAGCCGTCGATCAGGAGGCTGGCCGCCTGGTGCGCATCGCCTTTCACCATCATTTTCACTTCGGACTGCAGCCATGAAAATGCTTTTGCAACGGGATGCGGATCCTTCGATTCCTCGCCCGCGCTGTTTAAATACTGGTGGATCTCTTCGCCCAGCCGGATATGGTCTTTGTTATACCGGATGATCAGCTCCACCAGATCCTGATTGTCTGACATCCGGCTGATCTGCTCCATGCTCTCGGTCGCCATCTTGCAGCCGGAGTCGCATTCTTTCAGCAGCGCAATCGTGTCTCCGTTTAAAATACGTTCGCTCATGCTCTTTCCCTTTCCTTTTCTTTATGATAGGAAAAGCATTTGCAGAAATGGAGGAAATTATACCTCTGAAAGAAAAGATTTCGGCGAAGATTTATTTCTCCAATCCCGCCTTCATTTCGGAAAGTTCCGGATCCTCCGGCAGCATTCTCTGCACATTTTCGATCACTGCCAAGGCTTCTTTGTCCATTCCGTTTGCAATCAAGATACGAAGCTGCTCCTTGATCTGCTCCGCCAGCGTCCTCTGTTTCCATTCCGCCTCCGCCTGCCGGATCAGGTTCCAGATATTTTCCGAACCTTCCCGGCCTTCTTTCGCCCAGCGGTCGGCCTCTCCGATAAAATAATTCCACAGCGGGGCATGATGATGCATAAGCAGAAGCACCTCCATAAAAACCGCTTCCTGCTCCATGGTTCCCATCGCTTCCAGCAGTGTTTCCGCCATTTTTTCAAATACATAAACCTGCTTTTCATTCCATTTCAGGCAGTTCAAATATTTTTCCAAAGCGCCGGTATCTTTCCGCTTCAGCCCGTCGCAGATCAATATTGAATAAATTTCTTTCTGCTTTACCTCATCAAAGCATTCCCCGACAAACGGTGCGATCTGCTGCGGATAAAGTTCTTCCCCGCGGGTCGAAAACCATTCCCTGATCTTTAGATACCGGAGCGCGCTTTGTTCGGACTGTGCATATTCCCCCAGAAAAAAGCAGCTTCTCGCAAGCGAATGGCAGACAAACGCATGGAACAGTTTTGTATTGCGCGGATCACCCTCCGCCAGCCTGCACAGCTGCCCGGCAGCCGCATAGTTTTCCCTGCCCATTTCCGCTAAGATCTCTGCCGCATAAAAGGATCCCAGATAAATATTATCCGCCGGATCATCATATTCCGCCGTCATCTTCAGGCCGGCTTCCCCCAGCCGATACATCTGGTCATAATCATCGATCGCACGGTATTCCTGAAGCATCTGCAATCTCCAGCGCAGTTCCTTCGGTTCCTTTCGGATCATTTCCTCCAAAAGCACGCGGTTCCGCTCAAAATGCTTTAATTTTGCCTCGTCGTCCGCATACACATAACCATAATGATATACCTTGCTGTGCAGATTTTTACGCTTTCCGGAAACAGGCGCCAGATATTCATGGATCTTGCTTTTAAAGCAAGTATCTTTTTCCAGGCGCACCATGCGCCCTACCCAGGTGTCCGTAAACTGGGAGCCTGCCGCATCCAGAAAATTTCTCTGAATATAGTTGGCACATCCATATTCCCGGTATTCTCCGCTTTGAAAAAAAGCGATCAGTTCGTCCGGCTCTTCAAACCATTCATCATCGTCCAGATATAAAAACCATTCGCCGGACGCATATTTCAAACTCTCGTTCCTCGCTTTGGCAAAATCATCGCACCATGTAAATTCCGCCATGATATCCGCATATGCTTCTGCAATTTCCCGGACTTCCCTGCCGCATCCGGTATCCACGATGATCAGTTCACACGGGATCTGTTTCCGGATCGGCGTTAAGGAATCCAGACATTTTTGGGTCGTTTCTATCCGGCCGGAAACAAGAAGGCCGATGGACAGTACGGCTTTTTGCTGACTCATACTTTTCTCCTGTTTAAGAAAATTTCAGTTCCAATTCTTTTTCCAGCTGCAGGATTTCCTCGTCTTCCGGCAGCATCCCGCGCAGCTGCCGGACAATCGGAAGCGCTTCTGCATACATTCCGGCTTCCATCATGGTGTGCACCTGTTTCAGCACCTGCTCTGCCATGGCATGAAGCTCCTTATTCGCTTCCGCTGCCGCATTCTGCTGTTTCTCCTGCTCCTCGCCTAATAGCCGGGCAAAATGCTTGACCATATCTCCTCCGGGCTGCCATGCCTTTGCGCAGGCTTTGAGGCATTCGATCTTCCGGCTCCACTCCTGTGGCCCGCACTGCAGCATCCGCTCAATCCAGACCGCGCCGCGGCAGCTTGCCTGCATGATCGCCATCTCGCCTTCAAAAGCCTGTTCGGTATATACCCGTCTCGCAAAACGCAGGTTCGCATCCGCAAAATTCTTCAGCAGACTGCACATTTCATCATAATCTTTTCCGGAAACATCCGCTAAAAGACGGGCATTCGCATCATGCATATCCAGATAATCATAACGGATATCTTCTTTCGTCCGGATTGACGCCAGATGCTCCCTTACCCGCGTCCACTCATCCGGGGAATTCCGGCGTTCCAATACCACAACCGCCGCCATCCACTGGGAAAGATCAAACGCTAGGATCATATCTTCTAACGGAAAAATCCCTCCGGCTGCAATCTCCCAGATCCGGTCCGGCAGAAATAAAAATTCCGCATTGCCCGCCATTTTTTTTGCAGCGTCCTCCTGAACCTCCCGGCGCAGTTCTTCCGGAAAACCTTCTGTACTGCCGGAATGCACAAGCGCCAGCGCCCAGACCGTGCGCATCTCTGATCGCATATCCTCTTCCACCGCATCCTTGACCAGCAGAATGCTTTCCTCAATGATCTGCTCCTGCTCGCTCTTTTCCTCCTTGCGGTATGCATCCAGTGCATCGAAATAAGCGCAAGCGTACCACGCCGCCCGTTTGTCATCGCCGGTTTTCGCTGCTCCGGCCGCACCTAAAGCATAAAGGCTGCACTGTGCGGCCAATGGATTTCCGGCGTCTTTCAGATAAGCTCTGCACCGTTCCTCCGCCCCGGCATAATCCTCTTCAAGCTGCATCCCCAGAATAATAAAACTATAAAAAGCTCCGCGGCATTGATTCACAAACGGCTTGTCGATTTTATCGATCAATTTCAGCGCATCCTCGCCGGTCCTGCGCATTGCCGCCCCATCCTTCATAGAATGATATTCCAGCAGGATCTGAAGACGCCACCGCATATTATCCGGTTCTTCTTCGATCAGCTTCAGCAGAATCTCCGTATTTCTCTGATAATGCTTTTCCTTTTCCTCTTCATTCGCAAACACATAGCCATAATGATGGACAAACGCATCCAGCTTCTTGCAGCGTCCCCTTGCCGGAACCAGGCTTTCATGCACCCGCCCTTCAAACCGGGTGTCTTCTTCCAGACGGATCATCCGCGACACCCATTCATCCGTATAATTTTTCCCGGAAAAATCCGAATAATTTCTGGCTTTATAAACGGCCTGATCATATTCCTTATACTCTCCCGAACGGAAGAACTCTACGATCGGCGTTACATCCTCAAACCATTCGTCGTCATCCAGAAACAGAAACCATTCGCCCTCTGCCCGCTTAAGGCCTGCATTTCTTGCCTTTGCAAAATCATTGCACCACGTAAACGAAAGGATCCGATCCGTATAAGTATATAATTTCTGGCGCAGTTCCTCGCTGCATCCGGTATCCACCAGAATCAGCTCGCTGTCGATCTGATCAAAAATCCCTTTTAGTGAATCCAGGCATTTTTCGGTGGTATCCTCCCGCCCAGACACTAATAAAGAAACGGTAAGTAATTTCTTTGACATGATTCTCCTCTTTCCCTTTCGCTTTATAACATCGCCAACCGGGCGCGGAGCGACATTTCCACAATCTCCAGATCATTCGGCCTCATCTGTTTCAATTCGCTTAAAATCTGCAGCGCCGCTTCAAACTGTCCGTTTTCCATACACTTTTTCGCTTCCGCCTTAATCTGCCGCTCCAGTTTCTTCAGCTCTTCTTTCTGCTCCCGCTCCCTGCGCTCCCGTTCTTCTCCATAAGCTTTCATATAAGCCTTAATAACGTCTGCAAACGGTTTATACACATCTACCGACTGTTTCAGGCATTCCAGAGAGGCTTTTACATCCTCCTGTTCGATCGCAAACGCCTTCTCGATCAAAAGGCCGGCCTGTGCATAGCGCGGCAGAAGTTCCGGATACTGCTCCAGAATTTCCACCTGATAGTAAAGACGGTATAATTTGCCGGTCCGCTCTCCGAACTCCTCCAGTGCTTTCCTTTTTGGCTCATAGTTCTTTTCCTGAATACTGAAAAGGAGCTTCGCTTCCGCAATCCTCATAAAGGAATAATCATAACGGACGTCTTCCCGCGTTTTCATTTCAGACAGTTCCCGTTCGGTAATGCGGATATCATTCAGATCCACTTTGGCAAGATAATCCCGCAGCTGATTCGCCCAGTCGGAAAACGGGATGGACAAATAAATACCTTCCAGATCTACCCCGCGTTTGCGCGCGATCTTCGTAATCTCCTGCGGCATCAGGAAAATATTTTCCACTTTATGGAAAAGCTCCCGGACATCTTCTTCCAAATGTTCGGTCCGGTCTTCGCGATCGGCCGTCTGGATTTTCGCATACCATAAATACCAGTGCTCGCCTTTTAAGCGCGCAAGCACAGCAAGCAGCTTATGGAATCCCTCTTCATTCTGCTTTGCTAAATCCATCAGCTTACGGAAAATCGTTTTCCTGAGTTCATCATTCCTCCACGCCAGCTGGATCGCCTCAATCAGGATATCGTCTGTCGGAAGCTTCTCAACCGCCTCCAGAAGCGCATCCGCGATCCCGTCAAACGCATAAATCGCATCTCTGTCCCATTCCAGATACTGTAAATACTTCCGCAGATTCGCGGTATTCCCACGCTTCAACCCGCAGCAGATGATAATGGAATACGCCCGTTTGGTTGGGATTCCGTCCAAAGCCTCCTCTACCAGAAGCGCCGTCTTTTGTTCGGCTAATTTATCCGGATACTTTCGAAGTTTTTTCCCCATCCGCAGATAACGCTGCGCGCTTTCCTCCGCCAGCGTCCACTCTCCCTGCCAGTAATAATTGGAACACAAACAGATTTCTATGTAAATCCGGCAGAGCTCGCTGTTCCGCTTATCTGCGATCGCTTTTCTGCACATCTCGCAGCTCTCATCATAGCGTTTCAGAAACAAAAGCCCTTCTGCTGCTCCCGCGTAAAAAGTTCCGACATCATATTTCCCCAGCGTATCATTGACGTCTTTCGTCTCTTCCAGGCATTTCACGCAAAACTCATACATTTTCTCCCATTCCTTCACGGAACGGTATTCCTGTACCAGCTGCACTTTCCAGCGCAGTTCCTTCGGTTCCTCTTCGATCATCTCCAGCAATAATGTATAATTCCGTTCAAAATGCCTGCGCTTATCCTCTTCTGTCGCATAGATATAACCGGAATGATTCACGACTGCATGAATATATTTGCACTTTCCCCTTAATGGATATAAATATTCGTGGATCTTACTGCGAAACCGGGTATCTTTGTCCAGACGGATCAGCCGCGATGCCCATGAATCACTGTAATTAACATATTTTCTATCATAAAAATTGCGCTGGATATAATTGGCTCCGCCATAGCTGCGGTACTCTCCGCTTTGGAAAAAGTCGATCAGTTCTTCTGTCTCAACAAACCACTCATCATCGTCCACAAACATGAACCATTCGCCTTTTGCCAGCTCCAGCCCCGCATTACGCGCCTTGGCAAAATCTTTGCACCATTCAAAATTAATG
Organism: uncultured Lachnospiraceae bacterium; assembly: GCA_947593655.1. Taxonomy (GTDB): domain Bacteria; phylum Bacillota; class Clostridia; order Lachnospirales; family Lachnospiraceae; genus Roseburia. Next base: position 487 of record CANQDS010000091.1, on the reverse strand, counting down.
ACCTGATCCGTATATTCCAGTAAGATCTGATGGATCTCCGGCTTATTACTGGTATCTACCAGAATCAATTCGCTTGGGATCTGCTCCCTGATCGGCTTCAGCGAATCTAAGCACCGGCGGATCGTATTGATACGGTCGGATGCCAATAATGAAATTGATAAAACGATCTTCTGTTCTTCTGCCATCTTACACTCCTGTTTCCTTTCTATATTTCCGAATCTCTGCACAGCTCTGCAAAGAGGATATGATATTCGATGTTCCCAGACGCAATAGCGAACCTTGGTTCTATTATATACATAAAATATCTTTATTACAATATATTTTCTGCTGATGCAGAAAGGAAAAGATTGCTGAAAATCAGCCCATCCTCTTGAATTGGGAAGAATTTTTGCGTATACTAAATATGAACGTTTTTGTTCCGAATTGCATATTCTCCTCTATAAACGTAAGTTTATATCTGACTCAGACTGTCGGATGCCAGTGCTGT
>CANQDS010000090.1 GCA_947593655.1 uncultured Lachnospiraceae bacterium | reverse complement strand
GACTGCACGGCGGTCCCGCCGATGAAATAAAGCGTGCAGGAAAACGGAACGGAAGACAGTTCCAGTTTCCATTCGCATTCCGGCGGAAGGAGAAGGAGCGATTCCGGAAGAAGCGCGCCTTTATAGCCGGGACAGGAAGCGGCGGCTTCTCCCTTCCAGACATACATCATCAGGTAAAGCGGAAGCTCCTTCATGATAAAGGAACTGGAAACCGTATAGGTGATATCGCCGCCCGCGTAGATATGCGGAAGGCACTCATCCCGGCGTTTCCGTTCCGGAAAGAAAAACGTATCCGGATCCACAAACGAACAGAAGCGGTCATACTTCTGGGAAATACTCTGGAATTGAAAGAAGCTGTCAAGCCGCTGCGGGGTAAGACGAAAATCCATCGTGCTCCTCCTTTGTCAAATCGAGTAAATTACTTCTTTTTTCCTATTATAAGACAGAATCCCCAAATTTACAATTAAAAAATACGGCTAAAAATTTTGCAAAGAAATTAAATTAAGCTAAATTAATCAGAATTAGTTAAACGAGAATTTGTGCAATATAAACTAAAACAGGGGATAAAATTTATTAATTATGACAAAAAACCAAAGAAGTGCAAAAATGAGATATAATTCGCAAGAATAATAGATGACTAAAAAGAATAAATTAATATAATTAAAATTAAGTTACAAAAAAGTAACAAAAAATTTCAAAAGGAGGAAATTGATTATGAGATGGAAACGTATTTTGGCTGTTATGATGGCAGCCGGCATGACGTTCTCGCTTGCAGCCTGCGGGGACAGCGGAAAGGGCGGTACGGAGGGCGGCTCGGAAGACACCGAACTTCTGTCCTATTCCGAAATCGAACTGGGGAAGGACTACACGGATCTGGAAGTTACGATCAGCCTGTTCAACCACAGAACCGACCTGGAATCCGACGATTACGGCGGGGTTACCTGGAAAGAGTATCTGGAGGAATTCAACAAAATGTATCCGGGGATCACGGTAGACCTTACAACGGATACCAACTATGCGGATGACGCGCTGACGCATCTGCAGTCCGGGGATTATGAAACGGTTATGATGATCCCGGCAGTGGATAAGTCGGATCTGTCGCAGTACTTTATGTCGTTCGGTTCGCTCTCGGATATGGAGCAGGAGATCAACTACGCAAATTCCTGGGAATATGACGGACAGGTATACGGCGTTCCTTCTACGGCAACCGCACAGGGAATCGTTTACAACAAGAAAGTATTTGAAGAAGCAGGGATTACGGAGCTTCCGAAGACTCCGGACGAGTTTATCGACGCGTTAAAGGCGATCAAGGACAATACGGATGCGATCCCGCTTTACACGAACTATGCGGCAGGATGGACGATGGGCGCATGGGATGCTTACATCGGCGGAAATGCAACGGGCGATGCGGCATACATGAACCAGAAGCTGCTGCACACCAAAGATCCGTTTAAGGATTACGGCGACGGAACCCATGCATACGCAGTATACAAGATCCTGTATGATGCAACCGCAGAAGGCCTGATCGAGGACGACTACACCACGACAGACTGGGAAGGCTGCAAGGGCATGATCAACAACGGCGAAATTGGTTGCATGGTATTAGGTTCCTGGGCTTATCCGCAGATGGAAGCGGCAGGCGATCATGCAGAAGACGTCGGATACATGCCGTTCCCGATCTCGGTAGACGGGAAGCAGTATGCGGCAGCAGGCGCGGACTATTCGTTCGGTATCAATGTCAATGCCAGCGACGATGAGAAAGCAGCTGCGCTTGTATTCGTAAAATGGATGACGGAAGAATCCGGTTTCTCTTATAACGAAGACGGACTGCCGATCGTTGCAGGAAGCGATGAGACAAAGCTTTCCTTTGACGGCGTTGAGTTTATTCAGGATGAGCCTTCGGTATCCGGAGAGGAAGACCTCTTAAATACCTTAAATGCAGATTCCGAGTTAAACATCAATAACGTCGGCGACAGCAAGATCCAGGCGATCATCGAACATGCCTTCAACGGCGATATGACCTTCGACGACATTATGGCGGAGTGGAATGAAGCATGGTCGGCTGCACAGGAGAATAACGGCGTAGAAACGACGGAATAAAAGCAGTCTGGGAAGAGCCGGAGGAATAACAATCTTCCGGCTCCTGCTTTAAAATGGCGCTTCCGGCGCATGATGCGGCGGCGGCCATGGAAGGAGGAGAGATATTGTGGCAGGTACAGTGAATAACAGGATCGAAAAACAGCCGTTTCAACTGTCGAAATGGCTGCACAGCAGAAAAGGGCAGCGCGTGCTGATCTGCATCGCGTTTACGATCATCCCGCTTCTGCTGCTTTTGGTTTTTACTTATATTCCATTCGCGGAAATGGTGAAATTCAGTTTTTACGATATGAGATATACCGGAGACAGGGAATTTGTCGGCTGGCAGAACTATCTGGATGTCTTTAAACGGGACGATTGCTTTGGCGCGCTCAAACTCAGCCTTTATTACTGCGCGGGGGCGATTTTCCAGCTGGTGCTGGCGCTGTTTCTGGCGACGATCTTAAGTTTCAAGGTGAAAGGCGGAAACCTCTTCAAAGGCTTCATGTTCTTCCCTTATCTGATCAGCGGCATTGCCATTGGTTTTATCTTTAAGTTTTTCTACACCAGAGGATTCGTATTCGACACGATCCTTCAGTGGTGCGGGTTTCAGTTAGACAATCTTCCATATTGGTTAAGGGATCAGCGGATCAACAACTGGTCTCTGGCGGCGACTTCGGTCTGGCGCTACTTCGGACAGAACATGGTGCTTTTCATCGGCGCGATCATGTCCGTAGATGCGCAGCTGTACGAAGCGGCGGACCTGGATGGTGCAAATAAATTCCAGCAGTTTATCCATATCATACTGCCGAGCATCCGGACGATCGTTACCTTGAATATCATTCTTTCGATCACCGGTTCCTTAAGCGCATTCGAGCAGCCGTACGTTATCACATCCGGCGCGAACGGAACGGGAACCTACTTCGTAATCATGAATGAGATCGCCCATGTCAGCCAGAAAGTCGGCCTGGCAAGCGCGATGGCGATCGTTCTGCTTTTGATCATTTTTGCATGTACGATCTTACAGAAGCTCTTCTTTAAGTATGTGTTCCGCGATGCGGAGAGCGAGGATGAGTCCTACCGGGCAAAACGGGCGCGGCTCAAAGCGGAGAAAGCTCAGGCGAAAGCGCAGAAAGGGGTGGCATAACGGATGGGAGCTAAAAATGCAAAACAGAAAGCCGTCGGGATCATTGTCGGGATCCTGAAATACATTATTTTGATCTTTTTCAGCCTCGTGGCGGTTGTGCCTGTCGCTTCCTGCGTGATCACGGCGTTTAAGACAAAAGAGGAGTACAACTCCACGAACGTTATGACGCTTCCGGAAAGCTGGCTGAACTTTGACAACTTTATCCAGGCGTTCCAGAAAGCGGATATGGGAAGGGCGTTCTTAAATTCCGTTATCGTAATGCTCTGCGTGCTGATCGTTTCGGTCATCGTGGGAACGCAGCTGGCCTATGTGCTGAACCGGTTCTCGTTTCCGGGCAATACGCTGATCCGGAACCTGTTTTTGTTCGCCTCCCTGCTTCCGGCGGTTGCCATGCAGGTTACGGTGTACAACATCATGACGGCGCTCGGCTTCGTCAACACCCTGTACGGCTACATCATCATGATGTGCGGGACGGACGTCATATCCATTTATATTTTCATCCAGTTTATGGAAAATATTCCGACTTCGCTGGATGAATCGGCGATCATCGACGGCGCTTCCTACTGGACGATCTACTGGAAGGTGATCCTGCCGCTTCTGAAACCGGCGATCATTACTTCCTGCATCTTAAAGGGCGTAGGCGTTTACAACGAGTACTATGCGGCGAACCTCTACCTGATGAACAAGAACATCCGCACCATCGCGGTTTCGCTCTATACCTTCGTCGGACCGATGGGGAGCCAGTACAACCTGATCTGCGCGGGCGTTATCATTTCGCTGCTTCCGGCGCTGATCGTCTTCATTCTCTGCCAGAAGCAGATCTACAGCGGGATCGCGGCAGGGGCAGTCAAAGGATAAGGAGATGCGGGCATGGCGGATGAAATCAGGATCAGTGAAATCGAAGCGCATCTGCGCAATAAGCTCATTCCGTTCTGGAAGAAGCTGCGCGACGACGAATACGGCGGTTACTTCGGATGGGTAGGCTATGATCTGAAAACGGATCCAAAGAGTGAGAAAGGGTGCATCCTAAACAGCCGGATCACATGGTTTTTCTCGAACGCGTACCTGCTGTTCGGGGATGAGGAGCTGTTAGAGGCTGCGCAGCACGGGTATGCGTTCTTAAAGGAGCACTGTATCGATCCGGAATACGGCGGGATCTTCTGGTCGCTCAACTATGACGGAACGCCGCTCGATACCACGAAGCACACCTATAACATGGCGTTTGCGATCTACGCCCTGTCGGCTTATTACGAAGCGTCGCACGAAGAAGAGGCGATGGAAACGGCGATGGAGCTTTTCCGGCTTATCGAGTCCAAATGCGTGGACTCCGTCGGATACCTCGAATCGTTCGCGCGGGATTTTGAGCCGGAGGATAACGAGAAACTCTCGGAAAACGGCGTGATGGCGGAGAAGACCATGAACACCCTGCTGCATGTGCTCGAGGCGTACACCCAGCTCTACCGGATGTCCGGGCATGTGAAGGTCCGGGAGCGTCTGGTCTGGATCCTGCGCCTGATCGAGCGGAGAATCTACAATCCTTCCCTGCACCGGCAGGAAGTGTTTTTTGACAAAAACTATAAGAGCATCATCGATCTGCATTCGTTCGGGCACGATATCGAAGCGGCATGGCTCATCAACCGGACGCTGGAAGTATTGGACGATCCGGAATTATACGGCTGCATCCGGCCGATCACGAAGGATCTGGTGCGGCAGGTATACAAAAGCGCATACGACGGGCGTTCGTTTGCGAACGAGTGCGAAAACGGCGTAGTCAATGAGCGCCGGATCTGGTGGGTACAGGCGGAAGCCGTCGTAGGTTTCTTCGACGCCTGGCAGAAAGATCCGTCCGAAACCGGGTACCGGGAAGCGGCGGCGCACATCTGGGAGTTTATCCGGGACTGTGTCAGCGATCCGCGGGAAGGCTCCGAGTGGTTCTGGGAAGTGGACCGGGAAGGAAAACCGGTGGAAGGGGAACCAATCGTGGAACCGTGGAAATGTCCTTATCACAACGGCAGAATGTGCATGGAACTGATAAGGCGCAGTCAGGAATCAATGTGAGGCAATGTGAGGCAATGTGAGGATAAAAGATATGTTGCATGAAAGATATTACATCGAAAAAGAAAAGCAGGAGAAACTCCTGGAAAGGAAGAATCCGAAAACGGATTTCTATAACGGGATCTACGACCGCTATGAATATCCGGTGCTGACCAGGGAGCACATTCCGCTGACATGGCGGTACGACCTGGATGTATCGAGCAATCCGTATTTCATGGAGCGGCTGGGCGTCAACGCCGTCATGAACGCGGGGGCGATCTACTTAAACGGCAGATATTATCTGGTCGCGCGCATTGAGGGCAACGACCGGAAGAGCTTCTTCGGGGTGGCGGAAAGCGGCTGCGGAACGGAAGGCTTCCGGTTCTGGGAAGAACCGATCGTGCTGCCGGATACCTGTCCGGAAGAGGTCAACGTCTACGATATGCGCCTGACGCAGCATGAGGACGGATGGATCTACGGAACGTTCTGTTCCGAGAGCAAGGATACGTCGGCCGACGACCTTTCCGCGGCGGTGGCGGCGGCGGGCATCGTCCGCACGAAGGATTTAAAGAACTGGGAGCGCCTCCCGAATCTGGTTACGCTCCATTCGCCGCAGCAGAGGAACGTCGTGCTGCATCCGGAGTTCGTGGACGGGAAATACGCCTTTTACACGCGCCCGATGGACGACTTCATCGAGACGGGAAGCGGCGGCGGGATCGGCTTTGGCCTGTGCGAAGACATCACGCACGCGGTCATCGACGAAGAGAAGATGACCAGCCTGCGCAAATACCATACGATCACCGAGGGCAAGAATGGGGCGGGAGCCGTTCCGATCAAGACGGAGCGCGGATGGATCCATATCGCGCACGGCGTGCGGAATACCGCGGCGGGGCTCCGCTACGTCATCTACGCTTTTGCAACGGACTTAAACGATCCGTCCCGCGTGATCGCAGAGCCGTCGGGACTTCTGATCGCGCCGCGGCAGGCGGAGCGCGTCGGCGATGTCTCCAATGTGGTATTTACCAACGGCGCGATCGTAAACGAGAAGAACGAAGTCTATATCTATTATGCATCGTCGGACACAAGGGTTCATGCGGCCGTCACCACGTTAGAGCGGCTGACCGATTATGTGTTCCATACGCCGCAGGATCCGGGACGGTCCGCAGACTGCGTGGCGCAGCGGTGCGAACTGATCCGCAGGAATCAGGCATATTTAAAACAGGAAAAGGAACGCCAGGAAAATGGCAGATAGGAGAAGCATATGAGCAAATATCAAATGATCAGCCCGGAGGTGCCGAATATTCCGTGGCAGGAAGGGCCGGAGAGTTTTACGGGGGCGCCGGTCTGGAGATACCGGGAGAATCCGATCATCGGAAGAAATCCGTTAAAAGGGGTTGCGAGGATCTTTAACAGTGCGGTCATGCCGTATGAGGACGGTTTTATCGGGGTGTTCCGCGGCGAGCAGACGAACGGGATCCCGTACATCTATCTGGGGAGAAGCCAGGATGCGATCCACTGGGAATTTGAGGAAAACAAGATCGCTTTTGTCGATGAGGAAGGAAACCCGGCAATGCCGGTCTACGCTTACGATCCGCGTCTGGTTAAGATCGAGGACACCTATTATATCATCTGGTGCCAGGACTGCTACGGCGCATCGATCGGAATGGCGAAAACGACGGACTTTAAGACGTTTACGCGGATGGAATCCCCGTTTGTTCCGTTTAACCGGAACGCGGTGCTCTTCCCGCGGAAGATCAATGGAAAATACATGCTGCTGTCCCGTCCGTCCGACAGCGGGCACACGCCGTTCGGAGATGTTTTCCTCAGCGAAAGCCCGGATCTGGTTTACTGGGGCAGACACCGCCATGTCATGGGCAAAGGCTCGGAATGGTGGGAGAATGTCAAGATCGGCGGCGGAGCGGCTCCGATCGAAACAAGCGAAGGCTGGCTGCTGTTCTATCACGGCGTAACCGGCACTTGCAACGGCTATGTGTATTCGATCGGCGGGGCGATCCTGGATATCGACAATCCTTCGATCGTGAAGTACCGCTGCGAGACGTTTCTGCTGACGCCGGAAGAGTGGTACGAGGAGCGCGGCTTTGTGCCGAATGTATGCTTCCCGTGCGCGACGATCCACGACAGCAAGACAGGAAAGATCGCAATTTACTATGGTGCGGCCGACAGTTATGTCGGGCTGGCGTTTACCGAACTGGATCTGATCATCGATTATATCAAGGATCACAGCGTGGTAACGGCTGCCGACACCGAAATCGGAAAACGGTAACTTCTTTAACTTTTTCTTTTTCATATTACGTGCCCCTGGGGCACAGACTTCCGGGAGCCGCTGCGGCGGTTTCCGGGAGCCCTCCTTAAAAAGTGTTGGAATTCAACGGGCTTTCATGTGGCCGTTTCAGGCTGATATGTCAGCCCGTTCCATTTATATTCAGATGGGAGATGATTCTTATGAAGATCATGGCAGACGATCCGCGGCTTGTGTACTGCGGGAGAATTGATTTTGAGCAAAAAGAAGCGCCGGAATTTGTGTATCCCTGCAGCTATGTCTCCGTGCGCTTTACCGGGACGAGCCTTACGGCTGTGGTCAGCAACCGCTGCAATTACTGGGACAATTACTTAGGCGTGATCATCGACGGGCAGGAACAGAAATTCCTGCTTTCCAAGACGGAAAATGAGAAACAGACGCTGGTGCTGGGTAAGGACCTCTTGGATACGGAGCATGAGGCCATGCTCTTTAAGCGGCAGGATTCCTGCCATATGTTCCGCTTCTATGGCTTTGAGATCGACGATACCGCCGAAGTGCTGCCGCCGCCCAAGCTTCCGCGGCGCAGGATCGAAGTCTACGGGGACAGCGTTTCGGCCGGGGAAGTGTCGGAAGCGGTTGCTTATGCGGGAAAATGCGATCCCGAGCATCAGGGGGAATTTTCCAACAGCTACGGTTCCTATGCGTGGATCACCGCGCGGCGGCTGAATGCCTGTCTGCACGACATCGCACAGGGCGGCATCGCCCTGATGGACGGCACCGGATGGTTTTCGGATCCGGACTTTATCGGGATGGAGTCGGTGTACGACAAGATTCAGTATAATCCGGCGTTCGGCGTATCGAAGACATGGGATTTTTCAAAATTCCGGCCGCATGTGGTGATCGTTGCGATCGGGCAGAACGACAGCCATCCGCAGGATTATATGGCGGAGGATTTCCGCGGGGAGAAGGCCTGCCTCTGGCGGGAACGCTACCGCCGTTTCATCGAAAAGCTGCGCGCGATCTATCCGAAGGCGGAGATCATTCTGGCGACGACCATTCTGCAGCACCATGAGAATTGGGACCGCTCCATCGAAGAGGTCTGCGGCTGGCTGGAGGATCCGAAGATCCACCATTTCCTGTATTCGAAGAACGGAACGGGAACGCCGGGGCATATCCGGATCCCGGAGGCGGAGCAGATGGCGGAAGAATTAAGCGGTTATATCGAAGGATTGGGAGCAGGCATCTGGGAGGACGAGGATTGAACGAACAGGAAATGAAAGCGCGGATTGCCCGGCTGGAAATGGAACTGGAAGAAGAACGGAAGAAATATGACATCGTCCGTGAATATACGAACTGCGCCCTGTGGGAGTACGAGATCGCTTCCAAACGGCTGGTTTTAAGCCGGAAACTGGACGGGAAATACAGCAAAACCAATATGGAGATCGAAGACTACCAGAAGACGATGCACGGCTGGAATCTGGTGCATCCGGACGACTGGGGGATCTTCGACGCTTACTGCGAAAGCATGGACCGCGGCGAGGAGCATTTCCAGTACGATATCCGTCAGGTAACGGATGAGTCGATGTTCGTCTGGCTGCGCTATGTCGGAGAGACGGTGTTCGACCGGCAGCACCGCCCGGTTAAGGTGGTGGGAAAGACGCTGGACGTCTCACAGGAGAAACGCAGCAACGAAGAACTGCGCCAGATGGCGCAGCGGGATTCCCTGACCGGCCTTTACAACAAGGAAATGACAAAGCAGCTGATTTCTCAATATATGGAGAATTTCCAGAGAGGGGAAGCGGAAGACGGCGGGATCTTCTTTATCGTGGACGTGGATGATTTCAAGAACGTCAACGATACATGGGGGCATCTGTACGGCGATTTCGTGTTAAAGCAGGTGGCGAACATCCTGACGGTCAGTTCATCCCACGGGGACATCGTCGGCCGGATCGGCGGCGACGAATTCTGTCTTTTTGCGAAAATGCGCTCAAGCCGGGAAGAGGCGCAGGAGATCGCGCAGAGGATCCATTTCAAAGCGCAGAATACGCAGATGAAAGAAGACATGGAATTGAAGTTAAGCATCGGGATCGCGCGCTTTCCGGGCGACGCCGATGTTTACGAGGAACTTTACCGGAAAGCGGATCTTGCGCTCTACGCCTCGAAGCGGAGCGGAAAGAACAATTTCCATTTTTACGAGAAAAACGCCGTCTATCCGGAACCGGACGGGACGAAACGCACGGCGCGGACGGATCCGGCGGCGGATGCGCCAAAGGAAGAGGAGCACGCTTCCGGTAGCCGTGAGGAACTTCTGGAAGAACAGAGCCGGGAGCTCTGGTACTTAAACCGGATGCTCGAGGGAAACCTGATCGCGTATTATGCGGTGGAACCGGAGACGTACCGCCTCTGCTACGCCGGGAAGGGGATCCGAAACCTCTTTCCGTGGTATTCGAAGGAAGAAACCTGCTATGCCGCGATCATGGGGAAGCAGGAACCCTGTCCGGACTGTCCGCTTAAGATGGGGAAAAACCGGAAAAAAGATTACATGGTCGAGATCTACAAAGATAACCTCGGAAGGAATTACGAAGTCAACGTGCAGCATTTAAACGGCGGTCCCGGAGGGACGCGGCTGATCACATGGCGCGACATTTCCGCGCTCGTAAAGAAGCGCGGCGGGCTGGATGAGATGACGGGGATGCTGCATTTCCAGTATTTTGCGGTCCGCCTGTCCGAGTGCCTGTTAAAGGAGAGCGGAGAGTACGCCGTCGTTATGCTGGGGCTGTACGGCCTGGAACAGGCCAATGAAAAATACGGGATCGCATACGGCAGCGAGATCATTAAGAATTTTGCGTCCTACATCAAGAAGATCTTAAAAGCCGAGGAATTTACCTGCCATCTGAAAGGCGACGATTTCTTTCTGCTGCTCAATGCGCGGGAGGAAAGCGTATCGGAACGGATCAACCATCTGGCGGTGACGTTTGAAGCGATGCTCGAAGAGAGCTTCCGCCAGTGCCGGATGAAGGTTTATGCGGGCATTTACCATGTGCCGAAGGGCGAGTGCCTTGCCGAGGACGTCTGCGACAAGGCGCACCGGATCCGGGAGACGGCGAAGCGCTGCTGCATGGAAGGGAAAAACATTGAAGAAAGGTGGTATATGGATGAGTTATCAGATTGATTGGAGAAAAGGCGTTTCCAACAGGGGAAACCAGGCGCGGCTGAAAAAGCTGATGAAAGCCGCGGAGCACGGAGCAAAGCTTACGATCGGTTTTATCGGAGGCTCGATCACGCAGGGCTCGCTTGCGACAGCACCGGAGCGCTGCTATGCGTACCATGTGTTTGAGTGGTGGAAACAGGCGTTTCCGTCCGCATCGTTTACTTATGTCAACGCGGGGATCGGCGGAACCTCCTCGCAGTTCGGCGCGGCGCGGGCCAATGAGGATCTGCTTTCGAAACAGCCGGATTTTGCCATTATTGAATTTTCGGTCAACGACGACAGCGATGAGCATTTCCTCGAAACCTACGAGGGCGTCGTGCGGAAAATATACGGTTCCGAGACGAAACCGGCGGTGCTTCTGGTTCACAACGTCTTTTACAACACCGGCGGAAACGCGCAGTTTCAGCACGCCAAGATCGGGCGGCATTACGATCTGCCGGGCGTGAGTATGCAGAGCAGCATTTACCCAGAAATCGTTTCCGGAAGGATCATGGATTCAGAAATCACGCCGGACGACCTGCATCCGAATGATGAAGGGCACGCGCTTGTCGCTTCGGTCATTACCGGATTTCTGGAAGATGTGCGCCTGCACATGAGCGAGGCGGAAGAAGAGGAACCGGAGATGCCAAAGGCTCTGACGCAGAACAGCTACGAACATTCCGTGCGCTTCCGCAATGACAACAGCGCGCCCATATGCGAGGGCTTTACGGCGGATCCGAGCGCGCAGACCGATATCACCGACTGGTTTAAGCGCGGCTGGACGGCGGAAAAACAGGGCGCTTCCATCACATTTGAAGCGGAGTGCAGCGGTTTTTCCGTGCAGTACCGGAAGACGCGGGAGAAACCGGCGCCAGTCGCAAAGGCGGTCGTGGACGGCGACGAGAGCGGCGCGGTCTTTCTGGATGCGGGCTTTGATGAAGTGTGGGGCGATAAGCTGGAGCTTACGACCATTACGGAACATATGGAGTACGGCATGCACCGGATCGTCCTGACGCTGGATGAGGCGCATGAGGACGATGCGCTTCCGTTCTATCTGGTTTCTGTGATCGCGGCGAAGTAAGGGAAGATCCCCGGGAGCCTGATACTGTCCCGCGAACGAAGTGAGCGGGTGAGAGTACCGGCATCCGGCAGTCTGAGTCAGATCTAAACTTACGTTTATACGAGAGGAGGGTTCGTGTGAAAAAGACAGGAAAAATCGCTTACCGGCTGGTCGGCTCGTTTCTGATCCCGGTGCTTCTGATGGTGCTGCTGGGCGTGATCTCATACGTCAGCGCATCGCGGAATCTGACGGCGCAGTATGAAAATTCCGTAGAGGGCAGCCTGGAAAC
>CANQDS010000089.1 GCA_947593655.1 uncultured Lachnospiraceae bacterium | reverse complement strand
CACGATCAGCGGGCGCTCCGGAAATCCCAGATGGGAAACCGAATCTTCCGTCAGAACGCAGATCCCGTAAGAGTTGATCAGCTCCGGGATCCCGTGGTTGATCTCCGGATCCGCGTGGTACGGGCGTCCCGCGAGGACGATGCCCCTGCGCCCGGTTTCCTCCATGTAACGGAGCACTTCTTCGCCCTTTTTCTGCATGGAAAGGCGCATAAGCTCCTGTTCCTTCCAGCCTTCCGATACCGCCTCGCGGATCTCGGCCTCCGGAATCTGAAATTCCTTTGTAAAAACATCCACTAACCGGCGGGCGAGCACTTCTTCATTCGTAAACGCCATAAACGGGTTTAAGAAGCGGACTTTCCCGTCGGTGATCTCCTCGACGTTGTTTTTGATGTTTTCCGAATACGAGGTAACGATCGGGCAGTTGTAGTGGTTGTTGGCGTCCGGAAATTCACGCCGTTCATACGGAACGGCCGGGTAGAAAATAAAATCCACATTGTGGTGGATCAGCCATGCCACATGCCCGTGCACCAGTTTCGCCGGATAGCACTCGGATTCGCTGGGGATCGACTCGATCCCCAGTTCGTAAATCTTGCGCGTGGACTGCGGCGAGAGCACCGCGGCAAAGCCCAGCTTCGTAAAGAAAGCGGCCCAGAACGGATAATTTTCATACATATTCAGCACGCGCGGAAGGCCCACGGTTCCCCGGGCGGCTTCCTTTGGGGAAAGCACCGGATAGGAGAACAGCTTCTCGTTCTTATATTCAAAGAGATTCGGTATATTTTCTTTATTCTTTTCTTTCCCGAGGCCGCGCTCGCAGCGGTTTCCCGTCACGAACTGCCGGTTGTCCGAGAATTTATTGATGGTCAGAAGACAGTGGTTCGTGCAGCCCTGGCACCGTGTAAGTTTCGTAGAGTAGGTCAGCGCATTGATCTGTTCGATCGAAAGCATTCCGCTGGCCTGTCCCGGTTCGTGGCGTTCCCGCGCGATCAGCGCCGCGCCGAAAGCGCCCATGATCCCGGCAATATCCGGGCGGGTTGCATGGACATCTGCGATCTTTTCGAAACTGCGGAGCACCGCATCGTTGTAAAACGTGCCGCCCTGAACGACGATATGCTCGCCTAAGTCTTTCGCGTCGGAAAGTTTGATGACCTTAAACAGCGCGTTTTTGATTACGGAATAAGCCAGCCCCGCGGAAATATCGGCGACGCTCGCCCCTTCCTTCTGCGCCTGCTTGACTTTGGAATTCATAAAAACCGTGCAGCGCGTGCCGAGGTCGATCGGATTTTGGGCAAACAGCGCTTCTTTTGCGAAATCCTGTACGGAAAAATTCAGCGATTTTGCAAAAGTCTCAATAAATGAGCCGCATCCGCTGGAACATGCTTCGTTCAGCTGCACCGAGTCTACCGTCTGGTTCTTGATCCGGATGCATTTCATATCCTGACCGCCGATATCCAGAATGCAGTCCACCTTCGAATCGAAAAAGGCCGCGGCGTAGTAGTGGGCGACGGTCTCCACCTCCCCGTCGTCAAGCATCAGCGCCGCTTTTAACAGGGCTTCGCCGTATCCCGTCGAACAGGAATGGACGATCTTTGCGCCCTCCGGCAGGAGGGAATAGATCTCCTGAATGGATTTGACCGCGGTAGCAAGCGGGCTGCCGTTATTGTTGCTGTAAAACGAGTATAATAAGGAGCCGTCCTCGCCGACGAGCGCGACTTTTGTCGTTGTGGAACCGGCGTCGATCCCCAGATAGCAGTCCCCTTTATAAGAGGAAAGATCCGCGGTCTGTACATGGTTGCTGCCGTGGCGCGCCGCAAACGCGTCGTAAGCCTCTTGATCGGCAAAGAGCGGTTCTAAGCGGGCGACTTCAAATTCCATATGGATATCGGAAGAAAGGCGCTCCACCAGATGTCCGAGCGTCGTTTCGGTATCTTCTTTATAGTTTAAGGCGGAGCCGATGGCCGCAAACAGGTGGGAATTGTCCGGTGTAAGCGCATGTTCCTTATCGAGGTTTAACGTGCGGATAAACGCCTGTTTTAATTCCGATAAAAAGTGCAGCGGGCCGCCCAAAAATGCCACATGGCCGCGGATCGGCTTGCCGCAGGCCAGTCCGCTGATCGTCTGGTTGACGACTGCCTGAAAGATCGAAGCGGACAGATCCTCCCGCGTCGCCCCTTCATTGATCAGCGGCTGGATATCGGTCTTGGCAAACACGCCGCAACGCGCGGCGATCGGGTAGATCGCCTTGAAATTCTTTGCATATTCATTTAAGCCGGGAGCGTCCGTCTGGAGCAGGGAAGCCATCTGGTCGATGAAGGAACCGGTGCCGCCCGCGCAGATCCCGTTCATCCGCTGTTCGACATTTCCGCCCTCGAAATAGATGATCTTCGCATCCTCGCCGCCGAGTTCGATCGCGACGTCCGTCTGCGGCGCGTAGTGCTGCAGCGCAGTCGAAACGGCGATCACTTCCTGTACGAACGGAACCTCCAGATGCTTTGCCAGAGTCAGTCCGCCGGAACCGGTGATCATCGGGGAAACCCTGCGGTCGCCGAGCGTTTCCAGCGCTTTTGCTAAAAGCCCGGAGAGCGTCTCCCGGATATTGGCAAAATGACGTTCATAATCGGAAAAAAGAAGGTTGTCCTTTTCATCCAGCACGGCAACCTTTACGGTAGTGGAACCGATATCAATTCCGAGCTTATGTAAGGTATTGTTCTGCATAAATCATCCTCCGTTTTCTGTCTTGTCATTTTTGACGTCTGCTCCATTATACGACACGATATGACAAAAAACAATGGTAACTATTTCTAAAGATTCTAAAGAATTTGAGAAGAATTTGAAAAGAAGCGCCGGGCGCGTTGACAAAAATCCATAAACCCGTATAATGGTTTTAGTCGTTTTAAATATATGAAAGACAGAGGCTTTTTTATGAACTGGATGAGGAAATTGGAAAAAAAGTGGGGCAGATACGCAGTTCCCAACATGCCCCGTTATCTGGTGATCGCGATCGCGGCCGGTTATCTGCTGCGGCTGATCCTGCCGGTTGTATCAGGATATCTGGAGTTTTCGGCTGCCGGGATCCTGCACGGGCAGATCTGGCGGCTTGTTACCTGGGTATTTTCGATGCCGCCGGCCGGGAATGTGTTCCTCGTGGCCCTTTTTCTGGTCTGCCTGATCCCGATGGGGCAGACGCTGGAAGCGTTCATCGGCACATTCCGGATGAATGTCTATATCATCGGCGGGATTCTTTTAAGCGATATCGGCGGGCTTCTGGTGTACGCCTTTACAAGGCTTCCGGTATATCTTTCTACCTATTATATTCTGCTGTCCATGTTTATGGCGCTGGCGGTCTGCATCCCGGATGCTGAGGTGCGGATCTGGTTTGTGCTCCCGATCCGGATGAAGTGGATGCTTCTGATCTATGTCGTGGATCTGGCTTATGAAGTGTATTCGTATTTCCGCATCGGGTTCTTAAACGGATTTTGGGCCATCGGCTTTGTCTACAGCACGGAGATCGTTTTTGCGGTCTTAAATCTGGTATTGTTTTTCGTCTGTTCCAAGCCGCATCTGTCCCGGCGGCAGAAGCAGCGCAGACGGGAATTTCAGGCGCAGTTTCATGAGCCGCGTCCAGGATCCGGGATTGCCCGCCACAAATGCGCGGTCTGCGGACGGACCGAACTCGATCATCCGGAACTGAATTTCAGATATTGTTCGAAATGTGCGGGCAATTACGAATATTGTGAAGATCATATTTATTCGCATCAGCATATCTTGCGGTAAACAAGGAGTCTGGTGCTGTCCCGCGAACGGGGTGAGCGGATGACAGCATTGGCATATGAACTTACGTTTATAGAGGAGCCTGGTACTGTCCCGCGAACGGGGTGAGCGGATGACAGCACTGACATCCGACAGTTTGAGTAAGATATCAACTTACCTAGTATAGAGGAGTAGGAAAATGGAGAATGAAAATGTTTCTAAGAATTTTATCGAGCAGATCATCGAGAAGGATTTAAGCGAGGGGCACTGTACAACGGTCAGGACGCGCTTCCCTCCGGAGCCGAACGGTTATCTGCATATCGGACATGCCAAGTCGATCCTGCTGAATTACGGCCTTGCCAGAAAATACGGCGGGGAATTCCACTTCCGTTTCGACGACACCAATCCGACCAAAGAGAAGCCGGAGTTTGTGGAGTCCATCATGGAGGATGTGAAATGGCTCGGCGCGGACTGGGGAGACTGCCTGTTTTACGCTTCGGATTACTTCGAGGAGATGTATCAGGCGGCCGTTAAGCTGATCCGGAAAGGAAAAGCGTATGTTTCCGACTTAAGCGCGGATGAGATCCGTGAATACCGGGGCACGCTGACCGAACCGGGGAGGGAAGATCCGTATGCAGGGCGCAGCGTGGAAGAGAATCTGGCGCTTTTTGAGGATATGAAGAACGGGAAATTCGAGGACGGGAGCAAGGTGCTGCGTGCGCGGATCGATATGGCTTCTTCCAATATCAATATGCGGGATCCGGTGCTTTACCGTGTCGCGCACATGACGCATCACAATACCGGCGACAAATGGTGCATTTATCCGATGTACGACTTCGCGCATCCGATCGAGGACGCGGTCGAGGGCATCACGCATTCGATCTGTACGCTGGAATTTGAAGACCACCGGCCGCTTTACGACTGGGTGGTGACGGAACTGGGATACCGGACGGAAGAGAGCGGCACGCCGAAGCAGATCGAATTTGCCAAAATGTACCTGACAAACGTCGTGACCGGCAAGCGCTATATCAAGAAGCTGGTCGAAGAGGGGATCGTGGACGGCTGGGACGATCCGCGGCTGGTCAGTATCGCGGCGCTCAGGCGGCGGGGCTATACGCCGGAATCCATCCGGAATTTCGTGGAACTGTGCGGGGTTTCCAAAGCAAACAGTTCCGTGGATTATGCGATGCTGGAATACTGCATCCGCGAAGATCTGAAGATGAAGCGCCCGCGCATGATGGCGGTTCTCGATCCGGTGAAAGTCATTATCGACAATTACCCGGAAGGGCAGACGGAATATCTGGATGTTGACAACAATCTGGAAAATCCGGAACTGGGAAGCCGAAAAGTTCCGTTCACGCGGGAACTGTATATCGAGCGGGAGGATTTCATGGAAAATCCGCCGAAAAAGTACTTCCGCATGTTTCCGGGCAACGAAGTGCGCCTGATGAACGCCTATATCGTGAAATGCGAGAGCTTTTCCAAAGACGCGGATGGGAAAGTGACGGAGATCCACTGTACCTATGATCCGGCGTCACGGGGCGGAAACAGCCCGGATGGACGGAAAATCAAGGGAACGATCCACTGGGTTTCTGCGGAACATGGAAAAAAAGTGACCGTCCGCCTGTATGAAAATATTGTCGACGAGGAGCTCGGGGTGTATAATGAAGACGGAAGCCTGAATCTGAATCCGAATTCGCTGACCGTTAAAAGCGGCTGCATCGCAGAACCGGCGCTGGCAGAGGCGAAAGCCTATGACAGCTTCCAGTTTGTGCGGCAGGGCTTTTTCTGTGCGGATGCGAAGGATTCCAGGCCGGAGCAGCCGGTGTTTAACCGCATCGTTTCGTTAAAGAGTTCTTTTAAAATGCCAGTAAATTAAGGATAGGTGAAATCAAATGGGATTAATGTCAGGATTGGAAAAATTTGGGATCAAAGCAGATCAGATGGATATGGAGAAACTTTATGAGAAGGGATCGGGGACGAAGCCGCAGCAGCAGGCACCGACGCCGAAACCGGCACAGGAGCTGACCGAGGCGGATTTTCTGTACGATAAGACGATCGAATGTCCGGTCTGCCAGAAGCCGTTCCCCATCCGTGCAGTGA
Source organism: uncultured Lachnospiraceae bacterium (assembly GCA_947593655.1). Classification (GTDB taxonomy): domain Bacteria; phylum Bacillota; class Clostridia; order Lachnospirales; family Lachnospiraceae; genus Roseburia. The sequence goes on along the minus strand of CANQDS010000089.1, from coordinate 6,366 downwards.
AAACCTCCAAGCTCCGCCGTCTTCCGCCGGATGCGGATCTGCGTCCGCATTTCAGCTATATCGATACGCTGAAATACGAGGTTTATTCCTGCCCGTACTGCGGATATACGGCAATGACACGTTATTTTGAACATATTTCCTCGATGCAGCGCAAACTGATCCTGCAGGAGGTCAGCTCCAAATTCATGGAAGAGGATCACATCATGCAGCCGCTGGAATCGTATTACAGCTATGATATGGCGATCGACCGCTATAAGCTTTCGCTTTTCAATACGGTCGTAAAGAAGGGGCAGACCAGCGAGAAGGCGTATAACTGCTTAAAGATCGCCTGGCTGTGCCGCAGCAAGTGCGAAGAACTGCTTGCGGAAGGGGAAACGGAAGATTCCGCAAGCGTACAGGAGGCGCGCAAGGAGGAGCGGACGTTTTACGAGCAGGCATACGAGGGCTTCGTTAAGGCGATGGCTTCGGAAATGTATCCGATCTGCGGCATGGATCAGAACACGATGGACATTCTGATCGCGGAGATGGCGTTCGGCCTCGGCAAGTACGACGTTGCTTCCCGTTATGTATCCGGGATCCTGGTTTCGCAGACGGCGAACCGTTCAATGAAGGATAAGGCTTATAATCTGAAAGAAGAGATCGTAAAAGTCATCAAGAAACAGGGATAGGGCATAATTTTCTGATTTTTTTCGTTGTTTTCAAATTTAATATTGATATAATTAAACAATAAGTGTATAATGAAACCAGATATAAATAAAAATACTGGAGGACAGTTAAAATGAAAGAAATTGCAAGATTAACAGATCTGGAAATCAAGATCATGAAAGTGCTGTGGGATCATGAAGGGATCACCATTCAGGAAATGGGTACGCATCTGAAAGACGATAAGCTCAGTGTTCCGTCGATCTCACAGTCTGTCAAGCATCTGATCGGAAAGAATGCAATTGTGATCGACGAGTTCGTGCTGGTCAACAGCAAATATGCAAGGACTTTCCGCACCTGCTTTACGAAAGAGCAGTATCTGGCGGCGGAATACAAGCGTCTGCAGCAGTTTTTGTTTAATGCAAAGAAAGCGGATCTGCCGGGAATTACGGCAGCACTGTTAGGCAACGGCTCAACCGGTGTCAGCGTGGAAGATCTCGACGAAATGAAGCGTCTGATCGATCAGAAGAGAAAGCAGATCACAAAAGAGGACGTATAAAATGCAGTTTACCGTTGCTTCGGTGCTGAACATATTCCTGTTTGGTTCGATTGTGGCTGCGCTCGTTTTGCTTCTTTTGAGAAAGACAGCGTTTCTCCGGAAGATCGGGCCGACCTGCGGGATCATTGTTCTGGCTATGGTGGTTTTCAGGATGCTTCTTCCGGTGGAATTTCCATATACATACAACTTTTATGTGGAAGATATTCTGACACCGTTCCGTCTCTTATTTGAGATCGTTCTGATCGAAGCGCCGGTTGAGATCATGGTACGGCACGTACTTCTGATGGTATGGGCGGGCGGCGTGCTGTATCTGCTGATCCGGAAAGTATGGGTTTACCGGAAGCTGCAGTCGTATGTGTCCCTGCTGGATTTTCAGCCGCTGCCGGAGTTCTGCCGGGAAAACGGGCTGGAAGCGCCGGGAGCGGAAGCAGAAGCGGTTTCGGCGGTAGTGGTCAAAGATGCGGTTTCTCCGTATCTGACCGGATGGAGGAATCCGCGGCTGGTTCTGCCGGAAATGGATTACAGCACACAGCAGCTGGAATATATCATCCAGCATGAACTGATGCACCGGAAAGGCGGGGATATCTTCTGGAAAGTTTTGCTCGATCTGCTCTGCACCTGTTTCTGGTGGAATCCGGTCTTCTTTTTTTTGAAAAGGGAATTTTTCCATCTGATCGAGGTGCGGAACGATGCGCGGCTTGCGGAAGCGCTTTCGGAAGAGGATCAGCTTGCTTATATGGAGTGTCTGTTTGATACGGCGGTGAAGAGCCGGCAGAAGAGCATGGTGCTCGGGACTCCGTTTAATAACAGCAGGGCCGGAGAGCTGAAGCAGAGGATCCGGCTGTTCTCGGACGGATACCATCTGTCCCGGCGCCTGCAGACCGTGTTTATCGCAGGTGCGGTGCTGGTGCTGTTTTTGACCACGACGGTTGTTGTTGATGCAACGAGTACGGATCCGCCTCCGGGCGGCGGGACGCCGATCACTCCGGAGAATGCGTATCTGATTCAGAATGGCAGCCAGTATGAAGTGTATCTGACGGAGGAAGGCTACCTCTGTACGGTGGACGATCTGCTTGGTTTTGAGAAGCTTCCGGTATATGAGAGTCTGGAAGAGGCCGAAGAGGCTCAAAGAGAGGAGAATTCAAGATGAGTAAAAAGAAATTATGGGTTGGAGCGGCTTTGACCGCATTAACACTGGTGCTTCCGTATAGCGGAGGGGCGCAGCTGGAACATTTTCAGGCGGCGGAGGCGGTAATTGCCGGGGAGAGTGGAACGATCGTACCGATGAGAGATGATCTTGTGTGGTATTACAAGACGGAGAATGGGAAGAAGTATCGGAGATTGTATAATAAAACAACTAAAAAGTGGCTTACTGATTGGATTTTATGCAGTTAGAATGGAAAAAGGCGGTAATTTTTATGACGATGTTGCAAGAAATGTTTTCCATATAGCTTTTATTTATACAGAAAGCCTGCCGCCGGCAGCCTTTCTGCATACTATGGTAAAAAAGAGGGCGCCCCTTAAGTCCCATGACTTTCGGGGCACCCTCTTTCGGCGTAATTCCCGTTTTTATTTTTTGTTCAATTCCTGCATCTTCATGGCGCGAACCTTTAACGGAAGCCCGAATAAGGTAATGAAGCCTTCGGCGTCATGGTGGTCATACAGTTCCCCGGTCGTGAAGCTCGCGAGCGACTCGCTGTAGAGCGAATACGGGGAAGTGGTTCCGGCTTTGATGATGTTTCCTTTATAGAGCTTGAATTTGACTTCGCCGGTTACATATTCCTGCGTCGAGGTTACAAACGCCTGAACGGCTTCCCGAAGCGGGGTGAACCATTTGCCTTCGTAAACGATCTGGGCCATCTTATTGCCCATTTCCTTCTTGACTTCCATCGTTGCACGGTCAAGCACCAGTTCTTCCAGCTGTGCGTGCGCCTCCATTAAGATCGTTCCGCCCGGCGTCTCATAAACGCCGCGGGATTTCATGCCGACAACGCGGTTTTCCACGATATCAACGATTCCGATGCCGTGCTTGCCGCCGAGGCGGTTTAATTCGCGGATGATGTCGCTGACTTTCATTTCCTTGCCGTTTACCGACGTCGGGATCCCTTTTTCAAAAGTCATGGTCACATATTCGCCTTCGTCCGGCGCTTTCTCCGGGGTGACGCCGAGCACCAGAAGGTGGTCGTAATTCGGCTCGTTCGCGGGATCCTCGAGCTCAAGTCCCTCGTGACTGATGTGCCACAGGTTCCGGTCGCGGCTGTAGCTGTTATCCGCGGAGAAGGGCAGGTTGATGCCGTGCTGGCGGCAGTATTCGATCTCTTCCTCGCGGGACTGCATTGTCCAGGAATCCTGGCGCCATGCAGCGATGATCTTTAAATCCGGAGCCAGCGCTTTGATGCCGAGCTCGAAGCGGATCTGGTCGTTTCCTTTCCCGGTCGCGCCGTGGCAGATCGCGGTCGCGCCTTCTTTCCTTGCGACTTCCACAAGGCGTTTGGCGATTCCCGGCCGCGCCATCGACGTGCCGAGCAGGTATTTGTTCTCATAAACGGCGCCCGCCTGAACGCACGGCATGATATACTCGTCGCAGAACTCGTCCGTGATGTCTTCGATGTATAATTTGGAAGCGCCGGATAACTTGGCGCGTTCTTCCAGTCCGTCCAGTTCTTCGCCCTGGCCGCAGTCGATGCAGCAGCAGATGACTTCGTAATCGTAGTTTTCCTTTAACCACGGGATGATGGCGGTGGTATCCAGGCCGCCGGAGTACGCTAATACAACTTTTTCTTTCATAACCTTAAAATCCTTTCTGAAAATATTGCAGATCTTCTGCGTTAGATTTACTATACAACAACGCCGGATAGAACGCAAGTGAAAAAATATACATTTTGAATGAATAAATATTCATAAATTTGTCAAATTTTTCTCTTTACGGAATCGGAAAGGTATACTATAGTAGGATAAGGACGCAAAAAAGGGGATGAAAGAAATGGCAGATTATCAGATTCGCACGATGAAACCGGAGGATTATGACGAGGTTTACCGGCTGTGGATGAGTATCCACGGGTTCGGCATCCGTTCGATCGACGATTCCAGAGAGGGCGTGGAACGTTTTTTAAAGAGGAACCCTTCCACGAGCGTGGTCGCGGTGCAGGACAAGAAGGTCGTAGGCGCGATCCTGTGCGGGCACGATGGGCGGCGCGGCTGTTTTTACCATGTGTGCGTGCATGAGGATTACCGCAACCGCGGGATCGGAAAATCTATGGCGGTCGCCTGCATGAGGGCGCTGAAAGAGGAGCAGATCAATAAAGTCAGCCTGATCGCATTCAAGAAGAACGGGATCGGGAACCGGTTCTGGCAGGGCGAGGGCTGGACGTTCCGGGAGGATCTGAATTATTATGATTTTACCTTAAACGAAGCGAATATCACACGATTTAACCAGTGAGGAGCCTGGTACTGTCCCGCGAACGGAGTGAGGGGATGACAGTACCGGTATCCGACAGTCTGAGTCAGATGTAAATTTATGTCTATACGAGGAGGAGAAAAATGGAAGAACAGAATATGGCGGCAGTAATGGAGAAAGCGCAGGTATTGATCGAGGCGCTTCCTTATATCCAGCGTTTTAACCGGAAGATCATCGTGGTAAAATACGGCGGTTCCGCGATGGTGGACGAGAAGCTGAAACGGCAGGTCATTCAGGATGTGACGCTGTTAAAGCTGGTAGGTTTTAAGCCGATCATCGTACACGGCGGCGGCAAGGAGATCAGCAGCTGGGTGGAGAAAGCCGGCATGAAAGCGGAGTTTGTCGGTGGCCTTCGGAAAACGGACGCTGCAACGATGGAGATCGCGGAAATGGTTTTAAACAAGGTCAATAAATCGCTGGTGCAGATGGTTCAGGAACTCGGCGTGCTGGCGGTCGGGATCAGCGGCAAGGACGGCGGCTTACTGAAAGTGGAAAAGAAGCTTCTGGACGGTCAGGATATCGGGTTCGTCGGGGAGATCACCGAAGTCAATCCCAAGATCTTATACGATCTTCTGGAAAAGGATTTTCTGCCGATCGTCTGCCCGATCGGTCTGGACGGGGAATTTAACAGCTACAATATCAACGCGGACGATGCGGCCTGCGCCGTCGCAAGGGCGGTCTCGGCGGAAAAACTCGCGTTTTTAACGGATATTGAGGGCGTTTACCGGGATCCGCAGAAGAAAGAGACGCTGATCTCCGAACTTACGGTATCCGAGGCGCGCGCGCTGATCGCGGACGGGTTTATCGGCGGCGGGATGCTGCCGAAGCTCAACAACTGCATCGATGCGATCGAAAACGGCGTTTCCCGCGTACATATCTTAGACGGAAGGATCGCGCACTGTCTGCTTCTGGAAATCTTTACGAATAAGGGAATCGGAACGGCGATTCTGGGAGATAAGGAGATGAGATTTTACAATGAATAAACAGAATTATATGGAATCCGCGGAAAATTATCTGCTGCATACCTATCAGCGTTTTCCGCTGGTGCTGGATCATGGAGAAGGGGTGTACCTGTACGATACGGACGGCAGAAAATATCTGGATTTTGCCGCGGGGATCGCGGTCTGCGCGCTCGGATACGGCAATCAGGCGTATACGGAAGCGCTCAAACGACAGACGGGGAAGCTGCTCCACACTTCCAACTTGTATTACAATACGCCGATCATTGAAGCGGCGGAAAAAGTATTAAAGGCGAGCGGGATGGACCGCGTATTTTTCACCAACAGCGGGACGGAAGCGATCGAGGGCGCGATCAAGGCCGCAAAAAAATATGCGTTTTCGCGGGACGGCCATGCCGGGCACGAGATCATCGCCATGCGTCATTCGTTCCACGGAAGAAGCATCGGCGCGCTTTCGGTGACCGGGAACGCGCATTATCAGGAGCCGTTTGAGCCGCTGATGCCGGGCGTGAAATTTGCGGATTTTAACGATCTGGAAAGCGTAAAGGCACAGGTGACGGAGAAAACCTGCGCGATCCTTCTGGAGACGGTGCAGGGAGAAGGCGGGATCTATCCGGCGGATCCGGCGTTTTTGGAAGGCGTGCGAACACTCTGCGATCAGAACGACATTTTGCTGATCTTAGATGAGATCCAGTGCGGCATGGGGCGGACGGGAACGATGTTCGCATGGCAGGGCTACGGGGTAAAAC
>CANQDS010000088.1 GCA_947593655.1 uncultured Lachnospiraceae bacterium | reverse complement strand
TCTGTCTCGTTCTGCGCGAGCTGCTCGCCCTCTGCCTCGTTCTGCGCGAGCTGCTCGCCCTCTGCCTCGTTCTGCGCGAGCTGCTCGCCCTCTGCTTTGTTCTGCGCGGCTGCCGCTTCCGGGACCAGGAGCAGCACCGCCGCCGAAAACAGCACCACCGCCGCGATCCGCATCCCCCTTTTCATAGAAAACTCTCCAGAATATCCAGAATATAGGCCAGTCCCGGAAGGCTGAGCATCAGAATGGAGATCTTCGCAAAGATCTCGATCTGCCCGGCGATCGACTGGTATCCGGCGTCCCGGCAGACGGAGGCGGAAAAGTCGGCCGCATAAGTGATCCCCAGCATTTTTAACAGCTGCGTAAAATAAACCGGCTCGACCGGAAGGCGATCCAGCACGCTTCCGATGAAATCCGAGACCACGGAAATACGCGCCAGCATCTGCACGAAGATCACAAGCCCGGCGGCAATTCCGATCAGTATGGAAAATTCGCTTTTTTCTTTTTTGAGCGGCATCGCAAGAAACGCCGCCGCTATCCCGATCATCCCGATCTTTAAAATAACAACATCCCCTTTTTTACATGCCATTTTTACATGGTAAAGAGCGTTTCCATCGTCTGGAACAGATCGCTGATATAAGGCACGATCCAGAACAGGACGATGACCAGCCCGGCAAGGCTTAAGAGAAAAGCCTGCTCTTCCCTGCCGCTGTGCTTTAAAACCTGACTGAGCACCGTCACCACGATCCCCACCGCTGCAATCCGAAAAATAATTGTGACACCCATATGATTCCTTTCCCCCGCTCCGGCGCTAGATCAGAATGATGATCAGCATGAGCCCGCCTAAAAGCCCGGCCGGCGTAAACACCTTTTTCTTCTCCCGGAAATTCTTTTCCTCCAGTTCCAGATACTCCAGCATCCGGCTGCGGTATCCGTCGAGCCGGGCGATATTTTCCCGGAGATTTTTCCCGAAAAACGCCTTTCCGGACATCAGCGCCAGCTCCCACTCCTCCGGGGAAAGCCCCCATTCCCTGCGCCTTGCCGAAAACGCGGCCTCCCACGCTTCCTCGCCGGTCGGATAGGCAAACGACTCTAAAAGCCCGGCAAGCTGCAAGAGCGTTTCCCGAAACACCAGATCCGGAACGGAGCAGCTTTCAAAAAAATCGATGCAGCGCATTTTTTCCGTTTCAAAAGCGTAATGCGCACGGTGGTAAAACGAACACAGCGCCCGCAGCCGGACGATCCGCAGCCGGACGCTTTCCTGCCAGGAAAACAGGATCCCGCATACGGCAAGCAGAATGGCGACAGCCCCGATCCCTTTCAGCATATCCTCTCCAGCGCCCCGTCGTAGATCTCAAACCGGCGCGTTCCTCCTTCCTCCCGTTTTAGCACCACGATCCGCCCGATCTGCTTTCCGCCGATCAGATTTTTCAGAAACGGCTTGGCCTCCAGTTCCCCTTTCTCTTTCGCGTGGACGCTTGCCAGCAGGCGGACGCCGGAATACAGGATCTGATAGACCGCGGAAAAATCCCCTTCCCCGCCGAGCTCATCGACGGCGATCACCTGCGGCGACATTGTGCGCAGCAGCATCCGCATCCCTTTTTCCTTCGGGCAGTTGTCCAGAACGTCCACGCGCGGCCCCAGATCGTTCTGCGGCACGCCGCGGTAGCACGCCGCGATCTCCGAGCGTTCGTCCACCAGCCCGATCTTAAGCCCCTCGTGCCCGGCGTCGCCCTCGGAAAGAAGGCGGATGCAGTCCCGCAGATAAGTCGTTTTCCCGGCGCCCGGCGGCGCAAGGATCAGGGTGTTATGGATACTTGCGCCGTCCCGAAGAAACGGGATCAGCGGCGCGGCGCAGTTTTTCCGTTCGTGCGCCACGCGGATATTCATGCCGCCGACGTCGGAGATCGCGCTGATCTTTCCGCTTCCCCGGCAGGTTTCCGCCCGCCCGGTGATCCCGACGCGGTGCCCGCCCCGCATGGTCAGAAAACCCTGCCGGAGTTCCTCTTCCAGCGCATAAAGCGAATAGCCGGAAATGTAATTGAGCATTTCCAGAACTTCTTTCTGCTCCACGCCGGACAGCCGCCGGATCTTCCCGTCCGCATAGAGAAATTCCGTGGGACGGCCGACACGGAAACGCACTTCCTCCAGTCCGTTTTCATAACCGTCGGAAAGCTCCTGCCGTATCGCGGCGGGAAAAATCCGTTTTAATTCCAATTCCATCGCAAACCTCCGAATCCGGCCCTGCACCGTGTCTTTTTTCCTGCCGCGGCAGATCCGGCCTGCCAACTCCTTCGCGCCCGTGCAAAATTGCGCCGCAATGATGGTAAAGAAAAAAGCCACAGGCAGACAACCTGCCTATGACTTATTTATATGACTTGTCTATGAAATTATGACTGTTTTACATCCGTTCCGGCGCGGAAAATCCCAGCATATCGATACAGGCCTCTAAAACGCCCTTCGTCAGCGAAAGAAGTCCGATGTACGAACGGCGGAGTTCTTCGTCCTCTTCCGCGAGGATCCGCGTTTCATGGTAGAACACGTTGAACGCATTGGAAAGTTCGTAAATGTAGGTGCAGAGCTTATGCGGCGCTGTTTCCTCAAAGGCGTTCTCTACCACAGCGCTGAAACGGGAAACCGCCAGCATCAGGTTTTTTTCATTGTCGGTACGGGCGGCAAGGATCGCTCCTTTTCCATCGGAAACCTTCTTTCCCTGCGCTTCGTATTTCGACAGGATGGATTTGATCCTCACGATGGTATAAAGGATGTACGGCCCGGTATTGCCCTCAAACGAGGTAAAGCGGTCGACATCAAACACATAATCTTTTCCCGCCTGATTCGAAAGATCCCCGTATTTGATCGCGGAAAGCGCAACGATCTTTGCGGTTTCTTCGGCTTTTTCGGAATCGAGCTTTAAATCCTCTTTGGTCTTCTGGTTCTCCGTGATCTTGGTAAGCATTTCCCGGTTGATATCCGCCACCAGATATTCCAGACGCATCACGCCGCCGTCCCTTGTCCGAAACGGTTTGCCGTCCTTCCCGTTCATCGTCCCGAATCCTAAGAATTTCAGTTCGGTCTCCGGTTTGACGATGCCCGTTTTTTTCGCGCAGCGGAACACCTGCGTAAAATAAAGTTCCTGCCGTTTATCCACGACATAGATGATTCCGTCCGGCTGATAATCCTGCATCCGCCATACCAGAGTGGCGAGATCCGTCGTGTTGTACAACGCGGCCCCGTCGGATTTTAAGATCATGCAGGGCGGGATCTCCTTTGTGTCCGTCTCTTCTTTGACGTCTACGACCAGCGCGCCGTCGCTGATATAGGCAAAACCGTCGTCCTTCATCTTCTGCACCATATCCGGAATGTACGGCTGCGCGTCCGACTCGCCTTTCCAGAGTTCGAACGAAACGTTTAAGCTCTCGTAATTCCGTTTCAGATCCGTGACGGATACCGTCAAAATATGGGAAAGCAGCGCCTGATAGCCGCGCCTGCCGTTCTGCAGTTCAAACGTCGCCTGCATCGCCGCTTCTTTGTAAGCCTCATCCTCTTTCGACTTTTTGCTCGCCGCCGGGTAGATTTCTTCCAGCTCCGAAATCGTAAACGGCGGCTCTGCCGGATATTCTCCGGTGTAGGATTCGTCAAAATAAACCAGTTCCGGTTTCCGCGCTTTCAACTCAACGATGATCAGCCCCATCTGGAGCCCCCAGTCGCCGAGATGGACGTCCCCGATCATGGTATGTCCCATAAACCGCCCGATGCGCTTGACGCTCTCGCCGATGATCGCGGAACGCAGATGCCCGACGTGCAGCGGTTTGGCCACGTTCGCCCCGCCGTAATCCACGATGATCGTCTTCGGATGCTTCGTTTTCTCACATCCGAAACGCCCGTCCTCCTCCTGCATTCCGTTCAAATATTCCGCCAGATATTCCGGGCTGACTTTCAGATTCAAAAATCCCGGCTTCACCGATTCCGCCGCCGCAAACATCGGATTCCCGGAAAGCGCTTCCGCGATCCGGTCCGAAATCTGAAACGGCGCACAGCGGTATTCCTTTGCTGCGGCCATCGCGCCGTTGCACTGGTATTCGCACAGATCCGGCCGGTTGGAAAGCGTGACCTTTCCGTACCGGGCGTCGTACCCCGCTTCCGTAAATGCTTTTGTTACCTCCCCGGTGATCCGGTCGATCAGTTTTTCCATACAATAATCCTCCTCTATAAACGTACGTTTATATCTGACTCAGACTGTCGGATGCCAGTGCTGTCATCCGCTCACTTCGTTCGCGGGACAGTACTAGGCTCCTTTCAACCCGCCTGCGCTTAAACGCGCGGCACGGTTTCCTGTTTAAAGATTGACGCACGGTAATGATCCAGCACGCGGATCAGCAGGCTTCCGAGCCCGCAGACAGAGATCACTTCCCCGATCCCGACCGTGAGTGCAAAAAAAGGGATCGAAAGATCCGCTCCATGATAAGAAAAAGTAAGTCCGTACGCAAACCGCAGTACCGGCGGGATGATCGCCATGTTGGAAATGACCGGCGGCAGCGTGCATAACAGCCGGTGGTTCCGCAAAAGATATGTGCCAACTGCACCGATCAGCGTCGCCAGACTCCCGAAAATAATGTCAAAAACCGTGGCGCCTGTCAGCAGATTCGCCAGAAAACAGCCGACCGCCAGTCCCGGCACCGCCGCCGGCGTAAAGAACGGCAGGATGCACAGCGCCTCGGAAATCCGCACCTGAATCGCGCCGGATGCCAGATTGAATGCGCTGACAAACATGGTCAGCACCACATACATCGCCGCGATCAGCGCGGCCTGCGTCAGAAATAATACCTTTTTGTTCCTCATATTCATTTGTCTCCTTTAGTTTTGTTTTAGGTCAGGAAGGTTTCGAACTGACCGCTTGACAGTTTAACAGATATCCGGGGAAAAATCAAGAGAAGGAGAAAAGATGCGGAAAAGAACGGAATTATAAACACTCTTTCGTTTGTTCAATAATCCTTATCATCTCTGCTGGCGTTACAATAAAATCTCTGATTGGATAATGTTTCTGATTTCCCGTTACCAGATACGCTTCTTCGTTCCGTTTTTCCATAACCACCTCATAAAAAATCAGATCATCCATATCAAGCAGGATTTCTCCTGTAGGTTTCGGAAAAACCTTTATGCCAAACTCTTTGACTGCCGCAAGTACCATCTGTATCGATTTTTCTTGAAAAGGAAACTTCTTTCTATGCAGCACTTCATCATACTCAGCCAGAATTTCATCATGATATAGCGGCACAATTTTTCCATCAAAAATTGCCCGGAACACTTTTACTGTTGCAGCATCGCTATTTTTTGACAAAAGAGCTGATATGAAAACATTTGTATCAATTACCGCATAGCAGATCATGACGCTACCTCTTTTTTCTTTCAGTTCTGGCCGCAGATATTTCTGCATTAATTTCCTCCAAAGTCATTTCCGGAAGATCTGCAGCCTGTGCACGTAAATCCTCAAAAGCCTGCATTGCTTCCGCTTTTGTCACCGTATTCTCTGGAAGCCGCACATCAAACGGAACTCCTTTAACCATCCTGCTTTTATTCATAAACATGCGCAATGCCGTGGGGAGATCCATTCCAAGAGATTCGTAAATCTCTGTCACTTCCTGTTTTAATTTTTTATCTGCGCGAAACTGGATCAATACCTGCTCTGCCATGATGCACCTCCGCTTTCACTTCAAAACATAGTCATTTTGCAGTTGTTATTAATGTTATTATATTCCTAATACTGTGTTTTATCAAGGTTATCAAGAGATTTTTCCAAACACATATTGCAAACCGATTTTACATATGCTATAGTATCGACAGGCAAACCACCCAGTAGGCTATTCGTTGTCCTTGCAGTCACTGTCTAACCATTTGTGGATGTAGTGGCAGGCTACACCAGCCGCAACAGTGGCCAAAAACGTAATAACAAGTCCATCTGGATAAAGAACGAATCCCCGAACTGTAATGGCGTACAGTCTGGGGATTCATTCTTTGTTCGCATGGATTATTAGTGGTTCTGGCTTGCCTATACCGTCAAAATTCGCTCTTTCTATGTCCTCAATAATCTCATGTTCTATCCCCTTACCAGCATTAAGGGCAGAAATACCACGCTGCAGCTTTTCAAGATACTCCGCGTTCTGCTTTGCCTTCATCATGTCGTTATACTCACGCTCGGAAATAATAACCACATTTCTATTATTCTTGCGTGAAACAATGACCGGATCTCCGTTAAAGGCATTATCAAGATAATTTTTTAAATTTGCCCTTAAATCCATTGGCTTTGTGGCGATCATACTCTGCACTTCCTTTCTATCGGTACTGAAAACAGTACTTATTTCAGTACTTTTATTATATTCAAAGTATGCCCACGTGTCAATAAAATATGAAAGGCTCCCGCTGACATTTGTATCAGCGGAAGCCCTTGAGGTTACGTTATTTCTTAATATAATTTACCGGCATTTTTCTGCTTCTTCATAAGTACAATCGTTCCCATGAAAGCTGCTGCAAGCGCAAGGTATAATGCGATCGGCGTTGTATCTCCTGTCTTCGGAGATCCGGTTGGTTTGTCTTTACTATCAGCCGTATTTCCTGCTGACTTTGGCTCTGTCGTTGTGACAACATAGCTGGAACAATGGTCTTGCTTTACGGTCATATAACCATCGGCATCTACGACCACCGCCTGTACTTCTGCGAAAGTTTTATCCTCATTCATCAGTGAATAATAAAGCGTCTTTCCTGCATACTGCGTTCCTGCATAGAAACGGATGTATGCTGTCGCCGGAAGCTTTCCGGAATAATTAAAAGTAATCTGCGATACAAAATTGTCTTTTGTGATATAGTATGGCATGGTATCTGCATAGGTGTTGTTGATCGATGTTGAAAAATCATACTCGGTCTTTCCGTCAACGCTTGCCATTGTTCCCTTTGCAAAGGTAAACGTCACGTCATTGTTTGACTTGATAATAATGTCTTTTGTCGCGTTCTCCGCTAAGATTTCAGCAAATGCGTCGGCAGAGATTGTCTGTGAATCCCCCAGATCAACGGTATAATTCTCCTCGCTTGGAGTCGGATCCGGCTGCTCTTCTTCCAGATTTAATACGGTTGATACGCCTTCCGGAAGAATCCACCAATCTACAAGGTATGAGTTATGTTCTTCTTTATCTCTATATACAACCCTTATAATATATACATCTGTACATTCAAAATCCGGATCATCCATTGGATCTGGATCGGCTAAATTGCTATTGATCCACCATTTTAACGGCACAGGATAAGGCGTATATGGTAGTTGCAATGTATCTTCTTTGCTCAGAGGACTAAAACAGCCATACCCGCCATTTATCACAGTTGGCCACTTCTCTGCCTCATCATCATCAAACTCATACCAAGACATATAATTCCCTGTATCCTCTTTTACCTTAAGAGACCCATCTTCATTTGTTGCGATTACCAGTTTTCCGTTTTCATCTCTTGATAAAATAGGACTAAATACATATGTATCTCGCACATCCTCATAAAGTACGCTGCTCTTTTCCCAATCAATATAACCTTCCGTACCTTCCGGCACCACAAAAACACCACCAAACAAATCATAGCCAAACGTTTCGCAAATGACTTTTTCATCTTCCTCGGAAACCTGCTTTTGTTCAACGTCATTACTAAACTCTAAATCAATCAGCTCCTTATCGGTTACATCCGCCGCCTTCACGTCTGGCAGCTTTCCAACCGAAAATACCGTTACAGCCGCCATCGCCAAAGCAACCGCCCTTGCTGCAAACTTTCTTGTTCTCATTCTCATAAAATAAACCTCTCTTTCTTTTGGATATGGTAGAAAATAAATTTCAAAAAAAATTTATCATACCCCCCGAGTTGTCAACCTTTTTCTTCCGGCTTTTTATTTTATGATTTTTTAAGAAAAGACAAGCCTGCAAATGCCCGTTTTGCCTTCGCCGCTTTCTCGGTAAATATAAAATTTGACATAGACTTAGCCATTCCTTTGTGCTTCGCATCTTTTCTTAAACTCAAGAATCGAAAAAAATCAGGGCAAATCAAACCGATTCTCATCTGATTTGATCTGCCCTGCAAATGCCCGTTTTATGCGGGTTCCAGGCGGTTTTCAGCCGATTTTGGATTAGAACTTCCCAGCCTTCGCCGCTTCCTCTACCGAAACGGCTACCGCTACGGTAGCGCCTACCATCGGGTTATTTCCCATTCCGATCAGTCCCATCATCTCAACATGAGCCGGTACGGAGGAAGATCCCGCGAACTGCGCGTCGGAATGCATACGTCCCATCGTATCGGTCATTCCGTAGGAAGCCGGACCTGCAGCCATGTTGTCCGGATGCAGGGTACGTCCCGTACCGCCGCCGGATGCTACGGAGAAGTATTTCTTGCCAAGCTCGTTGCACTCTTTTTTGTATGTACCTGCTACCGGATGCTGGAAACGTGTCGGGTTTGTAGAGTTTCCGGTAATGGAAACGCCGACATTCTCATGATGCATGATCGCAACGCCTTCCTGAACATCATCGGCGCCGTAGCATTTTACGGTTGCGCGGAGTCCGTTGGAGTATGCCTTCTCATACACGATATTTAATTTCGCCTCTTTATAATCATACTGGGTTTCCACAAAGGTAAATCCGTTGATGCGGGAAATGATCTGCGCCGCATCTTTTCCAAGTCCGTTTAAGATGACGCGGAGCGGTTTCTGGCGAACCTTGTTTGCTTTTTCCGCAATACCGATCGCACCCTCCGCCGCTGCAAAGGATTCATGTCCGGCAAGGAAGCAGAAGCACTCCGTCTCCTCCTCGAGCAGCATCTTTCCAAGATTGCCATGTCCCAGTCCAACCTTGCGGTGGTCTGCTACGGAACCCGGAATACAGAACGCCTGAAGTCCCTCTCCGATTGCAGCCGCAGCGTCCGCTGCCCTTCTGCAGCCTTTCTTGATTGCGATCGCCGCGCCTACCGTATAAGCCCAGCACGCATTTTCAAAACAGATCGGCTGGATCTTCTTAACCTGATCGTAAACATCCAGTCCGGCGTCTTTCGTGATCTTTTCAGCTTCTTCGATGGAGCTGATCCCATAGCTGTTTAATACAGCATTGATCTGGTCGATTCTTCTTTCATATGATTCAAATAAAGCCATTGTTGTTGTATCTCCTTTCTAATTATTCCTGACGCGGATCGATAATCTTCGCTGCATCCGCCACACGGCCATACTGCCCTTTTGCCTTTTCCCATGCGGTGTTCGGATCATCGCCTTTTTTGATGAAGTCAGTCATTTTGCCAAGAGAAACAAACTGATAGCCGATCACTTCGTTGTCTTCATCCAGCGCAATGCCGGTTACATAGCCTTCTGCCATCTCGAGGTAGCGAACCCCTTTCTCTTTGGTCGCGTACATGGTTCCCACTTGGGAACGAAGCCCTTTCCCAAGATCCTCCAGACCGGCGCCGACCGCAAGTCCGTCATCGGAAAATGCACTCTGGGTACGTCCGTAAACGATCTGCAGGAACAGCTCTCTCATCGCGGTATTGATCGCATCGCATACCAGATCGGTATTCAGCGCTTCTAAGATCGTCTTGCCCTGCAGGATCTCAGCCGCCATCGCAGCCGAATGCGTCATGCCGGAGCAGCCGATCGTCTCAACCAATGCTTCTACAATGACTCCTTCCTTTACATTAAGGGAAAGTTTGCAGGCTCCCTGCTGCGGCGCACACCAGCCGACGCCATGCGTAAAACCTGAAATGTCCTCAATTTTTTTGGAATGAACCCATTTCCCTTCTTCCGGGATCGGAGCTGGTTCATGCTTTGCGCCCTTAGCAACCGGACACATGTTTTCAACTTCCTTCGTGTAAATCATTTTAAGACTCCTTTCGCTTAATTGCATAATCGCTGTTAAACGCCCTTTATTCGGCAAAATGCCAGAGAAAACATCCCGCCGGATATCCTTTGTTTAACATACTGCATATATTTTCTCACATTTTTTTCCATAAGTCTAGTAGCTTTGCACATCTATTTTTATATTTTTGCAGCGATCTCATTTTTGTCCTTATAGATCGAATCCGCCGGAACGACGCCGCGGACTCTCGAAAGCGGATAAATATTGGTATTCCTTCCGATGACCGTGCCCGGATTTAAGACCGAATTGCAGCCGACCTCGACGCCGTCGCCGAGCATTGCTCCGAATTTCTTAAGTCCTGTTTCAATTTTCTCGCAACTGTCTTTTACTACAACGAGCGTTTTGTCGGATTTTACATTGGAGGTAATGGAACCGGCGCCCATATGGGATTTATGGCCGAGAATGGAATCCCCGACATAATTGTAGTGCGGAACCTGAACCGTATTAAATAAAATCACGTTTTTCAATTCTGTGGAATTGCCGACGACCGTTCCCTTTCCTACGATCGCGCTGCCGCGGATAAACGCGCAGTGCCGTATTTCTGCATCTTCATCAATAATTAAAGGTCCATTTAAGAAAGCTGTCGGTGCGACTGTCGCGCTTTTTTCGATCCAGATATCTTCGCCCCGCTGTTCAAACCGTTCCGGATCCAGCGTTGGCCCAAGTTCCCGGATAAAATCGGCGATGCCCTGCAGCGCCTCCCACGGATAGGTGAACTGCGCAAGATAGCTTCCCGCGATCGTCTCCTCCAAATTGTACAAATTTGTGATTTTTGCATTTTCCATTGTTGATCTCCTCCCCTATATTTCGCGCGCCGGGCGCTCTTCTGATGATTCTAATATTCCCTGTGCTTTGCGCTCCGGGCGCTCCTCTATTGATTCCACTGTTCCCTGTGCTTTGCGCTCCGGGCGCTCTTCTATTGATTCCACTGTTCCCTGTGCTCCATGCGCCGGGCGCTCCTCTGATGATTCTCCTTTATTTTCAAAATCAAATTTGATCGCATCGTCCTCGAATTTCAGGCAGGCGTCGAACAGACTGCCGGATTTTGCGGTAAAACCGGTCACTTTCCGCCGGGTTTTTCCGGTCGCCAGAAGTTCGGCCACCGTTTCCTCGGGGAGCGCCACCTTTGCTATGGTATGCCAGAAGCGGAATCCGCATTCGCACTCATACTGCCACTGTCCCCTTTTCAGCCGCTTCCCGCATTTCGGGCAGAAAAGACCGGATTCTTCCGGCTTCGGCTTTTCCGGGAAATCAAATGCGATCTCCCCGTCGTCGGTCAGCTTTAACGGAGCGTCGAATTTCATGCCGGTTCTGGCCACAAACCCTTCGATCACGCCGGTCTTTTTCCTTGTCAGCAGTTCCCGGACCTGGGATTCCTTTAATTTCACGCTGGCGATCTTTCCGATGACAAAGCGGCAGCTGCCTTCTTCCTCTTTCCGGTAATTGGAACAGCCGTAGCCAAACGGCGTGACGACGATGTCCCCGCCGCAGAGCGGGCATTTCACATCTTTGACCGTTTTGGCTTCCACATTCTCGAAATCAAACCGAATGCTGTGCCTGCCGTTTTCTCCTTTTTCCAGAACAAGGCAGGCATCGAACCGCTTGCCGCTTTTGGATTTAAAGCCGCGGATGGTGCCCGTCTTTTTCGCGCTCAGCAGCTGCTTTACGCTGGATGCGCCCAGCTGCTTTCCGGCGATCTTCCCGATGGAAAAACGGCAGCTTTCCGGGTTGGCTGCGTCGTAATTGGAACAGCCGTAGCCGAAAGACGTCTTTTTGATCGTGCCGCCGCAGTCCGGACAGACGACGTCCGGCAGGATCTCCGGTTCCAGATCCGAAAAATCAAATCGTACGGAAACTTTCTGATCTTCTCCCCGTTCCAGCTTCAGGCGGGCGTCAAAACGCCGTCCCGCCTTGGATTTAAAGCCGCGGATGGTTTCCGTCTGCCCCTGTTCGATCAGCGTTTTCATCTGCTCTTCGGACAGGGAGACGCCCGCGATCTCACCGACCGCAAAATTACATCCTGATTTATCATTTTTATAGTTGATGCAGCCATATCCGAACGGCGTCGTGACCAGATCGCCGCCGCACACCGGACAGGCTGCGCCGATCTTTTTCCGCAGGCCGGCGCTTTTTGCATTTTTCCCGGCAAATCCGCTGATGCGGTCCGAAAGCGTGCCTTTAATGTCCTGTCCGATCATCTTTACGGTTTCCTGACGGATGAAATCCTCCAGTTTGCGGCGGTACTCCCAGAAATCCACCGTGCCCTGCGTGATCCCTTCTAACCCCTTTTCCCAGGAGGCCGTCATTTTCGGGTTCAGAAGCGCGGGAACCGTAAGCTGGACAACTTCAAACACCATTTCCCCCAGTGCTTCCGGCGTCAATACCTGTGTTTTCTTGTTCAGGTTCAAATAGCCGATGCGCACCAGTTTTTTGATGATCTCCGCGCGGGTGGCGGAGGTTCCGATCCCGGAGCCCTTGATCTGCTCCCGCAGTTCCTCCTCTTCGATCAGCTGGCCGGCGTTTTCCATCGCAAGCACCATGGAACCGGAAGTATAGCGTTTGGGCGGCGACGTCTCGCCTTCCTTGATGGCGAAACCGAAAACGGCCAGTTCCATGCCCTTTTTCAGCGACGCCAGCATCTTTAAGAATTCCGGGTTCTCCAGATCGCGGCGGTTGCG
>CANQDS010000087.1 GCA_947593655.1 uncultured Lachnospiraceae bacterium | reverse complement strand
GATCGATATTTGCCAGAAGCTCCATCAGCGCCATTTCCGCTCCGGCACGCCCCAGCGTATTCATTACAAACAATAATTTTTTCATGGCCATTCCTATTATTATTGCTGCTATTATTCACAGCCCTCCACTCCCATTCGCAAAACACGCTGCTGTGAATCGTAACATTTTATTACAGTTCGATCTTTAATTTGCCGGTCAGCCCTTCCAAGACCGCCAGGATCCGCTCATTCTCCTGATTCAGAAGCGAGATCTGCATGGTCAGTTCCTGATTCTTCCGCGCCAGATCCGACATCTGGCGGCTGATAAAATACGCCGCCAGCAGTCCCAAACCGCCCAGAAGCAGGATGATCACAAGTCCCGTATCACTGATATAGGAGCTTAATCCGGTCGGCCGCAGCAAAAGCCCCCCGATGATCATCAGAAATGAGAAAAATCCCCATGCCAGACAGAACGGCTCCGTCATTTTCCGCTTGGCCAGCGACAGTACCGAAACCCCCAGAAGGTATACTCCCAGAACCATCATAATGTAACGTAAAATATCCCCGCTGTTCATTTTTCTTTTCTCCTCCCTTTTCCTATTTTTATTCGTGTTTATTTTGTTTTTCCCGTTCTTTCCGCTCCCGCAAGCGCTCCTTCTGACGCTCTCTCCGCCGCTTCTCTTCTTCCCGGCTCCTTGCTTTCCGGTTCTTTTCATACCGGTTCTTGTCGTTCCGCTTCTCTTCTTCCCCGTTCCTTTCTGCCCGGTTTTTCTTTCTCTTCTTCCGGCCGGTTTCCTTCGGCGGCGGATAGCGGTCGAACACCTTGCCCGAAGGCTGCGGTCCCCGCCCCTTCTTGATCAGGTTGCCCGTGCAGAAAATATGCTCGTCCAGATTGCGCTCCATCCAGCGCAGACGGTGGTAGCCGCAGGCAAATCCGGCGAACGAACCTGCCACGACGCCGATCCCGTACCAGACTTCCGACAGGTGGACCGCGATCAGGCTTACCAGAAACGTCACGCTAAGGAAGATGACCGACGTCATCACAGCTCCGGTCAGATCATTGAAATAGTACATGAAAATGATCGCCGAATACATGATAAACAGGATAAAATACCCGACCGCGAGGCACGGATAGATCCGCATAACGATCCCGCCGAAGCCGAACTGCGGCAGCAGGATGATGCAGGCAAAATACAAAACGATCGTAACGATAAACTGGATCCGCACCAGATTGAACAGTTCCTCCGAAAGCTGGCGGAACATCCGCCGCTTCGCGTTGGAAATATCGATCCCGCGCCCGCCGATGACCGCCTCGGAATACGCCTTGTATCTGCCGTGGAAATGCATTTCCACACGGGAGATAAAGATGACCGTGGCGGAAATATTCGTAAACATCGCAAGACATGTCGCCATATCGTAAACCGTCATGCTGACGAAACTGTCCGCTACTACCATATGCATGTCCGTAGACCAAAATACAAAATTGTGGACGTAAAGCCCCAGCGTATAGAAAAAATTCGTGATGACCAGCGGCCAGTATTTCTTAAAATAGGCCAGGACTTCGCGGTATTTCCCGCTGTTTTCCCGGAAATAATTGCGGATCAGCGCATATTCGAGCATCGCGATGACCAGAAAGCCGATATCGAGGGAGATCAGCATCGCGATCGTCACTTCCATGTGCAGCACTTTCCCCAAAAGCAGGGAACACAGCACCGTAACCAGCATCCCGACAAAGAAATAAAAGGAAATCTTCTTATAATCCTTGCACACGGACAGATAGAGCATGGAATAAAACACCATGACGAGCGCCGCATAGCCGCAGTAGCCGGCAAACACATACCACACCGGAACATGGCCGACCAGATACTCGCGGACGCAGAACGGGATCCCGACCAAACTGCTGAAAATGATATTCATGACCAGTCCGAGATGATAGCACGGCAGGATATCGCTGTAGGTTTCCTCGTAGATGACATCGGAAATATAGCGGGACAGCACCGAATTAAACGGCGACGCCGTCAGCAGCGCGAAAATAAAGATATAAAGCACTGTGGACGAATAAAGTTCCCGCATCGCGTACCCGGTTTTTGCCACCTCCAGCAGAACCTGCATCAGAAGAACCGCCGCGATCACGAGCACCATCGGCGCGATCGTGATGACCGTGCTGTATCCGAAGCCGACCAGATTGGAGGTCAGGGTATTCTTTTGGTAGATCTTATTCAGTTTTACGCCGATTCCAGCCATGATCCGCCCGCCTCCTTACTTTCTGATCTCGAATTCTTCTTCCGTCCAATCAATGCCCTTTTCCGCGGAAAAATTCTGATAAATCTCTTCATACGTCCGGTGCATATCCTCCAGACGGTAACCGCTCATCACGCGCTTGTAGCCGTTTTCGCCCATTTCCAGACGCATCTGCTCGTCACGCGCCAGATCCACCATCGCCTGCGCGATCTCCTCGATGTTCATGATATGGGTTAAGATCCCCGCCGGCCCGAAATCATCCTCGGAGCCGTAGATCAGGCCCCGGCAGTCTCCCACGTCCGTGGCGATCGTCGGCTTGTGCGCCGCAAACCCCTCCAGGATTGTCAGCGGCTGCCCCTCGCTGATGCTGGTTAAGATCGTAATATCCATCTTTCCAAGGTAATCGCGGATATCCACCCTTCCCGTAAACACCACATCCGGCACTTTTAAGGCTTCGACCAGTTCAAAACATTCCTGCGCATACTCCGGCTCCTCTTCCGTCGGCCCCATGATCCAGAGCTTTAAGCGGGCAACCCTCTGTTTGGCGAACGTAAACGCCTGGATCATCGTCTTGACGTCCTTGATCGGCGTCACGCGCAGAACCGCTCCGATATTGACGAACGCTTCATCCTCTTTGTCTTTCCCCGGAATGTTTTCCAGCCGCTTCGTATTGATCCCGTTCGGCGTGATCCGGATCTTCGCCTCCGGGCAGCCGTAGCCGATCTGCAGCTCCTTTGCGTGGGAATACAGGCTCGTCACCAGATCCGCACGGTCGTAGGCCAGACTGGACATCTTCGTAAACTGCTCGATCCAGATATTCTTGTATTTTCCTTCTACCCACGTTGCGCGGATCAGTTCTTCCTCCCGCTCCCGCGTATAGATCCCGTGCTCGGACACCAACAGCCCGCACTTGTGGAAATGCTGCGCCATCGCCCCGAGGACGCCCGCATAACCGGTCGCCACACAGTGGTAGAGATCCGCTTTCGGCACATCCATTTTCAGGATCAGAAACAGCGGCAGATAGATCGAGCGCAGCGTCCACAGGAAATCGGAAAACACGATCTGCGAATACTTGATCCGGTAAACCTCCTGCGCCACCGCGTAGAAATTCGGCCCCATCAGAAGATCGTCCACCGAAAGCGACTCATTGTGGAACAGCTGAAAGATCGTATCCCAGTCCACGTTGTTGTTGAGCACAAGGCTCCGAAGCGCACGGTATTCCTTCTTCTTTAAGCGCTTTAGGCGGCTTTTTTTCGTGCTGACGCCCCAGTCCACATCTTCCAGATAGACTTCATGCACTTCCGTCAGATTCTTCGGCAGTTCGTAGGCGAACTTGCCCCTCTGGGAACGGTCCGATATAATTGTCAGCAAAATAAATTCCAAATTGGGGAAGGACTGGATCATGCTGTGTATCCATCCGGATACGCCGCCTACTACATAGGGATAACAGCCCTCCGCTACCATACAAATCCTCATCGTTTACTCCACAACCTCATGGTCGCTCGGCGTGATCAGCGAGATCGAAAATTCCGGTTTTTCGGCTTCGATCAGATACGCACCCGTTTCCAGTTCGGTATAGGTGCCCCCCTCCATCTCTTCAATCTGTTCGTTATGCGTCCGCAGGATAAAAAACGCCTGCTCGTCAAAATTTTCCACCGTAACATGGATGACGTCCTCGTCTTCCTTCCGGCTGTCCGTATAATCCAGCGCCAGAAAACGCCGCACGCGCAGATCCGATTCCGACGCCGTCGTACGCTCAAACCCTTCAAACGGCTTCCAGTACGTCATGATATTGGAAGAGGCTGTTTCCGAGCGTTTCTGCCACTCGTCCTCTTCGTCCTCGGGCCATTCCACGTCCATCATATCCAGCAGGATATTGCAGTATCCCAGCGCCGTTTCATAGCCCTTTAATTTCAGGTCGTCGGAAAACTTATATTGAAATACATCCTGCGTCGCCTGCTGCAGCGTCACATGGTCGTTCCAGTACTCAAACAGCGGCCGATCCGTTGTCTTTTCCGTCACGATCGTCTGGACATTGGAAAACAGCGCATTGGAAAACAGCCCTTCCAGTTCGTCCAGCTCGTCGGTTTTCGCATAGAGCGCACTGTAGTGGTAGTCATTCTGGACTTCTGCGAAAAATTTGCCGTCTTCTTCCACCTTTTGGGCAAGCGCTCCATCCTCCCGCGTTTCCATAGAGATTCCCACCTCCGCATTCTGCTCCTTCATCTGTTTCAGATAAAAAACCAGTTCCTCTTCCGACGGCTCCCCGTCTTTGGAATAGGTGTACTGCGGCGCAAGAAAACAGGTCGGGGAAAACCCGCTGCCCTCCATCACCGAGATCAGATTCGGCCAGAGCAGATCGCGGTCGAGCGAAAGCATACTGCGGCTGTAGATCTCGGAAAGCTTCCCGGAATTTTCATTGGAAAGCGCCGGGAAATTAATGATCGAGCAGTTCTGCGCGTTGACCACCGGATAAATGTCGTACCGGGAAAGCTCCGCCAGCATGGCTTCCAGATAGCCCATCCCCGATACGTCCCGGATAAAATCCCCGCAGACGGCAAATACCTGATTGTCGCCCGTACTGTAGCGCCAGATCAGAGACGGCAGGACATCGGTATCCTCGGGCTGCTCTTCAAACATTCCGATGATATAGGATTTCGTTCCGTTAAACGTGTGATACCACGGAACCGTCAGTTCCAGATCCATCTTCTTTTCATCTTCAGGGCGGAGCACCTGATACATCGTCTCCCCGCCCAGCACAAATTCCGGGAAAATATGCACGCCCACGATATCCACGCTTTCCGCCATGATCATATCGATCCCCAGAAACGTCATCAGATCCGGATACTGCTGAATCACATCCACGCCCGGCATCGTACAAAAGATCATCGGGACATGCGCATTCGAAAGCGCTTTTAACCTCTGCGTATCCGATTCCGGATTAAGTTCTTCGCCGTTGATCAGGATCGCCAGCGGCGGGTTCTCCCGGTTTACCCGGCATTCGCCCACGGAAGCATAGACCATCAGGTTCCGCTTGCTGTAGGTACACCACTGTTCCACGGTACGGTAAACGTCCCCGCGGTTCTTCCCGATAAACGCGATATAATTTCCGTCCGGCTCCTCCTCGCCGACGGAGCACACCTGCGGCTCATAGGCGCTTCCCGCATCCCAGGACGGCTGCGCGGCAAAATCATTCACATCGTAGCGGTTCCCGTGATCCTTCATCACGAGGGAAAACTGGAACAGTCCGAAAAGCACGAGCATCATCATCGTGATCACTATGAAATTTCTGCGCGATACCAAGAATTTCAACTGCCCAGCCCCCTGTCCCTTGTATTAAAATCATAATCGATCGCCAGATTGTACAGGCGGTATATATTCTGCTCCAGTTTGTAGCAGATGAAATCGTCCGTTTCAAAATACACCTTCATCTCGTTCGGGTACATCTTCTGGTACGCCCGCGCCCAGTAATAAAACCGCGACATCATGATCAGGCGGTTTTCCCGCAGATACATCCCGTTTCCGCTTGTATACGGAAGCGCTTTTCCCGCATGAGCCGCGGACACCCGCCTTCCGCTCCCCTCATAGGAACCGGCGTAATTAACCGGGATCTTTTCAATGAAAAAGTATACGTTATGCGTCGGAATGGTTATTTTGGTTGCAGGAGTGTAATACTCCATTCCGTACATCAGCGTCGCAAGCTCGTAATGCCAGCCGTGTTCGAGCAGCATGTTCCGCTCATCGTTCGCGGAAACGATTGTCCAGGTCTTATCCTCATCCTCGTCAATGATATTCGTCAGGCAGATGATCGCCCCGTTCGTCTCCAGCGTCGAAAGGGACGACGGCTCTTTTAAATACCCGCCGGCAAACTCGATGTAAAGCATCGCCGAGGCCGCCGCCAGCGAAAGGATCTGCATACTCCGTTTCCAGCGGATGATCAGACGCACCAGATAGCAGACGCCGTCTCCCAGCATCACGATCACGACCGGGAACGTATAGACGTAATAGATGACCGTCCGCGCCGTGCTCATCAGCTCCGGGATCCCCAGACGCCCGGAGATCAGAAGCGTCGTCATCAGCAGCATGTAGACGGCGGTCGATACCATTTTCGATCCGTAAAAGGTCTGCCGTATGATCCAGAAAAACACGCCCATCAGGAACAAAAGCCCGATCGAAAGAAGCATGAACGGCGCAACCGGCTCATATCCGGCCACCAGCATATCCCTCCGGATCAGCACCAGCGCGTTATCATAGAAAAACTCCGCTTTCGTCGTGATCAGCCGCTTGATCTGCTCCTGCTTCGTCCCCAGGTACGAATGCTTCATCCCGGCATACAGCCCGCGCTCGATATACGGATACGCCCGAAAAGACGCAAACATCTGGTTCACCTGCTGCTCGAACAGATCCGGCTCCTCGGGCTCCTCCGGAAATTCCTCCTCAAAGAAATCATCCTCCCCGTTCTCTTCCGTTTCCGTTTCCGTTTCGTCTTCCTGTTTGGGCGTCTCCTCGGAAGAAACACCCTTGATGATGTTCATACCCCAGCCCAGCGAGCCCTGCAGGGGCGTCCCGGTCAAAAAGGCGATCAGCATGGGAAGCACGGCGACCGTAACGCTTAACAGCCCCGCGGAAAGGATGTTCCAGAAATACCGTTTGCGGAAGATCCACCAGATATATCCGACCGCAACGCCGAGGCAGAACAGCCCGGCGATCATCGTATCGTAGAAATGAGCCGCAAGCGTCATCGCAAAGCTCATCCCGAAACCGACCAGACAGTAGCGCGAAACCTTCGGCTTCGCCTTGGGATCTTCAGCCAGTTCCTTCTTCCGCTCCTCGAAAAACTGGAACAGAAAATAGATGCCGGGAAGAATGAAAATGATCCCGTACTCCTGCGGAAGCGCCGCCACATAGCGGAAATAGGTACTGAAATTTAAGCCCCCGAATACGACGATTCCGATCGTTCCGGCATACGGCAGATATTTGGTCTTGCAGCAGAGCTTCAAAAACGCCAGAAGCGCCGTAAAGATAAAGATGCTCTGCACGGTTCCGAACACGCGCAGGATCACATAGGTTTCGAAACCGAACAATTCATGCATGTAATAAACTTCACAGTGGAAGCCGAACGGGTAAACGCCGGCGATAAAGATATCGTTCTGGCACAGCCCGTTGATCCACGAATTATGTACCGGCAGGTCGGAAACCGCATAGCCGAAACGCGTGATGATCTGCGTCCCGTACTGCCACAGGACCACGGCCACCAGCGCCGCATAGAAAACCCATTCGATGATGTTTCGCCAGAACAGGCCCCACATGCGTTTCAGCCACGGCCCGAACGTCGTTTTCGCCCAGAGGCGGAAATGAAGCCACGCGTTTTTCCGTCCCATCTGCCCCTCGAAAAGCCGCCGGAAATTGGATACCAGCGCAAAAAAGCGCTCCTTCACCGGAACCCCGTTCAGCTTCACATACGCAAAAAACGCCGGGCCAAAAGTCCCCAGAAATAACGTCGGCCGGTAGGAAATATGCAGAAGTTCCAGCACAAACACCAGATTCATGATATAGAAATTTCCCACCAGATAATAGAAAAGCACGCGCTCCGTAAACCGCCGGTGAAACAGGCGCTTCCCGAAGACGAAAGCCGGAACGCATACCGTCAGGAATGTATACGCACAAAAGATGCTGACAGCCTGTATGATTGTAAGCGTTACCATTGAGATCATCTTCTGTGCTTCTCCTTTCCTGATTTATAAGAAAACGCGGATCAATTCCAGCGTCTCATTGTCCACAATGATATCGGAATCCCGAAGATCCCCCAGCACGCGGAAAAACTGGTTCCGTTTTCCGGTATTGAAAAACAGCTTCAGCTGGCAGGTATAAGTCGCCAGTTCATTCGGGAACATGTACTCGGCGCGCTCGCACCATTTCCGGCAATTCTCGTAATCCGAGACTTCTAAAAGTCGCAGCGTGACCGCCTCGATCTGCGCGCTGGTAAGGCTGGAGCGGCTGTTCTCGTACAGCGCATCCCCGATCTCGTCCATCATATGTACCATCGACATCTGCTCGATATCCGTAAACACCTTCTGCAGCAGCACCGGATTCATATAGTCAAACAATATGGCGGCATACTCCGCCTGCCCCTTCGGATCCTCTAAGATCATCTGGTAGCCCTTCTGCACGTCCGCGCGGAATTTGTCCAGCGCCTCCTGCAAAACGGCCGCCGCATAATGGGACGTCTCCGAATCCTCGCTGTCGAGCGCCAGCGAGATCGTCGCGAGGGAATCCTGCACGTCGCCGCGCACCACGTTCATCATCAGCGACCGCAGGCTGTCCGTATCCGATACCGCGATCGCATCCTCCAGCGGCACGATGTTGCGCTCCTGCTCCTCATCCGCATAGGAATACGTTTTCACACGCTCCTTGCTGAAAATAACGTCTTCCAGATCCACCGGCGTCCGGAAAAAGATCCGGTAGATGACATGCCCGATCAGGAAAAAACAGGCTCCGACCACCGGGCACAGCAGCATGACCACGCTCCGGAACCACATGCTCCGCTCCGGGTGCTCCTCCTTTTTCCGGGAACGGAGCAGATTGAAAACGATATAAACCAGCACGATCAGGACATTGGCCAAAAGCATCAGAAAAAAACAGATCAGTTCCAGGCTCATGCGATAATCTCCTCTACTATCCGCGATGCATACCCGCATTCCTGAAAACGGGAAATAACGTAATGCGCGTCGCTGTTGCTGGTATTGGCCAGAAGCGCGTACAGTTTCCCGTCGCGCAGCGTGCCCAGATAATCGGATGTGCGGAGCTTCTTGTGCAGAACCTCTCCCGCTTCCCGGTAATCCCCTTCCTTCACTTCCACTTCCAGCAGGGTACATTCCGTCAGGTCCTTATCCATCGCGTGGTTAAACGCCCGCACGAGGCTCGTAAACGCTTCCGTTTCCAGAATACGGTTGCCGTCCACATAGCGCTTGTCTTCGAGCGCCGCCATGTAACGGTTCGCGTGGAGAACCGCGTTCTGGATCAGATAGCTGACGACCACTAAAAGGTTGGCCGTTCCGAGCGTCATCTGCTCCCACGGGATGCCCCACACCATTAAGATCAGCTGCATCTCATCCCCGTTGTAAATGGCGCTGGCCATGTGCGGATAATTCTCGTCGATCGCGCGGTTGATATAAACTTTCTTCTCATTGAGGGCGCGGCTTAGATCATCCATCTGCTGGTAGCGGATCGAATGGCCGTACTGCCGTGCTTTCTTGGACGTCGCCGACGCCAGACGCGCAAAATCGCGGTTCGATACGGTATAGATCGCAACATCCCCGGAATTCATCAGCTGGGACACCATCTCCGCCGCATAAAAGAGGACTTCCTCCGGCATGTAGCGGTCCAGACGGGACGTAATATTGTAGATCTTCCCGATACTGTCGTTGTGGTTGACGATCTGCGTCTCCAACGCGTCCTTCACCCGGACGTTGCTCTGGTTGATATCCGTCATATCGTTGAGCTGGTAATTCAAAAACTCCTGCTCTTCCTCGCTCTCGTTCTTCAAAACGCGGATCTGGTCGCGCATATAGCCGACCACCAGCCCCAGAATAAAAAGCTGGGCAATCCAGACATAGGTATTGTAATCCAGCAGAACGTCGAATCCGCTCCTGTTGTACATCTGCCGGAACAGATAACCCGCCACGGCCAGCAGCGCGGAAAACGTCGCCTGCTGCTGCCCGTAAATGATCGCAAACAGCAGCACATATAACAGATAAAAGTCCAGATTGGCAAAATATTCGCTCCCGACCGCCCGGTTGTTGAGCATGAAAAACGGGATAAAGCAGACCATGTTTTCCAGAAACGGAATCATGATCGCGGCAAACCAGCCCAGCCGCTTCTTCAGCCGCTCCCAGAACGGCTCCTTCGCATTCTCATCATCTAAGAATATCCGGCGGTTTTTCAGCATGAGCGACATCATTTTGCCTGCCACTTCCTCCGCCGTATTAAAGATCCGCATCCCGAACTCGTCGTTGAAGCGGTCCTTCCCCAGCACTTCCCGCGCATTCCAGTCGTGCCTCTCCTCGATCTCGATATTGCCGCCCGCGGCTTCATTGATCACCTGCGCGAGCGACAGCTCGGAAATCTCCTCGGAGGAGGAGATATGGTACAGATTGGAAAAATGGCTCGGCGCCACCATCAGCCGGTAGATGTACTCGACCGCGTCGGTTTCGTAGATCATGGAAAACCGGTGGTCCACATTGGCCGTGATCTTCCGGTCCTTCAACGCGGAAAGGCACATATTCGCGCAGATGCCGTCCACTTCCCGGCGCTTCGACGGCATGGTATACAGATGATCCACCCGAAGCGTTACGATGTCGAGCTTCCGGCTCTCCTGATAGCTCCGGCAGATATCCTCGCCCTGCGCGATCGCCATGCCCTTGAAACTCTCCGCCGTCCGCTCCGCGTCCTCCGGGATATCCTCCGGATAGTCCCCGGAAAAGACGTCATGGGACGACAGATAGACAAAGCGCCCGTAAGTCCCCTGCGAAAACGCCGAAAGCAGGTTCATCAGCCCGGAAGTGTACTTGACGGAATCCCGCCGGTCGTCGATCCACGTATAGTTCGTGTCAAACGCCCCCAGATAAAGCGCCACATCCGGATGGACGCTCTCGAAAATCTGCACCATGCAGTCGCTGTCATATGTAAATTTATAGACTTCAAAAACCTTGTATTCCTGCTGTTTGTAACGGCTTCCGGTGAGCAGATAGATCCGGTGTCCTTCTTTTTTCAGTTTGATGATCATCTGCTTCATCAGGCTTCCCGCCCCGCCGATCAATAGTACATTCATAGTCCCTTTCTATCCCCGCGATCCTTGATCCATAATGCCTTCCGCCTCCAGCTGGCGGCAGAAACGGCGCACATCCTCCCCGGCTTCGTCCTTCCCGATCCCATATTTTTTGCAGAGCATCTCCGCAGCCGCATCCGTTTCCCCTTCTTCCGCCAGCGCCCGCCAGATGTCGGCGCCGGTTTCATTCAGCGGCAGCGGCCGCCGGTAGCCGTTTCCTTCCTGCTCCATGTCCAAAAGCCAGTACAGCCCCGCCGCATACCTGAGCTGATATCTGGAAAAATCCTGTTTAGTCATCATTTTATTTTATCATAATCTCCTGCTTTTTTGTATGTTTTTTTTACAAATTCCAAAAATTATGCAAAACTTTTATAATTATTATACAAAAATGACGGGGTTGTGGCAAGGTTTTTCCAAAAGAGGGAAGGAAGCGGGGAGGACGGCAAACTTCAGGTGAGCTGGATCCCGTAACGGTAAAGCCGTAAGGCGGAATCGTTACGGAATCGAAGGAACGCGGCAGACAGACAAAAAGGGATCCAGATGAAAAGAAAATCAGTTGAAAAGAAAGTCAGTTGAAAAGAAATCCAATTGAAAGCCCCGGCAGTGATCTGCACCGCCGGGGTTTCTGATTTGTTTTAATTTTGTTTTAACATTCGTTGCCTGTTTTAACATTCGTTGCCCGGAAATTTCGGAATTCCGTCAAATCCGACTTTCAGTTCTTCATCGGTCGGAATGTGGTCCGTCATTTCTCCGTTGTGGAATTTCTCATATGCCACCATGTCGAAATAGCCGGTTCCGGTCAGGCCGAAGAGGATCGTCTTCTCCTCTCCCGTTTCTTTGCATTTTAAAGCCTCGTCAATCGTCGCGCGGATCGCATGGGAGCTTTCCGGAGCCGGAAGGATCCCTTCCGTTCTGGCGAACAGTTCCGCCGCCTCAAAGACTGCCGTCTGCTCGACCGAAGTCGCTTCCATCAGGCCGTCATGGTACAGCTGGGAAAGGATCGCGCTCATTCCGTGGAAACGGAGTCCGCCCGCATGGTTCGGGGAAGGAATGAAGCCGCTTCCGAGCGTATACATCTTCGCCAGCGGACAGATCATGCCCGTATCGCAGAAGTCATAAGCAAATTTTCCGCGGGTAAAGCTCGGGCAGGAAGCCGGCTCAACCGCGATGATGCGGTAGTCCCTCTCTCCGCGGAGCTTCTCGCCCATGAACGGAGCGATCAGGCCGCCGAGGTTGGAGCCGCCTCCGGCACATCCGATGATGATATCCGGCACGATCCCGTATTTATCCATCGCCGTCTTGGACTCCAGACCGATAACGGACTGGTGCAGCAGAACCTGATTCAATACGCTGCCGAGCACATAGCGGTAGCCTTCGTTCGAAGTCGCGACTTCCACCGCTTCGGAGATTGCGCAGCCCAGGCTGCCTGTCGTTCCCGGATGCTCCGAAAGGATCTTCCGCCCGACTTCCGTCGTATCCGACGGGGACGGCGTTACCGAAGCGCCGTAGGTCCGCATGACTTCGCGGCGGAACGGCTTCTGTTCGTAAGATACCTT
>CANQDS010000086.1 GCA_947593655.1 uncultured Lachnospiraceae bacterium | reverse complement strand
GATAACATAGAACGTATCTTCCGCCGTTTTCGCCCATACGCGGATAGCTTCGTTGGTCGCGTCTTTTAACGTATTGCTGCCGGACACCACCGGAACGACCGTCGCGCCGAGCATCTCCATACGCATGACGTTGAGTTTCTGCCGCTCCATGTCCTCTTTTCCCATGTATACGCTGCACTCCATGTCAAACAGCGCCGCTCCGGTCGCCGTCGCCACACCGTGCTGTCCCGCGCCGGTTTCCGCAATGACCTTTTTCTTTCCCATCCGCTTTGCCAGAAGAATCTGGCCGATCACGTTGTTGATCTTATGCGCCCCGGTATGGTTTAAATCCTCCCGCTTTAAATAGATCTTCGTGCCGTATGCTTCGCTTAAACGCTTCGCGTAATACAGCGGCGTTTCCCGGCCGACATACTGTTTCAGATAATAATGGTACTGCTCTAAAAACTCCGGATCATGGATCGCGTCCTCAAACGCCGCGTCCACTTCCTTTAGCGTATTCATCAGCGATTCCGAAACATACTGACCGCCAAATTCCCCATAATATGCACTTTTATTCATCTGCTTTTGCCCTTTCTATAAAATCTAAAATTAATTTTCTGTCTTTTAGCTGATTTTTCTCTACTCCTGAGCTGACATCCACAACGTCCGGATGAAAGAGGGAAATTCCCTGCCGGACGTTTTCCGCGTTTAAGCCCCCCGCCAGGATAAACAGGCGGTCCGCAAAGATGCGCGGATTTTCCTGCCGGATACGATTTCCCGTCCGTTCCCAGTCAAATGTTTTCCCGCCGCCGAACTGCGCCGCGTCCACGACGATGCCTGTGATCTTTTGGGAAAGCTCTTTGGGCAGCTCCTCAAAGAACGCCTTTTTTCTGGAAAACTCCTCCGGATCCGAAATATTAAACGCATACCAGACCGGAATGGAGATCTCTTTTAACAGCGCCATAGAAAGCTCCCGGTGCACCTGCAAAATGTCAAAACCCGCTTCTTCCAGACGGTGCGCCAGCGAAACACCCGGCGAAACAGTCACGGCCGTCTTTACGACAGACGGCGATAGCTGGCGGAAGATCTGTCCGGCGCGTTCCATCGTCAGGCACCGCCGGCTCTTCTCATAAAAAACGAATCCCGCATAATCCGCCTGCGCTTCGTTTAAGTATCCGGCGTCCTCCGGCCGAGTCAGGCCGCAGATCTTTACCTTCATGCAAACAGCTCCTTCCAGTGGAGGGCGGCCGCTTTCGGATCGTCCGCTTCCATGAACGCCCTCCCGATCAGGAAACCGTCCACGCCGCACTCCCGCAGATACTTCACTTCGTCGTCGCCCACGATCCCGCTCTCCGAGATAAACACCTTATCCTTCGGCACCAGCGGGCGCAGCCGTCTGGTATATTCGAGCGAGATCGTAAAATCTTTCAGATTCCGGTTGTTTACCCCGATGATCCGCGGATCGATCTTTAAGGCGCGCTCCACTTCTTCTTCATTGTGCGTCTCTACCAGAACGTCCAGCCGCAGTTCGCGCGCCAGCTGGTAAAAATCGTGCATCTGCACATCGTCCAAGATCGCCGTGATCAAAAGCACGGCATCGGCGCCGATCGCCTTTGCCTCGTAAAACTGGTATTCGTCGATCATAAAATCCTTCCGCAGGATCGGAAGCGCGCTTTTTTTCCGGATCGCCTTTAGATCCTCTACCGATCCATGGAAATGGTCTTCCTCGGTCAGGCAGGAAATCGCATCCACCGATTCATTATAACAGCCGATTCTGTCTGATAAATTAATTTTACTTTTAATTTCTCCGAGGCTTGGGGAAGCCTGTTTGAACTCTCCGATGATCGAAAGCCCCGGTTTTTTTAACGCTTCATAAAAACAATCCGCCGGACGCCCTTTTTCCTCTTCGGCCAGCGCGCGCATCGCCTCCAAAGAAATCCGCGCCTTGTGTTCCGGCAGGCGTCTTTTTTTATCCGCTACGATCTGATCTAATATCATAACCTCCGTCCTTTCCTTCCTGATCCGGCACGATCAGCATGTGCCGTTGACAAAATTCTCGATGATCCGCTTGCCGTGTTCCGTATAGATGGACTCCGGATGGAACTGCAGTCCGACGACCGGATATTCCCTGTGGCGGATCGCCATGATCTCGCCGTCCTCCGTCTGCGCTAAGATCCGCAGGCAGTCCGGCAGTCCTTCCCGCTGTACGGCCAGCGAATGGTAGCGGGCCGCTTTGATCGGGCTTCCGATCCCGGAAAAGACGCTGCTCCCGTCGTGCGTGATGAGCGACTGCTTGCCGTGGAACAGCTTCTTGGCATAGGAAACGGTGCCGCCGAGCGCCTCTCCGATGCACTGATGTCCCAGACAAATGCCGAGGATCGGCTTTTTTCCCGTAAATTCCCGCACGACATCCATGCAGATCCCGGCTTCTTTCGGATTTTTCGGCCCCGGCGAAAGCAGGATCCGCTCCGGATCCAGTTTGCGGATCCCGTCAAGCGTGATCTTATCGTTCCGCACCACCTGAATATCGTCGTCAAAGATTCCGATATACTGGTACAGGTTATAAGTAAATGAATCGTAATTATCGATCAGCAGAATCATAAGTTTTCCTCCTCGACCAGCGTTTTGGCCAGCGCCATGACCTTGTTGCAGCATTCCTGATATTCGTTTTCCGGTACGGAATCCGCCACGATCCCCGCGCCCGCCTGTAAATAGACCTGGTTTCCTTTTTTCACCATCGTGCGGATCGTAATGCAGAAATCCATGTCGCCCGAGAAATCAATATACCCGGTCGCGCCGCCGTAAAGCCCCCGGCGCACATCTTCGAGTTCATCGATGATCTCCATCGCGCGGATCTTCGGCGCGCCGCTTAACGTACCCGCCGGAAGGAAGGAAGATACCAGATCCAGCGGATGGAACTCGCCTTTTTTGCGCCCTTCGACCATCGAAACGATGTGCATGACATGGGAATAGTTCTGCACTTCCATGAACTGCGTCACCTTCACGGTTCCGAATTCCGAGATCCGCCCCATATCGTTTCGCGCCAGATCGACCAGCATGACATGCTCGGCGCGTTCCTTTTCGTCCTGAAGCAGATCGTCCCGCAGCAGCGCATCTTCCTCGGCGTCTGCGCCGCGCCGCCGCGTTCCGGCGATCGGGCAGGTGAATACGCGGCTGCCCTGCTGCTTTACGATCATCTCCGGAGAGCTTCCGATCACTTCGAAATCCCCGTAGTTGAAATAGTACAGATACGGCGACGGATTGAGCTGCCGCAGCTCCCGGTACAGTTCAAAGCCGTCCTGCCCGGTTTCCACCGTCCACCGCTGGGAAAGCACCGTCTGGAAAATATGGCCTTCGCGGATGTATTCCTTGATCTTTAAAACTTTTCCGCGGTACTGCTCGAGCGTATCGGACTGGTGGACGATCACGCCGTCGCGGCGGAATTCGCCCATTTCCTTCTCCGGAACCGCCCGCGCCCGCGCAATCAGCCCGGCCGCGTCTTCTAACGCCTGCTTCCTGCCTTCTTCACTGTCCTCTCCGAGCACGACCGCCGTCAGCGTCTCCGCCACATGGTCCACTAAAAGGAAGCGTGTCATCAGCATCATCTGGATCGTCTCGATCCCGATCTCGTCCGGATTGCTGTCCGGCAGTTCTTCCGCATACCGCACAAAGTCGTAACCGAGATTTCCGACCAGCCCGCCGGAAAAATTCAGTTCTTCGTTGTCTTTGACGATCTCAAATTCGCTGTAGTATTCTTTCAGCCGCTCGAGCGGATTTCCCTCTCTTCGTTCGCGGCTGCCGTCGCGCCGGACGATCACCAGCGCGTTTCCTTCGGAAGTAATGATCTCTTCCGGCTCCTCCCCGAAAAAGGTGTAGCGGTCGTAATTTTTATCATAACTTTCCAGAAGAAATCCCTTTTTCTTTCCCACCAGACTCGCATACATCCCGGTAGATGTTTCGTCTACGATGCTGACGGTCTTTTTGTATACGCGTAATCTCCTTTTCATGGTCTGCCTCCTCTTTCCATAAGATCAAACTGCCGAGCAAAAGAAAATCCCTGACAAAACCTCTAAGCTTTGTCAGGGACGATCAAGTCGTGGTGCCACCCTTGTTTCTGCGCAAAAACTGATGATGCGGTAAAAAAACTGATACTCCCGAATCGGAAATATCAGCCACCAATTGCGCACTCATTACGATACAGAAGGAGAATCCTCCTTCGATATCCTGCCCCTGTAACGTGGGGAAACGGCTCCGCTACTCACATTCACTTCGCATCTAACGAATCCATTCCTGCCGGACTATCCTGCCTGCTTCCACCCGCGCAGACTCTCTGGGAAGAATCATCCGGAGTACTACTTTCGCTCACTGATTTTCTCTTATTTCTCACTATGGGTGTAGTTTACTCCAATCAACGGAAAATGTCAAGAAGATTTTGCCGAATGGAATGGGCGGGCTGAACTGTACAGCCTGCTAACACATTCTCAGCACGGCAGCGCCCTCTTGCGCACAAGCGTTTCATAGGACGAGCAGATCTTATCCGCCAGACAGACGATAAACGCCGCCCGGCACTTCGGAACCGCAAAGATCGTCAGCGGCCACATATGGCTCTCGATGATATTGCACTCGGTCTCGGAGAGATCATAACGCTCCTTAGCGTTCTGAAGGGCGATCCGGGGATGGTGCAGCCCGTGA
This sequence comes from uncultured Lachnospiraceae bacterium, assembly GCA_947593655.1. Taxonomy (GTDB): domain Bacteria; phylum Bacillota; class Clostridia; order Lachnospirales; family Lachnospiraceae; genus Roseburia. The sequence goes on along the minus strand of CANQDS010000086.1, from coordinate 7,937 downwards.
AAGCGCCCGATATAGCCGTTTTCATGCCAGTCATACAGGTAAAAATCATGCAGAAACGCGCCCCGCACCAGTTCCGCCTCACTGGCCCCCAGATGGAACCGGCGGTTTAAATAAAAGCTCAGGCGGACGACGCTGATCACATGGTCATACGTGGAGATCTGCCCGTGCTGGATATATTTTTTCATAAGGGCGGCTTCTTTCGTCTGTTCCAGCCCGCCCAGCAGCAGCTCGATTTCTGATAATTCCTGTTCGTCTAATTTCACGATTGCCACGTCCTTCCCATAAATGGCCGTTATGCCGTTTTCTCCCCCATGTCTTTGCCTTCCCGGTCTTTCTTTTTCCGGAAGGAAAGCGCATGGCGCATTTTATTCCCCACATCGCTGTATCTGGTTCTCCGGAAGGAAACCGAAGAACGGAGCGCCCTTGTCTGCGTCCAGTTCATGGTGGAAAGCGTCTTTTTCAGTTCCTCCCACATCCGTTTCTCGCGGAATTCCTCCATAGAGGCTTTCCCTTTCAAAGCGCCCAGACCCGAAATATTCTGCTTCGTGTTCTGGATGAACGTCTCGTATTTTTCCGCGATCTGCAGATCGATCGCTTTGACAGTCGCCTCCAGCTTCTCATTGATCGCGATCAGGGAATCCGCCGTCAGCGCGCAGTCCGCCGCAAATACCGCCATAAAAAGAAGCGCCGCCGCTTCCTGCCAGAACAGCGGAATGGCATCCGTCAGCGCGGCGATATAAGGATGGATCCCGTATAAGACCAGAATCCCGGCCGCCCCGAACGAAAGAGCACAGGGAAGACAGACGCGCCCTTTGATATTAAACGGGATATCGCTGTAATCCCACCAGACCGCGTGAAACAGGCGCTCAGTCGCATACGAAGTCGAATATTCGAGAATGACGGATCCGAAGAAGCATACCCAGAATACCGCCCAGGCACTGTGCAGATGGCTGCAGATCAAAACATCCAGAACCGCTCCTACTCCGTAGATCGGACAGTACGGGCCGATCAGCATTCCCCGGTCGTCCCATTTTAATGATTTCAGGCTGCAATACAGCGTTTCATAGATCCAGCCAAAGATACTGTACAGAATAAACCATAGGAAAATTGTCGTAACATGCATTTTTATCCCTTTTTTCGTAAAATCCGGAACCGCGCGTCTGCTGCGCGGCAAAAGGCAGCTCCCCTCTGATTGATTTTGCCTCTTATGTTTAAAACTACCATATTCCCGCAAAATTATCAATACTCGGCTTTACGCCGCTTTTTTCCGCCTTAGGATCTGAACGGCTCCCGCCAGGACCGTAAGCGCGCTGACGATCATACAGACATAGAACGAAAGCCCCCGGCTGATCAGCTCCAGATTGACGGCTTCCGCCTCATCGAAAAAGGCCCCGAATCCGTCGAGGAGCAGATAATCGGCCACTCCCATGCCTCCCGGCAGCGGAACGCTGTACGTTCCGATCGCCACAAAACTCTGCGTAAACCAGATGTCCGCCGCAAGCTCCATCTTCCCGCCGACCGCCAGATAGACGAACAGCGTAACCGTGATCTGGGAGATCCGCTGCAGCAGATTGTAAAAAAACGCTTTCAAAAACATCGGCTTATTGCCCGACATGATATCCGCGCAGCTCCGGTACTCTTTCATCGCGCGGTAGAGCTTTCTTCTTTTTCCATCGATATTTTTGATCAGATGGATCTTTTTTGCCGCCTTAAGGACGAACAGGCAGAACCGCTCTAAGATCCGCGGTTTTGCGACCAGCATGTAAAACGCCGCCGCGAGCACGCACAGGATCCCGTATCCCAGCAGGATAAAGAATCTGCCCAACAGGTGGAAATGAAAAAATATCTTCATGTCAAACACCGCTCCGACCGCTCCGACGGTCAGAAGCGCCAACGTATACATGATCAGATTCGCAAGGAGGGTGATCGTCACCACGCCGCCCGGAACACCGTCTTTCATCATGAAATAGGCGCTGGCCGGCTGGCCGCCCGAAGCGGACGGTGTTATGGATGAAAAATAGATATCCGCCGCCGAGTATAAAAAGCCCCTGCCGAATTTTCTCGAATAGCCGAATGCGCGCAAAATGCACAGGATCGCCATCCCTTCAAACACGATAAAGCCCAGCATACTGACGGCCGCGGCGATCATCCAGCCCGCGGACGAATCGCGCAGCGTGCGTTTCAGCAGCTCCAGAGAAAATCCCTCGCTGTTGGAAATGACCGCCCAGATGGTAAGCAGGGCAAGCAGAAGAAACAGCACGCCCCATATTTTTCCTCTTTTCATTCTCTTATACTCCTAAAATCATGCATTTCTGCGATATTGCCATTTACTGCATGTACAAATTGTATAATTGAATCCGCCCGCCGTCAACGTGGCAATCTTTAATTTTTTCTTAATCTTACTTCATTTGTTCTCCAGCTTCCGGTACACGGTAAGCCACATCGTCGTAAAGCACGCCAGTCCGCCGACCACATTGGAAACCGGTTCCGCCAGAAAAACCCCGTTTACGCCGAATCCTGCCAGCGGAAGGAGCACCGTCAGCGGAACCACGATGATCACCTTGCGGAACAGTGAAAAAAAGATGGAACGTCCGGCATAGCCGAGCGCCTGGAACGTGCTCTGTCCGGCGAACTGGAACGCCATAAAACAGAACCCGAAAAAATAAATCTGCAGGGCCGTTTTTCCGTTTTCCACCATCGACGGATCACTGGTAAAGACGGAAAATAAAAAACGCGGAAACAGCATGACCGCCGCCCATGCCGCCATCGTATAGAAAACTCCGATCAGTGCGGTAAAACGGATCCCCTCTTTGACGCGCGCGATCTGTTTTGCGCCGTAATTATAGCCGAGGATCGGCTGGGAGCCGCTGGTGATCCCCATGACCGGAAGCGACAGCACTTCCCGCACGGAATTGAGAACGGTCATGATCCCCACATACAGTTCCCCGCCATAGGCTTTCAGCGTGACGTTGCATACGATCTGCGTCAGCGCGTTCGTCGCCTGAACGATGAACCCGGCTGCGCCTAACCCGGCGATCTCTCTGACCAGTTTTCCCTCCGGCCGCAGGCATTTCTTTTTCAAACGGATCAGCGCTTTTTTCCCGGTCAGGAAATGAAGCACCCAGACTGCCGAAACCATCTGGCTTAAGACCGTGGCAAGCGCGGCTCCCCTTACGCCCATGCCGAACAGGAAAATAAATACCGGATCAAGGATCAGATTGCAGACCGCCCCGATGACCGTCGTCAGCATTCCGATCCCCGGATAGCCCTGTGCGTTGATAAAGCCGTTTAATCCGGTCGCCAGCATGGAAAAGACCGTACCGGCCAGATAAATGCCAAGGTATGCAGCCGCGTACGGATAGGAGCCTTCCCCGGCCCCAAACAGATAAAGCACCGGTTTTTGGAACAGATAGCAGAAAACCGAAAGGAACACCGCCGTTCCCGCCAGGAGGGAAAACACGTTTCCCATGATCTTTTCCGCCCGCTCCTTTTCCTGCCGTCCGCGGGCGATCGAAAAAAGCGGAACCCCGCCGGTTCCGAAAAGATTTGTAAACGCCGCGATCAGCGTGACCACCGGAAACGTCAGACCGACTCCCGTCAGCGCCAGATGTCCCGTTCCCGGAAGATGCCCGATATAGATGCGGTCCACAACATTATAAAGAAGCTGGACGAACTGCGCCAGCGTAAGGGGAACAGCCTGGGAAACAATGTTTTTCCAGACCTTCCCCTGAGAAAAATCCGTAATCATTTACCGGATGAAATTCGTCCACTGAGGGGTTTCTTTTTCCGGGAGTCCATACGCTTCTCTGCCGAGCGCGATGCTTTTCATAAGAAATGCCATATTTCCGGCAAGCGTCCGCATTCCCTGCAGTCCTTCCGCGTCCTGCGCCGCTTCGCCCGGAGTCATTCCGTGGATGCCGTTCCAGTACTGCCCGGAGGCAACCGGCATACCGGAAATCGTAAAATACTTATTCAGTTCGTCAAACGTCGCCGTGGTTCCGCCCCGCCGCGCCGTCACGGCGCACGCGCCGACTTTCATGGTTTTGTCAAACGGCGTACTGTAGAACAGCCGGTCCAGAAACGAGATCAGCGTGCCGTTTGCAGATGCGTAATAGACCGGACTTGCAATGACCAGCCCGTCGCACGCCTCAAATTTCGGTGCCGCCTCGTTTACCGCATCGTCAAATACGCATTTTCCCCTCTCCCGGCAGGTTCCGCACGCAATGCAGCCGCGGACCGCCTGATTCCCGATTGAAAGGATCTCCGTTTCGATCCCCTCTTTCTGAAATACTTTCTCCATCTCATGGAGCGCAATAGATGTGTTTCCCTCTTTCCGAGGGCTCCCGTTGATCATGAATACTTTCATATTTTCCCTTTCCGTTCCGCCGCATTCTCAGCCGCGATCCATATCCGACTTGATGATCTCCCCGGATACTGCATCAATCTCATACTCATATTCCGTCTGCCCGGAATAAAATTCAACTTCGTAGATCATCCGCCCGTCGTCCCGGTCCAGCTTCGTCTTCATATACTGTACATCCGCCCCTGTAAGCCCGGCCTGGGCCAGCGCGATCTCCCTCGCGTGGTCGTCTCCGATATAACCGTTGTCCGTGCCGCCGGTTCCGATTCCGGCGCTATCGCTGTTACCGTTATTGCCGTCGGCTCCGTTTCCGGCGGAGGCAATTCCTGTACCGTCCGACGGTGTCCGGAACGTCTCCACATTCTTCTCGCGTATCGTCCCGTTGGAAGCGCTGATCTCATATTCATATTCGGTATCGGCGGTATGAAATTCAATATCATAGACCTGTTCTAAAAACTCCGTATCCAGAACCGCTTTCGTCACGGTAACGCCGCTTTCCTCTACTCCTGCATCCGCAAATGCGGCCGCCTTCGCCTGTTCTAACGAAACACCCTGCTGCACGGCAGCATCATTGTCCGGACTGCTTCCCTGTCCGCCCGTACCCGCATCCTGCCGTCCGGGTAAAATCCCCCGGATGACCACTGTGCCGATCAGCACCGCCGCGGCCGCCGCAACCGCAATGATGCAGATGCTGGTGATCACTGCTTTTTTCGGCGTACTGAATAAATTCTTCATAAGACTGCCCAACTCCTTTCCTGATCATAATGAATGGACACTTTATGTCATATCATAGCACCTCAATCTATTAAAATCAATCATTTCGATCATTTTTCCGCATAACGATTTCCCAACAGGAACGCAGACCATGTCTATCTTAAATCATACTTTTTGAGACAGGCCGTTTTTGCCGGTTTAGGCGGTTCATGTCAAAAATGATTAGACTTGCGTCAATTCTTATGTTATACTCTACTCATAAGGAAGGAGGCGGTCATATGCCAACCGGGATTGAAACGACAAAACAAGCGCTTGATGATTTCCAGAAAATCCAACGTCATATGTTAATTGCAAAAGAAGAGAATGCAACTAAAACATATGAAAGTCTGAAAGATGATTACCTTATCATCAAGGCCTTTTTACAGGTGTCAGGAGTTAATATAACAGATATCGACAAGATCAAAGAGTAAAAGACGATCCAATAACATACACGAAAATTCAGGAGGGGCAGAACAATGATCTTAGTAACAACCGATTACATCAGCGGCAAAGAGCTGGAAATGCTCGGCATGGTAAAAGGCAGCACCATCCAGTCCAAAAATATCGGTCGCGACATCACGCAGAGTTTTAAAACCATCGTTGGCGGAGAACTGAAAGCTTATACGCAGATGATGAACGAAGCCAGGGATCTGGCGACAGGGCGCATGATAGAAGAAGCCAGTGCATTGGGCGCGGACGCCATTGTAAATATCCGCTTCACTTCTTCCGCCGTGATGGCCGGAGCCGCCGAAGTCATTGCCTACGGCACCGCCGTGAAATTCAAGAATTAATTTTCGGCAGATTGTACAAAAATTACGATTTATTTTGTGCAATCTGCCGTTTTCTTTTATACGTCTTTTATACGTTAATCTCTGCTTTCATGCCAAGCTGTTCCTGATTCTTTTTTAAAAGCGGATCAACCACGCTGCGCAGGAAATTTTCCACCTGACGCGGGGCGCGCCCGACATAAAGCTCCGGCTTTAACGTCGCCTGGATTTCCTCCTTTGTCAGCCCGAATGAAGGATCCGCGGCGATCAGATCGACCAGATTGTTGTCTTTTCCTTCTTCCTTGACGGTCTTTCCCGCTTCCATAGAAAGCTGGCGGATCTTTTCGTGGAGTTCCTGACGGTTGCCGCCTTTCTTCACGGCGTCCATCATAATGTTTTCCGTCGCCATAAACGGGATCTCGCTCATAAAGTGCTTCTCGATGACCTTCGGATAGACGACAAGCCCGTCCACCACATTCAGGCACAGATCGAGGATCCCGTCCACCGCCAGAAATCCCTCCGGAATGGAAAGCCGTTTATTCGCGGAGTCGTCCAGCGTCCGTTCAAACCACTGAACCGCAGATGTGATCGCCGGATTCAGCGCATCGACCATCACATAGCGCGACAGCGAGGCGATCCGCTCGCTCCGCATCGGATTCCGCTTATAAGCCATTGCAGACGATCCGATCTGCGTTTTTTCAAACGGTTCCTCTACTTCCTTCAAATGCTGCAGAAGGCGGATATCGTTAGACATCTTGTGCGCAGATGCGGCGATGCCCGCCAGCACATTCGCAACCCTCGTGTCCACTTTCCGCGAATAGGTCTGTCCGGAAACCGGATAGCAGGAATCAAATCCCATCTTTTCCGCGATCATCGGATCGATCTTATCGATCGTCTCCTGATCCCCGTCAAACAGCTCCTGAAAACTCGCCTGCGTGCCGGTAGTTCCCTTAGAACCCAGCAGCTTTAAGCTGCCCTTCACATATTCCAGATCCTCCAGATCCATCAGAAACTCCTGAATCCAGAGCGTCGCACGCTTCCCGACGGTCGTCGGCTGCGCCGGCTGGAAATGCGTAAACGCCAGCGTCGGCAGATCTTTGTATTTTTCCGCAAAAGCGGCTAATTCCGCAATCACATTGACCAGTTTCCGGCGGACCAGCGCAAGCGCCTCATTCATGATAATGATATCCGTATTGTCCCCGACATAACAGGAAGTCGCGCCCAGATGGATGATGCCCGCGGCTTTCGGGCACTGCTGCCCGTAGGCGTACACATGGCTCATAACATCGTGCCGCACCAGCTTTTCCCGCTCTTTGGCCGTCTCGTAATTGATATCCTCAATATGCGCTTTCAGCTCGTCGATCTGTTCCTGCGTGATAACCGGCCTGCCGTTTTCCGACAGTCCCAGCTCCATCTCCGTCTCCGCCAGGGCAACCCACAGCTTCCGCCATGTCGTAAACTTCATATCCTGGGAAAAAATGTACTGCATCTCCTTGCTCGCATAACGTTCCGACAGCGGACTGGTATATTTATTTGTTTCCATAAATTCTCCCTTTCTTCACTAGCAAAATAGCCGGAACAGACCGACCGTCTTTCGCCCTTTCCATTCCAGCTATCCTCTCCTTCACCGGTTCATCTTCCGTTCCAGATCAATTTCCTTATCAAAATACTCGCCGCGGATATCCTCCTTCGGCGGTTCCATCGGGTATTTCCCGGTAAAGCAGCCGGAACAGATCGGCAGCCCTTCCGCCATTTCCGAAAGGCGCCCCAGCTTCAGATAGCCCAGGCTGTCCGCACCGATCACCCGGCGGATATCCTCGATCGTCCGGTTGTAGGCGATCAGCTGCTCCCGCGCCGGAATATCCGTCCCGAAATAGCACGGCCAGAGAAACGGCGGCGAACTGATCCTGACATGCACTTCCGTCGCTCCCGCGTCCCGCAGCATCCGCACGATCCGGTCGGAAGTCGTTCCGCGCACGATGGAATCGTCGATCATGATCACGCGCTTCCCCTCGACCGCCTCTTTTAACACATTCAGCTTCACCTGAACGCTGGAC
>CANQDS010000085.1 GCA_947593655.1 uncultured Lachnospiraceae bacterium | reverse complement strand
GGGAAATCCACCCTTATGAATATTATCACGCAGAATATTCGAAGCGATCAGGGAACCATCCGCTGGAACGGGGAGATCATCGGAAAGAAAAAATGGGAGTATGTGTCCCATATCGGCTATATGCCGCAGCAGCAGTCCGTTTATGAGAACCTGACGCTGAACCGTTTCATGTACTACATCGCCGCGCTGAAAGGGCAGAAGAAAAACGAGGCGGACCGCGAGATCGAGAGGCTTTTAAAACGCCTGGATCTCTGGGAGGTGCGCCGCAGATACTTAGGCTCTTTTTCCGGCGGGATGAAACAGCGGGCGCTGCTGGCGCAGGCGCTTTTAGGCGATCCGGATCTGATCATTCTGGATGAACCGACGGCCGGGCTGGATCCGCTCCAGCGGATCGAAGTAAGGGAACTGATCCGGGAACTGGACAAGAACCGGATCATTTTGATCTCCACGCATGTGCTTTCCGATATCGAGCCGATCGCGGATGAGATCCTGATGCTGAAAAAAGGGAAACTTTTAAAAGATTGCTCTCTTAAGCTGGATGAGCAGAAGGGGGAAACGCTGGAAGAGATGTACGTCCGGCTGTTTGGCTAGCGCGGGATGAGGTGCGGCATGTTTTGGAATGAATGGATCAAACTGGTTACCAATAAAGTATTTTTGTTTCTTTTCGTGCTGTTTCTGCTGTTAAACGGTTATTATCTGTACTGGTCGATGGAACTGGACCGAGAGGCGGACGAACCCGGACCGGAGCGCTACAACCGCGCGGTCCTGGAATTGCAGACGCTTGACGATAACGGAAAACTGGAGGCCGTTTCCCGGAAACTGGAAGAGATCAGTCTGGAATTTGAAGAACTGGGATCGGAATTTCCGCCGGATGATCTTTACCGGGAGCAATTTCTGTATCAGGAATTGTTGGAAGAATTGAAGCAGCATTCCGGTTTTTCCCAGGCGGTCGATGCCATTCTGGCAAACGCCGGCCGGCGGATGGAGACGGCAAAAGAGACAAGCTATGCTTACCGGCAGGCCGAAAAGACGCGGCAGCGGTATGAACGGCTTACCGGGATAGAGCCTGTTTTCTTTCCGGCAAAAGGGCTGGAATATCTTTTGGATGATCCGGCGGCGGACTGTTCCACGCTGTTTCTGGTCCTGATCGGTGCGTTTCTGATCACGCTTGCCGAACGGCAGAAGCAGTTAAGCATTCTGCCGAAAACGACGCGTTACGGAAGAGGCGCGCACAGCCGGATCAAAGCGGCGGTTCTGGGAACCGCTGCCGCCGCCGTTACGGTGATTTTGTTTCTGGAACGTTTCTGGATCATTGACCAAAGTTATCCGTTTTCGGATCTGGGCGTCCCGGTTCAGTCGGTATTTCCGTACTGCGCGCTGAAAGTAAGCGTATTCGGATATCTGGCGATCTATCTGTTTTTAAAGATCCTGTTTGTCTGGCTGGTCATGTCCGTTTTTTACCTGATCGGAAGCGTATGCAGGAATACGCTTTTGGCGATCGCGCTTTTGGCCGGGCTTACCGGAGTGTCCGCGGTCTGTTATCTGGCGGTTTCCCCGTCGTCTTATCTGGCGTTTTTCCATAATTGGAATCCGGTCGCCTTTTCGCAGATCCAGCCGCTGCTCGCCCGCTACCAGAGCGTGAATGTACTCGGATACGCGGTGGATAAAACGGGATTTTGCATTTTCTTATGGTGTTTCCTGTCGGTTTTCTTTTGCGTTCTTGCGGGAAAGCTCTCTGCGGTTCAGGACGAACTGAAAGCGTCGGGGAACCGGGATTTTACGTTCTTTCCGAAACGGACGGGAAGCGTCAACCGGTTTGCGCACGAAGCGTATAAGGTGTTTGCGGTTCAGAAGGTTTTCTTCCTCCTTCTGCTGGCGGGGATCGCCGCCTATGCGGTTTATGTGCCGGTATCGGAAAAGGACGGTACGCTGGTCGATGCTGTGTATCATCACTATTCCGAAGCGGTGGCCGGAAAATATTCCGGAAAAATCGACGCGGTGATCGAGCGGAATCTGGAAACGGTCGAAGAGCAGATCGAGGACGCCGCGGAAGAGAAACGGAATTTTCTGAATATCCAGAACGCGGTCCTGATGCAGATGAAGGAATATGCCGCGTATTTATCGCAGCGGGAAAACAGTTATTATATTGACAACCGGGGCTTTACCATTCTTACGGGCGGGGACGCGGATGCGAACCGGCGTCATCTCGTCACAAAGATCCTGATGTACGCCTTTGCCGTCATCTGTTTTGTTCAGGCGCTGTCGGTGGATTATCAGAACGGAGAGATCCGCATTATCCGCTCAACGCCCGGCGGCAGAAGAAATTACCGGAAAGATAAGGCAGGGCTCGGGTGCCTGATCCTGTTGTTTTTGTTTGCGGTATTCTGGCTCCCGGAACTGATCCAGCTGATCGGCACATTCGGAACGGCCGATATTTCGGCCCCGGCGTACAGCCTGCAGCATCTGGCGGACGTCAGCAGCCGGATTTCCATACGGGAATACCTTGTTTTCCAATATGCGGGAATCCTGCTGGCGCTTGCGGTGCTTATGGCCGCTTCTTATCTGGTGGAAAAGAAGATCAAAAACGGAACGATATCTATTTTGATCCTTCTGGCCTTTGTGGAAATCCCGCTCTTTGTGCGTCTGGCGGCAGGATAAAAGAGGTAACAGTTACAAATAATATGACAAAAAAATGCGAAAACCTATTGACAAATGTGAATAGTTTGTTAAAATAAACCATAGTGCAATGAGGAAAACCTTACAGTTGATGCACAATCTGCAACTGGAGGGAGGTTAGGTGTGAGACAATGTCCAGTGTAATTGTAAAAGAGGGCGAGACTTTAGACAGTGCGTTACGCAGATTCAAGCGGAACTGTGCCAAAGCCGGTATCCAGCAGGAGATTCGTAAGAGAGAGCATTACGAGAAGCCGAGCGTAAAACGCAAGAAGAAATCTGAAGCTGCAAGAAAAAGAAAGTATAGTTAATGCGTAAAAGACCTGCCGGATGGCAGGTCTTTTCCTATGACGGGCGCGAAGCAATGATAACAAGAATTGCGAAGCAATTAATTCCTATCCGGCTTTAATATCCGACGTCCTCGCCGACTAAGATCACCCGGATGCGGTCCGGATCGCCGCTTCGGCGCGTGATCACAACCTGATTGCAGATGCAGTCCGGCGAGAGGCAGTCCGCACAGGTTCCGGTTGCGGCGCACGGCGTTTTCCGGCTGAGACGGATGCAGTTGAGCGGGGTAGCGGTGTTGTGGACGCGGCTTAACGCCTCTGTCAGGTTCGCAGCGACTTTGTTCATGCCCGCGACGATGATCACATGCTCCGGGCCGTAAACCAGCGCGGCAAGGCGGTTTCCGTTTCCGTCGATGTTGACAAGCTCGCCGTCCTGCGTCAGCGCGTTGGTGCTCATAAAATAATAGTCGCAGGAAAGCGCATCATGATACATTTTCTTCACTTCCGCCGGAGAGGAAGCGGCAGCGCGGTCGATCAGAAAGATATCTTCGCGTTCGCGCAGCGCCTGCAGGATTCCGGTTTCCTCGAGTGTCATAGAACCGCCGAAGGAGACGAGACAGTCCTTTTTCAGATAGGAAAGGGCCTTTTCCTTTGCTTCGGCAGCGGTCGGGCAGTAGCAGGCTTTGATCTGCCGTTTTTCCAGGTTTTTCATGACGGTTTCCGCCAGTTTTTCGTAGTAATCGCTTCGTATACTCATAACAATCCTCCAGTTTTATTTTTGGTCATTATAGCACAAGCGTCTTTGCTTTGCTACCCGGATGTGTTAAAATACACCTGTACTAGCATAAAAGGGCTGTGCTGAACTGGTACGTACATCCGCGCGAAAAAGGGCGTGTGCTGAACTGCCCTTTTATGGGCAAATGGAGGAACTATGAATTCGATCTTACTGCTGGAAGACGACCGGAATTTAAACCGGGGGATCACGCTGCTTTTAGAGAAGGAAGGCTATCGGGTATTTTCCGCGTATTCTGCGGCGGACGCCCGGAAGCTCTTTAGCGAACATGCGCCGGATATGGTGATCAGCGATATCGCCCTGCCGGACGGAAACGGTCTGGATTTCGGGAAATGGCTGCGGAATCAGAGCGATGCCGCCCTGATCTATCTGACCGCTGCCGGCGATGAGATCGATATTGTAAACGGCTACGCGCAGGGCGCGGACGATTATGTGACCAAGCCGTTTTCCCTGATGGTCTTAACCTCCAAAGTCAACGCCATCATGCGCCGTCTGCACGGGAACGAACAGCCGGTTCTTGTTTCGGACGAGATCGAGGTGAACCTCCGGGAAATGTGCGCATATTGTAAGAACGAAGCGGTTCCGTTAAGCCGGACGGAATTTCAGCTTCTGGTGTTTTTTCTGGAAAATGCCGGACGGGTGCTCTCAAGGGAGCAGATCTTAGAACAGGTATGGGGCAGCGACGGGCAGTTTGTAGACGATAATACGGTCACGGTCAATATCAGCCGCTTAAAAAATAAACTGGGTACGGAGCATCTTTCAAACGTAAGGGGACTCGGATATTTATGGAACGGAAAAGTGGTAAAGAAATAAAACTTTTATTTACAATGGCGCTCCTTTCGGCCGCCATCCTTCTGGTCTATGCGCACAGTGAGGAATTGCAGCGCGAGGCGCAGCTGGGAAGCCTGCTTCTTTCGCATCCGCAGCTGGAAGCGGATCTCGTGCAGATTTACGGGGAAGCGCCGTCTGCGCATCCGGAAAACCGAAAGGCGCAGCTCGAAGCGGTAAAGCGCCTGAAAGAAAAATACGGATACGAAGGAACGCTTCCGGGGAACGCCCCGCATCCCGCAATCTGGCTGGCCGCCCTTGGCGGAGCCGTTCTTTTCGGGCTTATTTTTATCGCGTCGGAGCGCCGGAGGGAGAGGGCGCGCAAAGAAGAGCTTTGCGGCCGCCTCGATGAACTGCTTTCGAGGATCGTTTCGATGCAGAAAGGCGGGGAGCAAAGACAGCCCGCGCTCTGCCGCGCAGAGGCTTTGGAAGAAAAATGGAACTCCGTGCAGGATGCCTGCCGGGTGCTTCAGGCGCAGCTTGCGATCGAACGCGGGGAATACGCGAAAGAGGAAAGCCGTACCAGAATGCTGATCACCGATATTTCCCATCAGGTCAAAACGCCGCTGGCGTCTCTTAGGATGAGCCATGAACTGGCGGTATCCGGCCGGCTGGCCGCAGAGGAACAGGAGGAATTTCTGGCGCAGGAGGCGGCGGAGATCGACCGTCTCGAGCAGCTGTTTCTGGAACTGGAGAAGCTGTCGCGCCTGGAAAATCATATGATCGCCGTAACGCCGGAAGCGCAGCCGCTTGGCGATCTGCTCAAAGACGCCGCGGGACAGATCTATGCGAAGGCAAAGGCGCGCGGGATCGAGCTTTCCGTCGGGATGGAAGACGGCCTGTACGCCGTTTATGACAGAAAATGGACGGCGGAGGCTTTAAGCAACCTTTTGGACAACGCCGTAAAATATTCCGGGACGGGGCAGACGGTCCGTCTGCGCGCGTCCGCGCTGGTGCGTCATGTGATGATCGAGGTGGAGGATGACGGCATCGGGGTAAGGCCGGAGGAAGTGCACCGGATCTTCCAGCGTTTTTACCGCGGGATCGAAGCGGCGGAAACGGAAAACTCCGGAGCCGGGATCGGGCTTTATCTGGCGCGGAAGATCCTCGGCGAGGAAAACGGGACGATCATGGTGAAACGGAAAGCGAAAGGGTGCATTTTCCGGATGGTGCTGCCGCTTGCGGATCCGGCGGACGTTTGGATTCTGGAAAAGTAAGAAGTTTTATGCGCGGTAAAAGCAGCGGAAACCATAATTTTTTATTGAAGCAGTATAAGAACAGAAAAGGAGTTACAGAGGAATGAAAGATAATCGCAAGGTGAAAGAACGGATCGATCAGGCTTCGAACCGGCTGAGCCAAAATTACCGGAAACAGGAACTCTTCGAAGTCGGGATCGGCGAACGCCTTCCGCAGAAAGCGGATGTCATCGATACGTTATCGGAGATCCAGAAAGTCATATTTCCGGGATTTTTCGGGAAAGAAAATTCCGCGTATGTCCGGCTGGAGAATTTCGCGGGAAGCGCCCTCGCGCTGATCTATGAAAAGATCTTCAAACAGATCCGAACTACGCTGTTATTCCGCGGAAAAAGGAGCAGGAGCGAGGAATTTGACGCCGAAGTGGAAGAACTTGCGCTGCGGTTTATCGACCGGCTGCCGGACATTCAGGAACTGCTGTTAAAAGACGTGGACGCGGAACTCGCGGGCGATCCGGCGGCCTCGAGCCGGGAGGAGGTCATCTTTTCCTATCCGGGGCTGTACGCGATCTTCGTTTACCGTGTCGCGCATGAACTGTACCGCCTGAATATCCCGTATATCCCGCGGATCATGACGGAATACGCCCACGGCCAGACCGGGATCGACATCAATCCGGGCGCCGAGATCGGGGAATATTTCTTTATCGACCACGGAACGGGAATCGTCATCGGGGAAACGACGGTGATCGGCAATCATGTCAAGATTTATCAGGGTGTGACGCTGGGGGCGCTTTCCCCGATGAAAGGGCAGGAGCTTTCCGGCGTCAAGCGCCATCCGACCATCGAGGACGGCGTCGTGATCTACGCCAATGCGACGGTGCTCGGCGGCGAGACGGTCATCGGGAGAAATTCGGTGATCGCGGGCAATACTTTTATTACGGAATCCGTACCGGAGAATACGCGGGTGTCCGCGCTGATGCCGGAATTAAAACTGAAAAGCAGATAAAAGGAACATACCATTGATGGAAGGAGCTAGATGATATTAGTCGAAAGCATATGAAAATAGTATCATTATTCAGCGGTGCGGGCGGACTTGACTTAGGTTTGCTGCAAGCAGGCAATACTATCATTTGGGCAAATGATATAGATAAAAATGCGGTTGAAACTTATAGAAATAATATTGGCAATCGTATTGTTCTTGATGATATAAAAAATATTGATATAGCAGGTATTCCGGAAGGTGATGTTGTTGTTGGAGGATTTCCGTGCCAGGGATTTAGCCAGGCTAATCGATTTCGGCTGTTAGATGACGAAAGGAATCAGCTTTATAGATTTTTTTATGAAGTAATAAAGGAAAAACAACCGTATTTCTTTATAGCAGAGAATGTAAAGGGGATTTTATCGCTTGGAAATGGAGAGGCAATCAAACAAATCATTGCTGATTTTGAAGAAGCCGGATATTATACGGATTTACACTTGGTTAATATGGCTGATTATGGTGTTCCGGAAACTCGGCAAAGAGTCATTATTATAGGACAGAGAAGGAGTTTAGGGAAAAAAATATTATTTCGTTTTCCTCTTCCTACCCATGATAAGAATGGGCAGAACGGATTGAAAAAATGGGTTAGTATTCGCGAGGCAATAGGACATTTTCCGGATCCGGATACTCCAAATGATGTCTTAAATCATGAATATTCAAAATATAAAGTAGAATATCGTGATTATACTGCACACAGGCAAACGGATCCGGATAAGCCGTCTCCAACGATACTTGCCAGAGGCAATGGCGGCGGAGGAGTTTGCGCAATACCGCATTATAACGGCATAAGAAGATTAACGGTTCGGGAAAGTGCATCGATACAAACATTTCCTGAAAATTTTGAGTTTTATGGAACTAAGGGAGCCTGCTACCGACAAATAGGAAATGCAGTGCCGGTAATGTTTGCAAATATTCTTGGAGATGAATTAATGCGGATAGAGAGGGATGAAAAGATATGAAAGTGGTATCTTTGTTTAGCGGTGCAGGCGGTTTAGACTTGGGGTTTTCTATGGCTGGACACGATATTATCTGGGCCAATGATTCGTACGAAGACGCAGTCCGCACTTATCAAAAAAATATAGGTGATCATATTATTTTGGGAGATATTCATGACATTTCAGTAAGTGATATTCCGGATTGCGATATCGTTATCGGTGGATTCCCATGCCAGGGTTTTTCTGTAGCAAATATGAAAAGGCATGTGGGTGATGAAAGAAATGAACTATATAAGCAGTTAATTCGAATCATTCAGGCAAAAAGACCTAAATTTTTTCTCGCAGAAAATGTAAAGGGAATTATTAATTTGGGAAAAGGTGAAGTATTTAAAATGATTCTTTCCGACTTTAATGCGATGGGATATCATGTTCAGTATAAAGTATTGAATGCAGCAGATTATGGTGTTCCACAGATTAGGCAGCGAGTGATTATTGTAGGCGTTCGTGATGATATTAAATGGGAATATCGTTATCCGTTATCTACACATAGTAAAGATGGAACAGATCATCTGCCTCAATGGGTAAGTGTATCAGAAGCATTATCGGATATACCGGATCCGGATGAAGATAATGATATTCCCAATCATACCTATTCCAAGTATAAGTTAAATATAAATGGATATATTGGACATCGATTACTTGATCCGGATAAACCGGCCCCGACAGTTACCGCAAGAGGCGACAACCGTGGAGGGGTTGTAATTTTGCCCCATCCTAACGGAAAAAGAAGAATGTCCTGCAGAGAACTGGCATCAGTGCAAAGTTTTCCCGTTAATTATAAATTTGAAGGAAATAATTCATCTGTCTATAGGCAGATCGGTAATGCAGTGCCCCCTTTGCTGGCTTATGCTGTTGCAAAAGAGTTCAATAAATATACGGAAAACAAGGAGGTTTAACCTATGTTGCAAAAAAATTTTATACCGGCAAAACCATTTCAAGATTATAAATGGAAATGGGCAAGTCTTCAATGTACAGAACGATTGAATGATCCGGTTATTCTTCTGGGTGTTTTGTTTAGGATGAGAAAACTGGAATTGCTTGGGCAGAATTTGAAATATAGTTCCCCGGAGTTTGCCAAAGAGATGATTGACTTATCAAATGATGTATCCGATTCGATAAAGGTTAATTTAGGCGGCCGCGTGGGAGAGAGAAATATCATTCGAAATAGCAGCCAGTATTGGAGAGCAGTAGGTCTGATACCAAATAGCAGGTCTGGAATCATCCAACTAACCAAATTTGGACAAAAAGTAGCAGATCGTGAGATTTCACAGACGGAGTTTGCTGCGATAACGATACAAACTTTTCATTTGCCAAATCCGCAGATTCAAAGTGCGGGGGAGTGCCAACGCTGGATCAATGCAGGGATTTTTCTGCACCCATTAAAACTTATTTTAGAAATTCTATGTGAACTCACAAAACTTGACCAAATACAAGGTTACATTACGCCGGAAGAACTTGTCCGTATTATTATTCCGTTATCTGGTGTAAAGGCAGGTTTACAAGATTATGTGAATTTTATTTTGTGGCATCGAGCGGAAGAGATTACGCTTATCGGATGGCCGAATTGTGCGGAAGGAGCAAATGACTTTAGAATTGCAAGGGAATACCTTTTATTTCTAAGCCACTATGGGTATTTAAATAAATCTGATGCGAAAAAAAGCAGAGAAGAAGAGGAGTATTACATTAATATTAATATTTTCACTGAAATTGAGGAAATCATTCGGCAGCAGCCAAAAGACGAGTCCTTATTAAAAGCATTGGATCAGATTCGGGTTAGCGATGTGACATCTGAGGTTGAAAGAAAGCGTATTCAAACAAGAGTTTCCAGGCCTAATCAGGCAATGTTCCGTAAAGAAGTGCTAAATGCATGTGAGAGATGTATTATTACAAATGTTATGATGCCTGAAGTATTAGAAGCGGCACATATTAAGCCGTTTAAATATAATGGAGAGGACACAATTGCGAATGGTTTTGCAATGCGCGTAGACATACATACGTTATTTGATGCGGGACATTTGCGGATTTCCCCAGATGGTGATATTGAATTGTCAAACCGTGCAAGACTTGATTATGGTGCAAGTATTCCGCCAAAAATTGTTATTCCGCCATTTACCAATAAGGAATTTTTACGATGGCGCTGGGAGAACTATAATGGAATTTAGAATTTAGTTACTCGTCCAGAAAAAGATTTTTCATCCCTTAACCCTTACAAAATTGTAATCCGATTTGTAAGGGTTTTGTAATGGAATCCGGTTATGATGGAACCAGAAGGCTTCCGGAAGAACGAAGGAAGCGGGAAAGGGAGGATGCTTATGAACTGCATTTTAGAAGTACAGGATCTGGTGAAATATTATGGGAAAGGGGAGAATCTGGTCCGGGCGGTCGATCATACCAGCCTTTCCATCGGGCGCGGAAAATTCACCGCGATCGTCGGCCGTTCCGGTTCGGGAAAATCAACCCTCCTTCATCTGCTCGGCGGGCTGGACCGGCCGGATTCCGGGAAAGTCCTGCTGGACGGGCAGGATCTCTACGCCTTAAAGAAAGACGAACTGGCGGTGTTCCGCAGAAGAAAGATCGGTTTTATCTTTCAGGACTATAATCTGATCCCGTCCTTAAACGTCTGGGAAAACGTGGTGCTTCCGATCGGGCTGGACAACCGGAAAGCGGACAAAAAAGAGATCGCGTCGATCCTTGATAAGATCGGGCTGCTGGATAAAAAGGACGCGATGCCGGATACCCTTTCCGGCGGGCAGAAGCAGCGGACGGCTATCGCGCGGGCGCTGGCGGCGGATCCGGCGGTCATCCTCGCGGATGAACCGACCGGAAATCTGGACTCGCAGACGGAGATCGAAGTGCTCCAGATGCTGAAAAACTGCGTGACGGAATTCGGGCAGACACTGGTCATGATCACCCATGACGAAACCGTAGCGCAGCTTGCCGATACCGTGATCGTCATTGACGACGGGAAGGTGGTGAGCTGTTCATGAACATGGTAACGAAAATCGCTTTTGCCAATATGAAATACCACAAAAGCAGGAATATCCTGACCGGAATTGCGGTTTTTCTGACCACGCTTCTGCTGTTTCTCGTGCCGACGATCGGCCTTGATATGATCCTGGCGGAATTTGAGATCGTAAACGAAGTTTATCCGACCTGGCACGCCGCCTATCAGGACGTCGATGAAAAAACCGCACAGAGCATCGTCCTGCATCAGGGAATCTCCCGAAGCGGGCTCCGCTGCGACGTCGGAAGCGTTGCGATCGATGAGAAATGGGGGCGGGAATGCCGCCTGCAGCTCTTTTACTTTGACGAAAACGCCGCGGATATGTGCAAGGAACGGCTGATCTCCGGACGGATGCCGCAGAAAGAAAATGAGATCGTGCTTTCGGGCGCGGCGCTCGTCCTTTTAAACCAGAGCGGCCGGGTGGGGGATACCGTTACGATCCCCGTCCAGATCGCGCGGGACGGCGGGCTGGATTACGCCGAGGAAAAGGAATTTGTCATCTGCGGCATGACCAATGAGGGAATGCCCGAAAAAGGGGAGACGGCTTCTTACTGGGCGCTGGTTTCCGAAGATTTCATGAAAGAGGAGCTTGCGGATGAACTCCGCTATTCCGTGCTGGTGCAGATCGGCGCAAGGGAAAACGTCACGTCCGACGCCATCGAAAGAACGATCTTTGCGATCGCAGAGCAGTTCGGGATCCCGGAACGAAATGTGAACTTAAACAGCAGCTACTTAAACGCCAATTATGTGGATCCGGCGGCCGCCGGGATCATCGCCGCGGTCATGGCGGTCATTATTCTGGCGGGGATCATCACCATATACGGGATCTATTACGTGTCGATGGGGCAGAAGATCCGGGAATTCGGCCGGCTTTCGGCGCTCGGCGCCACAAAGCGCCAGTTAAGGCAGATCGTGCTGCGGGAAGGCTTGTGGATGGCCGTATTTGCCGTTCCGGCGGGGCTTGCGGCCGGGGCGCTTCTGGTAAAGCCGCTGCTTCTTCTGCTTGCCCGCATCGCGCAGCCGGGGGAAAATGTTCCGGCGGTGATGTACCGCGAGATCATCGAGGGGCACCGGATCGCGCTCCTTCATGGAGAACTCGCGCTCGGCGCCGCCGCGATCGCGTTTTTCACCGCATGGGTTTCCCTGTTAAAACCGATGAAGATCGTCCAGAAGGCCGCGGAGGCGGAAGCGATGCGCGGCGCCGGGCAGACGATACGAAGAAAGCGCCGGCCGATCCGCGGGAACGTGGCACGCCATCTTGCCGCCAACCAGATCTTCAGCAATAAAAAAAGAAGCCTGCTCATCATCTGTTCGATGGGCATGACGGGAATCCTGATCATGATGATGGCCAGCCTTTTTGCTTCCGCCAGCCCGGAACAGAGAACGGATGAGGAGTGTGCCGGAGAGTATGAGATCTCGGTTTATACGGAAGAAGGAAACAAAGAGCATCCGGAATATGCCTGGAGCGCGATCCAGCAGGACAATCCGCTGACGGATGAGCTGCGCGGGCAGATCGAGGCGTTAGACGGCGTAACGTCTGTAGATGCGGTCAGCTTTTATTATGTCGATATTGACGGGATCGAAGAAACGGAAGAAGGAAACATGGCGATCTGCGGCGTTCCGGAGAGCTATCTTGCCGAACTGGAAGATACGCTGATCGAAGGCGAATTCTCCTATGAGGAATTAAAAAGCGGGGACGCGGTCATTGTCACTCTGCTGGACACGTACTGGTATCCGCAGCTGCAGAACAAAAGCAGCATCAAGGCCGTTTTGCACGACGGGGAGCAGACGGTTCAAAAGGAATTTAAGATCGCGGCGGTCTGCGACTCCCAGCGTCAAATGTTTTACGGCTGCCTGATCATGGAAAAAGAAGCCGCGGACCGGCTGTGCCGGAGTCTTTCCGACCGTTACCTGATCGTGAATGCAAAAAAAGATTATGACGAGGAGCTCGACCGGCAGATCAGGGAACTGGCGCATTCTTCCCGGCTGCTTTCGGTGACTTCCCGGCAGGAGAATCTGGAATACAACCGGAGGATGTTTTCGCTGATAGCGGGCGCCTGCTATGTGCTGCTCGGTGTGTTAAGCCTGATCTGCATTATGAACCTGATCAATGTCATGTTAAACAGCGTATATGCCCGCCGGAAGGAACTGGCCATGCTTCAGGCGGTCGGCATGACCGACCGGCAGCTGCAGAGGATGCTGCTGCGGGAAGGGCTGTTCTATACCGCGGGAACCCTGGTTCTGGCGCTCGGGGCCGGAAGCCTGCTGGGATACGGCGTTTTTCTTGTCGCAAAAGAGGAGATGATCCTCTCGATCCGCACATTTTCGTATCCGTTTCCGGCAGCGGCCGTTATGATTGCGGTGCTGGTTCTGGTACAGGTGTTTTTATCGGTGCTTTTAAGCCGTTCCGTAAAGGAAGAATCGCTGATCGAGAGGATCCGTTTCAGCGAATAACCGCAGTTCTGAAAGAAAAAAATAATTCGCACAAAATAACCTGAAACAGAGCCTGTTTGCGATAAAAGTGATAAAATAAA
>CANQDS010000084.1 GCA_947593655.1 uncultured Lachnospiraceae bacterium | reverse complement strand
TTTCGAAGACCACCAAAAATATCTCGAAGCTCAACGTCTGTCGCAACGCACTAAATATGACCTTGAGATGTTGCAAAATACTGGCTTCGTGAAAGGTATTGAGAATTATTCGCGCCATCTCGCCGGAAGGCCCGCGGGCGCGATGCCGGAGACGCTGATGGATTATTTCCCGGACGATTTTCTGATCATCGTGGACGAGTCGCACATTACGATCCCGCAGGTGCGCGGCATGTATGCCGGGGACCGTTCCCGGAAAAAGACGCTGGTGGATTACGGGTTCCGCCTGCCGTCGGCGCTGGACAACCGTCCGCTGAATTTTGAAGAATTTGAAAGCAAGATCGATCAGATGCTGTTCGTGTCCGCCACGCCAAATGTCTACGAGGGCGAGCATGAGCTTCTCCGGGCGGAGCAGATCATCCGCCCCACCGGCCTGCTGGATCCGGAGGTATTCGTGCGCCCGGTAGAGGGGCAGATCGACGATCTGATCGGGGAAGTCAATAAAGAAACCGCCCGGCATCATAAAGTGCTGATCACGACGCTGACCAAGCGGATGGCGGAGGATCTGACGCAGTATATGAGCGAGGTCGGGATCCGCGTGAAATATCTGCATTCGGATATCGATACGCTGGAGCGGGCGGAGATCATCCGCGACCTGCGTCTGGACGTGTTTGACGTTCTGGTGGGGATCAATCTGCTGCGCGAGGGGCTGGATATCCCGGAGATCACGCTGATCGCGATTCTGGATGCGGACAAGGAGGGCTTCCTGCGCTCAGAAACGTCCCTGATCCAGACGATCGGGCGGGCAGCGCGCAACAGCGAGGGACACGTGATCATGTATGCGGATGTGATCACGGATTCCATGCGCGCCGCGATCGAAGAAACGGAGCGGAGGCGCCGGGTGCAGCAGGAATATAACGAGGCGCACGGGATCACGCCGCAGACGATCAAGAAGTCGGTCCGGGAGCTGATTTCGATTTCCCGGAAAGCGGCGAAGGAAGAGATGGATTTTACCAGGGATCCGGAGTCGATGAGCCGGCCGGAACTGGAGAAACTGATCGCCGACATCCAGAAAAAGATGCAGAAAGCGGCGGCGGAGCTGAATTTCGAAGCGGCGGCGGAATACCGGGACCGGATGGTCGAACTCAAGAATATGCTGCGTGATCTATAGAACGAAGGAGACAGTATGGCGAAGAAAGAAGAGAAAAAAGAGAGAAAATACATTAAGATCCGTGGGGCGAACGAGCATAACCTGAAAGGGATCGATATCGATATCCCAAGAGACGAATTTGTTGTTTTAACGGGGCTTTCCGGTTCCGGCAAATCCTCTCTCGCGTTCGATACGATCTATGCGGAAGGACAGCGGCGCTATATGGAGTCGCTTTCTTCGTATGCGCGGCAGTTCCTCGGACAGATGGAGAAACCGGATGTGGAAACGATCGAAGGGCTTCCGCCCGCAATCTCCATCGACCAGAAATCCACCAACCGCAATCCGCGTTCGACCGTTGGAACGGTTACGGAAATCTACGATTATTTCCGTCTGCTTTATGCGCGGATCGGGATTCCGCACTGTCCGAAATGCGGAAGGGCGATCCAGAAGCAGAGCATCGACCAGATGGTGGACGCGGTTCTGCAGCTTCCGGAGAAAACCCGGATCCAGCTGCTGGCGCCGGTGGTGCGCGGCAGGAAGGGCGAACACCAGAAGCTGTTTGAAAAGGCGAAGCGGAGCGGCTATGTGCGCGTCATCGTGGACGGGAACCAGTATGATCTGTCTGAACAGATCCCGATGGATAAAAATATCAAGCACAATATCGATGTTGTGGTGGACCGGCTGGTCGTGAAAGAAGGCATCGAGAAGCGTTTGACGGATTCTCTGGAGAATGTTTTCGCGCTGACGGACGGCACCGCGGTCGTGGATGTGATCGACGGGAAACCGATGACGTTTTCCCAGAATTTTGCGTGCCCGGACTGCGGGATCAGCATTGACGAAGTGGAACCGCGGAGTTTTTCCTTTAATAATCCGTTCGGAGCGTGCCCGACCTGTTTCGGGCTGGGCTATAAAATGGAATTTGACGAACAATTGATGATTCCCGATCCGTCGCTTGCGATCTCGCAGGGGGCGATCCAGGTGATGGGCTGGCAGTCCTGCACGGATCCTTCCAGCTATACCTATGCAACCCTGCGGGCGTTATCCGAAGGATACGGTTTTTCGCTGGATACGCCTTATAAGGATCTGCCGAAAGAGATCCGCCGGATGCTGATCCACGGCGGGGACGGCCGGATCTTAAAGGTGCATTATAAAGGACAGCGCGGGGAGGGCGTCTATGATCTGGACTGGGAGGGCCTGATCCGCAATGTCGAGCGGCGTTACCGGGAGACCGGATCGGACACCATGAAGCAGGAATATGAGCAGTTTATGCGGATCACCCCGTGCCCGGACTGCAAGGGGCAGAGGCTGAAGAAATCCTCCCTCGCCGTTACGGTATGCGGGAAGAATATCCATGAAATGACCAGTATGTCCGTGAAAGATCTGTGCGTTTTTCTCGAACAGATGGAACTTTCCCAGCAGCAGTATTTTATCGGGAACCAGATCTTAAAAGAGATCCGCGCACGCGTCGGTTTCTTAAAAGAAGTAGGGCTGGAATATCTGACGCTGACGCGGGCGACCGGCAGCCTTTCCGGCGGGGAGGCGCAGCGGATCCGGCTGGCGACGCAGATCGGTTCCGGACTGGTCGGCGTGGCGTATATCCTGGACGAGCCGAGCATCGGTCTCCATCAGAGGGACAACGATAAGCTTCTGAACGCGTTGATGAACCTCCGGGATCTGGGGAATACGCTGATCGTGGTGGAGCACGACGAAGATACGATGCGCGCGGCGGATTACATCGTGGACATCGGTCCGGCGGCGGGTTCGCACGGCGGAGAAGTGATCGCGGCCGGTACGGCGGAAGATATCATGAAATGCGAAAAGTCTGTCACCGGCGCGTATTTAAGCGGGAAACTGCGGATCCCGGTGCCGAAGGAGCGCAGAAAGCCGGCCGGTTTTCTGACCGTGAAGGGGGCGCGTGAGAACAATCTGAAAAATATTGACGTAAAGATCCCGCTCGGGGTAATGACCTGCGTGACCGGGGTTTCCGGATCCGGGAAGAGCTCCCTGACGAACGAGATCCTGTATAAGCATCTGGCGAGGAGCTTAAACCGCGCCCGCTGCATCGCGGGCGATCACGATGATATTCTGGGGCTGGAGCAGCTGGACAAGGTCATCGATATTGACCAGTCCCCGATCGGCAGGACGCCGCGTTCCAATCCGGCAACGTATACCGGCGTATTCGATATGATCCGCGATCTGTTTGCAGCGACGCCGGACGCGAAAGCCAGAGGCTACAAGAAGGGGCGTTTCAGCTTCAACGTGAAAGGCGGCCGCTGTGAAGCGTGCAGCGGCGACGGGATCTTAAAGATTGAAATGCATTTTCTTCCGGATGTGTATGTGCCGTGCGAGGTGTGCGGAGGGAAGCGTTATAACCGCGAAACGCTCGACGTGCGCTACAAAGGGAAGAATATTTATGACGTACTGGATATGACCGTAGAAGAGGCGCTGGAGTTTTTCAAGCATGTGCCGACGATCCAGCGGAAGATCCAGACGCTTTATGACGTCGGGCTCTCCTACATCAAACTGGGGCAGCCGTCCACCGAACTGTCGGGCGGCGAGGCGCAGCGGATCAAGCTGGCGACGGAACTGAGCAGGAAGAGCACCGGAAGGACCATTTATATTCTGGATGAACCGACGACCGGACTGCATTTTGCCGACGTGCATAAGCTGATCGAGATCCTGCACCGGCTTTCGGAAGGCGGAAACACCGTCGTCGTCATCGAGCATAATCTGGATGTGATCAAAACGGCGGATTATATCATCGATATGGGCCCCGAAGGAGGCGACGGGGGCGGAATGGTGATCGCAGAAGGAACACCCGAGGAAGTCTGCGATATTCCGGTGTCTTATACGGGAAAATTCCTAAAACCGTATCTGGAAAAAGGATAAAATTGTAAATTTTTTCTTAAAATGCATCCGACTGAAAAAAATAGTTTGAAAAATGGAATTTATTGTATATAATGTTACTGTATCTGTAAAAATATGATTAACTGCGGTTTTTGCGCCCAAAAGGCGGAAACCTTGTATGAGATATAGGAAATATATGCAAAAAAAGAGAGAAAAGAGATAAGAGAAAGGGGTAGTAAAATGGTCGGATCAGATATCGGAATCGATTTGGGAACAGCGAGTATTCTCGTTTATATAAAAGGAAAGGGCGTAGTATTAAAAGAGCCGTCGGTCGTAGCGTTTGACAGGGATACCAACAAGATCAAGGCGATCGGAGAAGAAGCAAGACTGATGCTCGGAAGGACGCCGGGCAATATCGTTGCGGTCCGTCCGCTCCGTCAGGGGGTTATCTCGGACTACACGGTTACGGAGAAGATGATCAAGTACTTTATCCAGAAAGCCCTTGGGAAGAAGAGCTTCCGGAAGCCGCGCATCAGCGTATGCGTGCCGAGCGGGGTAACGGAAGTAGAGAAGAAGGCGGTTGAGGACGCTACTTATCAGGCGGGCGCCCGCGAAGTGGCGATCATCGAAGAACCGATCGCAGCGGCGATCGGAGCGGGGATCGATATTGCAAGGCCGTGCGGCAACATGATCGTGGATATCGGAGGAGGAACTTCGGATATTGCGGTGATCTCGCTGGGCGGCTCCGTAGTCAGCACATCCATCAAGATCGCGGGAGACGATTTTGACGAGGCGCTGGTGCGCTACATGCGTAAGAAGCACAACCTGCTGATCGGTGAGCGGACGGCCGAGGATATCAAGATTAAGATCGGAACCTGTTATCCGCTCACGCAGAACGAAACCATGGATGTGCGCGGACGGAATCTGGTAACAGGGCTTCCGCGGACGATCACCGTAAGCTCCGAGGAGACCGAAGAAGCGCTCCGCGAGCCGACTTTACAGATCGTAGAAGCGGTTCACTCTGTACTGGAGAAGACGCCGCCGGAACTGGCGGCCGACGTGGCGGACCGCGGGATCGTGCTGACCGGAGGCGGCGCGCTGCTGCGCGGCTTAGAGGAACTGATCGAGGAGAAAACGGGGATCAATACGATGACGGCGGAACAGCCGATGACCTGTGTGGCGATCGGCACGGGCAAATATGTGGAATTTTTGGCCGGAAAACGAGACGAAGATTGATTTTTTATATAAAGTTTCCGGGGAAACGGCCGATATAATACTTAAAAGTACGCGAAAGGACTGAAACGGAACTACCATGGTAAAAGGTCTTTATACTGCCCATTCGGGCATGGTCAACGAGATGCGCCGTCTGGACATCATGACGAACAATCTCGCGAATGCCAATACGACGGGCTATAAGAAAGAGGGAACTACCTGCCGCACCTTTGCAGAGGAATATGCGGTCCGCATCAGGGATACTTCGATCTACGGGCTGACCAAGCGGCTGGGAGAAGTTGCGCTCGGTGCGCATCTGGGACAGGTTTATACGGATTATACGGAGGGAAGTTTCCGGGTGACGGATCAGAGTGCGGATCTGGCGCTGGACGGAAACGGCTTTTTTGCGGTCTCCTTTACGGATAAGCAGGGCAACACCTCCGTGAAATACACGAGGGACGGCGCGTTTACCGTGAATACGGACGGGTATCTCGTGACGAAGGACGGCGATTATGTGCTGAACGCGACGGGAGCGCTGAATCAGGATCCGAATCCGGCGAATTATATTCAGGTAGATCCGCTGCAGGATTTTACCGTGAACGAGCTGGGCTTTGTGATCCAGAACAATCAGGTGGTCGGCACGGTCGGCGTTGCGGACATCGATAATTATGATTACATCGAGAAGTACGGAGAGAACCTGTACAATTTCTTAGACGGGGCCAATGTGATCGCGTCGGACGCTGCAGTCCGGCAGGGCGTATTGGAGACTTCCAATGTCAATGTCATTAACGAGATGGTTACGATGATCACGATCCAGAGGGCGTATGACGCCGGACAGAGGGTGATCACTTCGATCGACGGGACTTTGGATATTGCAGCGAATCAGTTAGGCAAAGTATAATCCGGGGAGGAGAAAACGCTTATGATGCGAGCATTATATACCGCAGCGACAGGAATGATTGCGGAACAGACCAATTTGGATACGATCTCCCATAACCTTTCCAATGTCAATACGACAGGATATAAGGCGGAGCGCACGGAATTTAAGTCGCTTCTGTATCAGACGCTGCAGACGCGCACGACGACTGCAAACGGAGAACGCAAGCCGGTCGGCGCACAGGTGGGGCTTGGTACGAGAGTAGCGGCGGTTACTTCGATTTTTGAGCAGGGGCCGATGATGGCCAGCGATCTGGATACGGATTTTGCGGTTTCCGGCGACGGATTCTTCGCGGTGCGCGGAATGGACGGCGAGACCTATTATACGAGAAACGGAAGTTTTTCCTGGAGCATTACGGCGGACGGGAATACGATCCTGACCGACCATGAAGGATGCCCGGTGCTGGACAACACGGGGAATGTGATCCAGGTTCCGGAGGGCGTCAGCTCGGAGCGGATGTTCTTCTCGCAGAACGGTTCGATCGGATATCTGACGGCGGACGGCGATTATGTGGATCTCAACCAGAGTTTTGCGCTCTTTCAGTTTAACAATCCGGCGGGACTCGATAAGCTTTCTTCCAGCAGGCTTCAGGCGACCGAAGCATCCGGGCAGCCGATGCAGGAAGGCGTTGCACCGGGGTTGCGGCGGAGCGAAGTATGGCAGAATTATCTGGAAGGTTCCGGCGTACAGGTAGCGGATGAAATGGTGAATATGATCATTGCGCAGCGCGCGTATGAACTGAATTCCAAAGCGATCCAGACTTCGGATTCCATGCTGGAAACGGCCAACAATCTGAAGCGTTAGTGGTTAGTACTGTCCCGCGAATGAAGTGAGCCAATGACAGTACTGGCATCCGACAGTCTGAGTCAGGTATAAAACCTGCGTTTATAGAGGAGGAAATTATGGATTTATCTTCGATCAGCAGCATGACGTCCATGCTGGATACGACAAGGAACGCGGCGGCTTCCGGTGCGGCGGATTCGCTGACACAGGCGGCGCAGAACCTTTCTTCGGAGTCCTCCGAAGAGGAATTAAAAGGAGTACTGAAAGATTTCGAATCTTATTTCGTCGAACAGGTGCTGAAGGAAATGAAGAAGACCTTTACGGACGAAGACGAGGATTCGGATTCGATGGTTTCCCAGTATAAGGATTTATATATGGATTCCGCGATCGAGATGGTGGCGGATGAACTGGTTGATGAGGTGGGCGAAACCTATACCCAGCAGCTCTATGAACAGATGAAGCGCAATTACCAGATCGGAGATTAGATTTTTGCCCGGTCAGTGATCTGCGGAGAATATTTTCGGAAAACAATTTAAGAAAAGCTTTAAGGAAAATGAAGCAAGATGAAGTAAGAAAGTAAGAGAGAAAGCAAACAGCCGGAGCCGGAGCCCCGGCTGTTTTTTAGAGCCGCAGCGCAGCGCGGCTGCCCGGCGGGATTTCGGATAATGTTACGAAGGAGATTATTTTGGAAACGATCAAGGGATATGTGGACAATATCATTTTTCACAACGCGGAGAACGGATACACGGTGCTGGAACTGATCTGCGGAGAAGAGGAACTGACCTGCGTGGGGACGTTCGGGGAGATTTCCGAGGGAACCAATATCGAAGCGGAGGGGGAGTACACGACGCATCCGTCCTACGGGCGGCAGTTTAAGATCGCGTCGTTTGAAGAGAAGGCGCCGGAAGATGCGGCCGCGATCGAGCGTTACCTGGGTTCGGGTGCGATCAAGGGGATCGGGCTTGCGCTGGCGGCGCGGATCGTGCGCCGTTTTCAGGAAGATACCTTCCGCATCATCGAAGAAGAGCCGGAACGTCTTGCCGAAGTAAAAGGGATCAGCCAGCGCAAAGCGATGGAGATTGCGGAACAGGTGGTCGGGAAGCGGGATCTCCGTCAGGCGATGCTCTTTCTGCAGCAGTACGGGATTCGCACCAATCTGGCGCTGAAGATCTACCGGACCTACGGAATGGAAATCTACCGGATTTTGAAAGAGAATCCTTATCAGCTGGCGGACGACATCGATGGCGTGGGCTTTAAGACCGCGGATGAGATCGCATCGCGCGCCGGGATCCGGATGGACTCCGATTTCCGGATCCGCAGCGGCATCCTCTATACGCTCCAGCGGGCGTCGATGGAAGGGCATACGTATCTCCCGGCGGAAGAACTGACGGTACGCGCGGCCGAACTGCTGCAGGTGGAACCGGGGCAGATCGAAAAGCACTACATGAATCTTGCTATGGACCGCAGGATCATTATGCAGAAGAGCGGGGAGAGCGCCCAGATCTATTCCACGGCTTTTTACTATATGGAAGCCAACACCGCGACGATGCTCAAACAGCTGGATATCGGCTATGATGTGCCGGAGATCGAGATGGAGGAGCGGATCCGGAAGATCGAGAAACAGACCGGAATGGATTTGGACGAGCATCAGGCGAGAGCAGTGCGGGAAGCGGTGAAAAACGGCCTTCTGATCATCACGGGAGGGCCGGGAACGGGAAAAACGACGACGATCAACGCCATCATCCGTTATTTTGAGCAGGAGGGCATGGATATTTTCCTCGCGGCTCCGACCGGGCGCGCGGCGAAGCGGATGAGCGAGACGACCGGCTTTGAGGCGCGCACCATACACCGGATGCTGGAATTAAACGGCGGCGTGGAAGGCTCGGCGGGCTTCGAGCGAAACGAAAAGAATCCGCTGGAAACAGACGTCATTATTGTCGATGAAATGTCGATGGTGGATATTTCCCTGATGAATTCGCTGTTAAAAGCCATCGTTGCGGGGACGCGGCTGATCCTGGTCGGAGATGAGAACCAGCTGCCGAGCGTGGGGCCGGGAAGCGTGCTGAAGGACATCATTCATTCGGAGCAGTTCCACACCGTCCGTCTGCAGAAGATCTTCCGGCAGGCGGGCACCAGCGATATCATCGTCAACGCGCATAAGATCAACCGTGGCGAAAAAGTGCCGCTGGACAATAAGAGCATGGATTTCTTTTTCCTGAAACGCTACGATGCGGATAAGATTATCAACGTGGTCTTACAGCTGATTCTCCAGAAGCTGCCGAAATTTGTCGATGCGAAATGCTATGACATCCAGGTGCTTACGCCGATGCGCAAAGGTCTTCTGGGCGTGGAGCGCTTAAACGGCATCTTACAGGCCTATCTGAACCCGGCGGACAAAGGGAAGAAGGAAAAAGAACATAACGGCGTAATCTTCCGCGAAGGCGACAAGGTCATGCAGATCAAGAACAATTACCAGCTGGAGTGGGAAATCCGCAGCCGCTACGGTCTTGCGATCGAGAGCGGAACCGGGATCTTCAACGGCGATATGGGCGTGGTCGAATCGATCAGCGATTTTTCGGAAACCATGACGATCTCCTTTGACGAGGGAAAAATGGTGGAATATCCGTATAAACTGTTGGACGAGCTGGAACTGGCCTATGCCGTCACCATCCATAAATCGCAGGGCTCGGAATATCCGGCCGTTGTGATCCCGCTGTTAAGCGGCCCGAAAATGCTTTTAAACCGCAATTTATTGTATACGGCGGTTACAAGAGCAAAAAAATGTGTTACTATAGTAGGGAACGAAGAAACGTTTGAAATGATGATAGAAAATAATTCCGAGCAGAAGCGTTACAGCGGCCTTTGCGAACGCCTGAAAGAGGGATGACAGGAGGAAATTTTCATGGAACCGAGAATTTTAGCGCCGGAGGAAATCGGGGCGGCCGGCGAAACGGCAAGAGCGGTCTTTGACCTGTGCCTGCGCAAGAGCATGATCCAGCCGGAGATGACCGCCTCGTTTGAACGGTATGTGCAGCCGGAGCATCTGCGGCAGATGGCGGAGGAAGGAGCGCTGACCGTATGGGGGATCTTTGCGGGCGGACAACTCTGCGCGGTATCCGCCATGCAGACGGAAGGACACATTACCATGCTCTATGTGCTCCCGTTTTTCCAGCGGAAAGGGCTGGGGAAGCTGCTTTTGCGCACGATGCGCAGCTATGCCGGGGAAGTGCTGCGCTTAAAACAGGTCACGGTCAACGCCATGCCGGTTTGGACGGCCGCCTATTTCGAGAGAATGGGCTTTACGCGTGCGGGAATGCCGCAGTACGGCGGCGCACCGTTCCTTTCCCTGCGGGCGAAAACGATCGCGGAAGTCCGGTATCCGGTAAAGCCGGTTCCGGAAAAGGCCATCGTCGGGATCTCGGGCGGTTTTCTTGCGGCGGTTTTTCTGATAGCGGTTCTGGTCACCCTGACGGTCCTCTAGCTGTTATTTCAAGGAAAACGGTTGAAAAAACCGCGGTATTATGATAAGATTTTTGCCAATGTGAACACGCGATAGAAAGGGCAGGGAAAGTATGAAGGCATTTTTGATACTGGAAGACGGTACTGTTTTCACCGGAAAACGGATCGGCTCAGACAGAGAAGTGATCAGCGAGATCGTATTTAATACCTCCATGACGGGATATCTGGAGGTGCTGACCGATCCGTCCTATGCGGGACAGGCGGTGGTGATGACGTATCCGCTGATCGGCAATTACGGGATCACGCCGGATATGGAATCGGAACGGCCGTGGCCGGACGGCTATATCGTAAGGGAACTGTCGCGGACGGCGAGCAATTTCCGCTGCGAGGGCACGATACAGGATTTCCTTTTGAAATATGACATTCCCGGAGTCGCCGGGATCGATACGAGGGCGCTGACCAAGATCCTCCGGGAGAAGGGCACGATGAACGGCATGATCACGGTCAATGAGAATTACGATCTGGAAGAGATCCTTCCGAAGCTTCGCGCGTACCGCACCGGAAACGTCGTGGACCGCGTGACGTGCAGGGAGAAATCCGTTCTGAAAGGGCGCGGGAAAAGAGTCGCCCTGCTGGATCTCGGTGCGAAGAGGAATATTGCGCGTTCTTTAAACCAGAGGGGCTGCGAAGTGACGATCTATCCGGCGCATACCGCGGCGGAAGAGATCCTGGCGGCAGAACCGGACGGCATCATGTTGAGCAACGGGCCGGGAGATCCGAAGGAATGCGGGGATATTATCCGGGAGATCCGCAAGCTCTACGAGAGTGATGTCCCGATCTTTGCCATCTGCCTGGGGCATCAGCTCATGGCGCTTGCAGCCGGGGCCGATACGCACAAGATGAAGTACGGGCACCGCGGCGGGAACCATCCGGTGAAGGATCTGGCGACCAACCGCGTCTATATCTCTTCCCAGAACCACGGCTATGTCGTGGATACGGACAATCTGGATCCGGCCATCGCGCGTCCGGCGTTTATCAATGTCAACGACGGAACCAACGAAGGGCTGGAATATATCGGGAAAAATATTTTTACGGTTCAGTTTCATCCGGAAGCCTGCCCGGGACCGCAGGATTCGGCGTATCTGTTTGACCGTTTTATTGAGATGATGGGAGGAGGACAGTAATGCCAAGAAATCATGACATCAAAAAAGTATTAGTCATCGGCTCCGGCCCGATCGTGATCGGACAGGCGGCGGAATTTGATTACGCGGGTACGCAGGCATGCCGTTCCCTGAAAGAAGAAGGCGTGGAAGTGTGTCTGGTCAACTCCAACCCGGCGACGATCATGACGGATAAGGAGATTGCCGATCAGGTATATATCGAGCCGCTGACGGCGGAAGTGCTGCAGGAGATCATTTTAAAAGAGAAACCGGACAGCATCCTTCCGACGCTGGGCGGACAGGCGGGCTTGAACCTCGGAATGGAACTGGCGGAGTCCGGCTTTCTGGACGAGCACGGAGTAAAGCTCATCGGAACGACGGCGGAAACGATCTTTAAGGCGGAAGACCGCCAGGCGTTTAAAGACACGATGGAAAAGATCGGGGAACCGTGCGCGGCTTCCCAAGTCGTCAATAATGTGCAGGACGGGATCCGTTTTACCAATACGATCGGCTATCCGGTCGTTCTGCGGCCGGCGTTTACGCTCGGCGGAAGCGGCGGCGGGATCGCGCACAATGAGCAGGAACTGATCGATATTCTGACGAACGGGCTGCGTTTAAGCCGCGTCGGGGAAGTTCTGGTAGAGCGATGCATCGCCGGATGGAAAGAAATCGAATACGAAGTCATGCGCGATGCAAACGGCAACTGCATTACCGTTTGTAATATGGAGAACATCGATCCGGTCGGCGTCCACACCGGCGACTCGATCGTCGTCGCGCCTTCCCAGACGCTGGGCGACAAGGAATACCAGATGCTCCGGAGCTCCGCGCTGAATATCATTAACGAATTGAAGATTACCGGAGGCTGCAACGTGCAGTATGCGCTGCATCCGGAAACATTTGAATACTGCGTGATCGAGGTCAATCCGCGCGTATCGCGTTCTTCCGCGCTGGCCTCTAAGGCCACAGGCTATCCGATCGCGAAAGTGACCGCGAAGATCGCGCTGGGCTATACCTTAGACGAGATCAAAAACGCCATCACCCAGAAAACCTACGCCAGCTTTGAACCGATGCTGGACTACTGCGTGGTCAAGATCCCGCGCCTGCCGTTTGATAAATTCCTGACGGCGAAGCGGACGCTGACGACGCAGATGAAGGCGACGGGAGAGGTTATGAGCATCTGCGATAATTTTGAAGGCGCGCTGATGAAGGCCATCCGTTCGTTAGAGCAGCATGTGGACAGCCTCCGCTCCTATGATTTTACCGGCTTAAGCCGGGAGGAACTGGAAGCGCAGCTTCATATCGTAGACGACCGCCGGATCTGGGTGATCGCAGAAGCGGTGCGCCGGGGGATCTCCTGCGAACATATCCATGAGATCACCATGATCGACTGCTGGTTTATCGATAAGATCGCCATTCTGGTGGAAATGGAAGACCGTCTGGAGAAAGAGGAACTGACGGTTGAACTGTTAAAAGAAGCCAAGCGGATCGAATTTCCGGATAACGTGATCGCAGAGCTGACCGGAAAGACCGAAAAGGAAATCCGCGATATGCGCTATGCAAACGGCATTGTCGCCGCTTACAAAATGGTCGATACCTGTGCGGCGGAATTTGCGGCGGAAACCCCGTATTATTATTCGGTATACGGCAGCGAAAATGAAGCCGTCCAGACGAAGCCGGAGAAGAAAGTGCTGGTTTTGGGATCGGGGCCGATCCGCATCGGACAGGGAATCGAATTTGACTTCTGTTCCGTACACTGTACCTGGGCGTTTGCCAAAGAAGGCTGGGAGACGGTGATCGTCAACAACAATCCGGAAACGGTGTCCACGGACTTTGATATTGCGGACAAGCTGTACTTTGAGCCGCTGACCGCCGAAGACGTGGAAAGCATCGTAAACATCGAGCAGCCGGACGGGGCGGTCGTGCAGTTCGGCGGGCAGACCGCGATCAAGCTGACGGAAGCCCTGATGAAGATGGGGGTTAAGATC
>CANQDS010000083.1 GCA_947593655.1 uncultured Lachnospiraceae bacterium | reverse complement strand
TATGAGAACACACACCAGAAAGACCGAGAAGCGGTCTGGAAAGAATATATTCAGAAGAATAAGGAATTGCTTGGATAGTCCCTTCAATTACTCGCGGATGGCTCAATATCGCAAATCCATCCGCGCCTTATTTTTCTGCCACTTTCTCTAACTTCTTAAAATCACAGCAGAACTTAGCTGCTTTCCCGGTTAGCATCTGCTTATCATATAGCTTATTAGCTCTTCTAATCACTTCGTCAATCATCTTTAGACAAAAAGAATATTCCTTATTCAACAGATCCTTATATTTTTTGATATCATCTGTATCACCGTCACTGGGATTCATATCTACTTTGCTATACACGCCGTCAACAATCGGAATCATCTTTTTGATATCCAGAATAGAAAGAATATGTTTTACATTGTCATTTTCCGCTGACACCCATATATCATTCTTGCCCATGCTGGACCTTTTTGCCATTTCATATACTAAAAAACATTCTTTATCAACATTTTTCCATGTCTTATGCTTCTCTTTGGCGGATGACAAGGGAATAACATATTTCCGATTATCTTTATTTATCATAATTCCTATGTATGGCTTATTCTCGTATCCACTTGGTCTATAATATACTTCTGAACATGCCTCATGCAGTTTTTGAAGATAGTTCTGGTCGATATTGACAAATATCAACTTTCCCTCCAGTGTAAACATAATACTGCTCCTCTGTATTTTAGATTAAAAAATGTGGGAAGACATCGCTTCCCACTCTTTAATGTTCATCTCTTTACGGATTGGTTACCGAAGGTTAATGGAGACCTTCTTTAATGTTCATCTCTTCTATGGTTCAAGACCATAAGGTTAATGGAGACCTTTCTATAATTATAATATGACAATTAACAGATTGTGTCAACTGCATATTACAGAGACTATTATTTCTATTTTGCACTTTTTTATTCCTTGGATGCACAATTCCCAAATTTTTAGAAGCATTTTAGAAGCACGAGCAGCCTACGCCACCACTCACCATACAAAAAGGCTTCCGAGCATACACTCGGAAGCCTTGATCCTACTGCATTTTTTCAATTACTCGATGATAGAAGCCACACGACCGGAACCAACCGTTCTACCACCCTCACGAATAGCGAACGTAAGTCCCTGCTCCATTGCTACCGGATGGATCAGCTCGATCGTCATCTCTACGTTATCACCAGGCATACACATTTCCGTACCTGCCGGTAATTCGCAAACACCGGTTACGTCGGTCGTTCTGAAATAGAACTGCGGACGATAGTTATTGAAGAACGGAGTATGACGTCCGCCTTCGTCCTTGGTCAGAACGTATACCTGAGCGGTAAACTTTCTGTGGCAGGTAACCGTTCCCGGTTTTGCAAGAACCTGTCCGCGGACGATCTGATCACGGTTGATACCACGAAGCAGCGCACCAATGTTATCGCCGGCCATAGCCTCGTCTAACTGCTTACGGAACATTTCGATACCGGTTACAACGGTCTTCTCAACGTCTTCCTTAACACCTAAGATCTCCAGTTCCTCATTCAGATGCAGAGTACCTCTCTCTACTCTACCGGTTGCAACAGTACCACGTCCGGTAATGGTGAATACGTCCTCTACAGGCATCAGGAACGGCTTATCCGTATCGCGCTCCGGATCCGGAATATACTCATCAACGGTATTCATGAGTTCCATGATCTTGTCGCCCCACTCGCCGTTCGGATCTTCCAGAGCCTTTAACGCAGAACCCTGAATGATCGGGCAATCGGTAAATCCGTACTCTTCCAGCTGCTCGGTAACTTCCATCTCTACCAGCTCGATCAACTCCGGATCGTCTACCATATCGCACTTATTTAAGAATACTACGATATAAGGTACGCCTACCTGACGGGAAAGCAGGATGTGCTCTTTCGTCTGAGCCATTACACCGTCGGTAGCAGCTACTACGAGGATCGCGCCGTCCATCTGAGCGGCACCGGTGATCATGTTCTTAACGTAGTCAGCATGTCCCGGACAGTCAACGTGTGCATAATGTCTCTTCTCCGTCTCATACTCTACGTGAGCGGTAGAGATCGTAATACCTCTTTCTCTCTCTTCCGGAGCCTTATCAATGTTCTCGAAATCAGTAGCAGTATTACCTGCAACTCTCTCAGCAAGAACTTTGGTAATCGCTGCGGTCAGTGTAGTCTTACCATGGTCTACGTGACCAATGGTACCGATATTACAATGTGGTTTGCTTCTTTCAAATTTAGCCTTTGCCATTTCTAAATATCCTCCTTAATTTTCTGCCCTTATCGGACTTTTTTGGTTTTCAATCAACTGCTATGATTATATAAAATAATCCCAGTTTTTTCAAGTCATTTTTGCAGGCAATCCGCATTTTTATTTTTCTTTCGAAGAAAGCACTTTCTCCTGTACATTCTTTGGTACCGGTTCGTACTTTTCAAAGAACATGGAGTAATTGCCGCGTCCCTGCGTTCTGGAACGAAGATCGGTAGAATAGCCGAACATCTCCGCAAGCGGAACATATCCGCGCACGATCTTTCCGCCTCCCAGATCGTCCATTCCTTCGATCCGTCCGCGGCGTGCATTGATATCGCCGATAACATCGCCCATATATTCCTCCGGCATGGTTACTTCCACCTTCATGATCGGCTCAAGCAGCACCGGAGCGGCTTTCTGCATTGCCTCTTTAAAGCACATGGAACCCGCAATATGGAATGCCATTTCCGAAGAATCGACTTCATGGTAAGAACCGTCGTAAACGGTTGCGTGTACGCCGACTACCGGGAATCCGCCGAGCGAACCGGCCTTGGTCGCCTCTTCGATTCCTTCTCCGACCGCCGGAATGTATTCCTTCGGGATCGCGCCGCCGACTACCTCGGAATCAAACTTGAACAATTCCTCGCCGTTTGCATCCATCGGCTCAAAACGCACTTTACAATGGCCGTACTGGCCGCGTCCGCCGGACTGCTTCGCATATTTGTATTCCTGGTCTACCGGCTTTGTAAACGTCTCTTTATAAGCTACCTGAGGAGCTCCGACATTTGCCTCAACTTTAAACTCGCGGAGCAGACGGTCTACGATGATCTCCAGATGCAGCTCGCCCATTCCCGCAATAATGGTCTGTCCGGTTTCCTGATCGGTATGCGCACGGAAAGTCGGATCTTCTTCTGCCAGTTTGGCAAGCGCTTCACCCATCTTGCCCTGTCCTGCCTTGGTCTTCGGCTCGATCGCAAGCTCGATAACCGGCTCCGGGAATTCCATGGATTCCAGAATAACCGGATGCTGCTCGTCGCAGATCGTATCGCCGGTCGTTGTAAACTTAAAGCCGACCGCAGCTGCAATATCGCCGGAATATACGACATCCAGCTCTGCGCGCTTATTTGCGTGCATCTGAAGGATACGGCCTACGCGCTCCTTCTTGTCTTTCGTTGCGTTCAATACATAGGAACCGGACTTCATGGTTCCGGAATATACGCGGAAATATGCCAGTTTTCCAACAAATGGATCCGCCATGATCTTAAACGCCAGTGCGGAGAACGGTTCCTCGTCCGAAGAATGGCGCTCTACCTCGTTGCCGTTTAGATCCGTTCCTTTAATCGCCGGAATATCTGTCGGTGCAGGCATATATTCAATGATCGCATCCAGAAGCTTCTGAACGCCCTTATTTCTGTACGCCGAACCGCAGCAGACCGGAACTGCCGTACACTCGCAGGTTGCTTTCCGGAGAACGGCCTTCATCTCATCGACAGACGGTTCCTCTCCTTCGAGATACATCATCATCAGATCGTCGTCCAGCTCGCAGACCTTCTCGATCAGCTCTGTGCGGTACAGTTCTGCTGATTCCTGCATATCTCCCAGATCGTCCGATACCGTGATATCATCGCCTTTTTCGTCATTGTAGATATACGCCTTCATTTCAAAAAGATCGATGATCCCCTTGAAAGCATCTTCCTTGCCGATCGGCAGCTGAAGTATGATCGCATTTTTCCCTAATCTTGTACGGATCTGTTCTACTGCTCCGTAAAAATCCGCACCTAAAATATCCATTTTGTTAATAAATGCCATTCTAGGTACATTGTAGGTATCTGCCTGACGCCATACATTCTCTGACTGAGGCTCTACGCCGCCCTTTGCACAGAAGACGCCGACGGCACCGTCCAATACGCGGAGTGAACGCTCTACCTCAACCGTAAAGTCAACATGACCCGGAGTATCAATAATATTGATCCTGTGTTCAAGAGCGCCTGCCTTCGGCTTAGTCTGCTCTTCCTGAGTCCAGTGACAGGTGGTAGCGGCTGAAGTAATCGTGATTCCTCTTTCCTGCTCCTGCTCCATCCAGTCCATGGTCGCAGTACCTTCATGAGTATCACCAATCTTGTAGTTAACACCGGTATAGTAAAGAATACGCTCGGTCAGCGTGGTCTTGCCCGCATCGATATGAGCCATAATACCAATGTTTCTAGTTCTCTCTAATGGATATTCTCTTCCAGCCAAGGTTTTTTCCTCCTATTAGAATCGATAATGAGCAAAAGCCTTGTTTGCCTCTGCCATCTTGTGCATATCTTCTTTTCTCTTTACGGCTGCACCGGTATTGTTCGCTGCATCCATAATCTCGTTTGCCAGCCTCTCTTCCTGAGTCTTCTCGCCTCTTGCGCGGGAATAGGTTGTCAGCCAGCGGAGAGCCAGAGCCTGACGGCGGTCCGGACGGACTTCGATCGGCACCTGATAAGTTGCGCCGCCGATACGTCTTGCCTTTACCTCCAGAGCCGGCATTACATTGTTCATCGCTTCCTCAAAGACTTCCAGAGCCGGCTTTCCTGTTTTTTCCTCTACTCTTGCAAATGCACCGTATACAATCTTCTGTGCGACACTCTTCTTACCGTCTAACATAATGTTATTGATAAGCTTGGTAACCACTTTATTATTGTACAACGGATCTGCTAAAACGTCTCTTTTCTGAGTATGTCCTTTACGTGGCACGTTACTTCCCTCCTTAACTATTTTTCATGTTTCTGTTAAATCAACGGTACTCACATGTGTCTTTCTAATGTGTTCGTGCGGGTATTTATGGTAAGAAAAATAATCCCAACACTAACCTATTTAGTTCTGTTTGTGATACTATTGTCCGCTAAATGATTATTTAGCTGCCTTCGGTCTTTTAGCGCCATACTTGGAACGAGCCTTTTTCCTGTTTGCAACACCTGCGGTATCTAACGTGCCGCGGATGATATGGTAACGGGTACCCGGAAGGTCTTTTACTCTTCCGCCGCGGATCAGGACAACGCTGTGCTCCTGCAGATTGTGCCCTTCACCCGGAATATAAGACGTAACTTCGATTCCGTTAGAAAGACGTACTCTGGCGATCTTTCTCAGAGCTGAGTTAGGTTTCTTCGGCGTTGCCGTCTTAACAGCCGTACAAACGCCTCTCTTCTGCGGAGAAGAAGTGTTGATCTGCTTCTTCTGCAGGGAGTTGAAACTCCTCTGGAGTGCAGGTGCGGTAGACTTCTTAACAGATGTCTGACGTCCCTTTCTTACTAACTGGTTGAATGTTGGCATTATTTTCACCTCCTGTAGTGTGTTTATTTTTGCGCACTTGTATGCACATTAAACTATTATATAAGCACTGTTCCCGCTTGTCAAGAAAAATTTTCCGACAAGCGCCTGTTACGGCAAGCGTCTGTTCGCAGTCCGATCATAACCTGCCTGTCATCTGCTTATGCACAGCGCATCTGACTGTCGGCTCGTGACCGTCTGCGAACAGGCACAACGCTACGAAAAGAAAAGCGCCGCTCCTTCCCGGAGGTTTTCCGCCTCCGTTTCTGCGGCGCTTTAGCATTCCCTGATGCATTTATTAAATTTCCGATACCTCGATCGTCGGGATCAGTTCTTCTTCCGGCACGATACCCTCTTCATATTCCTCGTACTCTTCTTCCATATCATCAAAGTAGAGTTCCTCTTCCTGATTGATATCGCTGTCCAGCCTGATGTTGCGGTAGCGCTTCATGCCGGTGCCGGCCGGGATCAGTTTACCGATGATGACATTTTCCTTCATGCCGATCAGCGGATCCACCTTGCCCTTGATCGCCGCTTCCGTCAGAACCTTCGTCGTTTCCTGGAAGGAAGCCGCCGACAGGAAGGAATTGGTCGCTAAGGACGCTTTGGTAATACCAAGCAGTACCTGAGAGCCTACCGCCGGTTCCTTTCCTTCCGACTGGAGTTTTTCATTCAGTTCCATGAAATCCAGCGCATCTACCATGCTGCCCGGCAGAAGATCGGAATCCCCGTTCTCTTCCACGCGTACTTTCTGGAGCATCTGGCGCACGATCACTTCGATATGCTTATCGTTGATCTCCACACCCTGAAGCCGGTATACCCTCTGTACCTCGCGCAGCATATAATCCTGAACCGCGCGGACGCCTTTGATCTTTAAAATATCATGCGGATTAACGGAACCTTCGGTCAGCTCGTCTCCCGCTTCGAGAACCGCGCCGTCGACGATCTTGATCCTGGATCCGTACGGGATCAGGTAGGTTTTCGTCTCGCCCGTCTCATGGTTGGTGACGATGACCTCGCGCTTCTTCTTCGTATCCTTGATCGTGGCAACTCCGCCGAATTCGGTGATGATCGCAAGTCCCTTCGGCTTGCGCGCCTCAAAGATCTCCTCGACACGAGGAAGACCCTGCGTAATATCGTTTCCTGCCACGCCGCCGGTATGGAAGGTTCTCATCGTAAGCTGCGTACCCGGTTCTCCGATGGACTGCGCCGCGATAATGCCGATCGCCTCGCCGACCTGAACCGCCTGACCGGTCGCCATATTCGCGCCGTAGCACTTCGCGCAGACGCCCATGTGGGAACGGCAGGTCAGAATGGTACGGATCTTTACTTTTTCGATGTGGTTTCCGTTCTCATCCACACCGCGCTTAATGATCGCTTCCGCCCTCCGCGGAGTGATCATATGGTTTTTCTTTACGATCACTTCCCCGTCTGCATCGCAGATCGTTTCACACGAGAAACGGCCGGTAATACGGTCTTTTAAGCTTTCGATCTCTTCCCTTCCTTCCATAAATTCCTTTACGATCATTCCCGGAATCTCGCGGTCGCTGCCCTCGCAGCAATCGGACTCCCGCACGATCATATGCTGGGAAACATCGACCAGACGCCTTGTCAGGTATCCGGAATCGGCGGTTCGAAGCGCCGTATCGGAAAGTCCCTTCCGTGCGCCGTGCGCCGACATAAAGTACTCCAATACATCCAGCCCCTCACGGAAATTGGACTTGATCGGCAGCTCGATCGTCCGCCCCGTCGTATCCGCCATCAGTCCGCGCATACCGGCAAGCTGCTTGATCTGTTTATCCGAACCTCGCGCCCCGGAATCCGCCATCATAAAGATGTTGTTGTATTTGTCAAGTCCGTCCAGCAGAACCGTCGTCAGTTCATCGTCCGTCTCTTTCCACGTTTCCACCACTTCTTTATAACGCTCTTCTTCCGTGATCAGACCTCTCTTAAACTGCTTGGTGATCTTATCCACGGTATCCTGCGCATTCTCGATCATCTGCGGTTTCTGCGGCGGCACCGTCATATCCGAAATGGAAACGGTCATGGCCGCCTGCGTGGAATACTTGTATCCCATCGCTTTAATATCGTCCAGCACTTCCGCCGTCTTGGTCGCGCCGTGGATATTAATGACTTTCTCAAGGATCTGCTTGATCTGCTTCTTTCCGACATGGAAATCCACTTCCAGGCAGAGCGCCTTCTCCGGATCGGTACGGTCTACAAAGCCGAGATCCTGCGGAATGATCTCATTGAAGATCAAAAGCCCGAGCGTCGTCTCGATAAAACCGGCCTTTCTGGTTCCGTCCTCGAGCACCGCGCTGCGGTAAACATAGATCGTCTGGTGGAGGGAGATCTCTCCGTTCTCATAAGCCAGCAGCGCCTGATTCATGCTCCCGAAATGATAGCCGAATAAATCCATCGGCGTGCAGAGCACTCTTCGGTTGTTGTCGCTTACATCTTCAAACCAGATCAGATCATAAACTCCAACCTTGCTCTTTCCGGTTTCCGGATCCGGCGTTACCGCAGCTTTCAGTTCTTCCAGATCATTATAGATCGTATCCGAAACTGCTGCGGCGCCCTCCTCTTCGGAATGATCCGCCAGTTTCTTCATAGTCAGATAGTAAACGCCGAGTACCATATCCTGCGAAGGAACCGCCACCGGTCCTCCGTCGGACGGTTTCAGCAGGTTATTCGGAGACAACAGCATAAACCGGCACTCCGCCTGTGCTTCCACGGAAAGCGGAAGATGGACTGCCATCTGATCGCCGTCAAAATCGGCGTTAAACGCCGTACATACCAGCGGATGCAGCTTGATCGCCTTTCCTTCGACCAGAATCGGCTCAAATGCCTGGATTCCGAGACGGTGGAGCGTAGGAGCGCGGTTCAACATAACCGGATGCTCTTTAATGACTTCTTCCAGCACATCCCAGACCTCGGTCTGAAGCCGCTCCACCATCTTCTTTGCGCTCTTGATATTATGCGCGGTTCCGTTCGCCGCAAGCTCTTTCATAACAAACGGCTTGAACAGCTCGATCGCCATCTCCTTCGGAAGGCCGCACTGATAGAT
Source organism: uncultured Lachnospiraceae bacterium (assembly GCA_947593655.1). GTDB lineage: Bacteria > Bacillota > Clostridia > Lachnospirales > Lachnospiraceae > Roseburia. The sequence goes on along the minus strand of CANQDS010000083.1, from coordinate 5,320 downwards.
CTTCAATTTCGGTTCTACGCAGATAACGGAACGCCCGGAATAGTCCACGCGCTTTCCAAGCAGGTTCTGACGGAAACGTCCGCCTTTTCCTTTCAGCATATCCGAAAGGGATTTCAGCGCCCGGTTTCCCGGCCCGGTTACCGGACGGCCGCGGCGGCCGTTATCGATCAGGGCGTCAACCGCCTCCTGCAGCATCCGCTTCTCGTTGCGGACGATAATATCCGGCGCTCCGAGATCGAGCAGCCTTCTCAGCCGGTTATTGCGGTTAATGATCCGGCGGTAAAGGTCATTGAGGTCGGAAGTCGCAAAACGTCCGCCGTCCAGCTGTACCATCGGGCGGATATCCGGCGGAATGACCGGAATGACCGTCATGATCATCCACTCCGGCATATTCCCGGATTCCCGGAAAGCCTCGATCACTTCCAGACGCTTAATGATGCGCGCGCGCTTCTGCCCGGTGGAATTTTCCAGTTCCTCCTTTAACTCTTTGGACTCCTTCTCCAGATCGATCGCTTCCAAAAGCTCGCGGATCGACTCTGCGCCCATGCCGACGCGGAACGCGCTCCCATACTTCTCCCGCGCTTCCTGATATTCCGCTTCGGAAAGAACCTGCTTATAGGCAAGGGAGGTATCTCCTGCGTCCAGCACAATATATGATGCAAAATACAAAACCCGTTCCAAAACGCGCGGGGACAGATCCAGAATCAATCCCATGCGCGACGGGATCCCTTTAAAATACCAGATATGGGAAACCGGCGCCGCCAGCTCAATATGCCCCATCCGCTCCCGGCGGACGCTGGATTTGGTGATCTCAACCCCGCATCGGTCGCAGACAACGCCTTTATAGCGGATCTTTTTATATTTTCCGCAATGACATTCCCAATCCTTGGTCGGTCCGAAGATCTTCTCGCAGAACAGGCCGTCCTTTTCCGGTTTTAACGTTCTGTAGTTAATGGTTTCCGGCTTCTTTACTTCACCGTGGGACCACTCACGAATTTTTTCCGGAGATGCTAACCCAATCTGAATTGCATCAAACTGCATGGACTGGTTATTTTCTTTATTATTGTTTTCCTGCATTTATAGCTCTCCTTCCTATTCTTCGTCTTCCAGGAACTCGTCGTCGTCATCGTAAAAATCCGCGTCATCTTCCAGCTCATCTTCTTCAATGTCAACCAGTTCCTCGTTCTCGGCATCAAATTCCTGCTTGGTAAATCCGTGCTGCTCGAAGGATTCGTTGTCTTCAAAGGCATAATCTTTATCGTTGCCGATGATCGCATTGATATCGGTATTTCCGTATTCGCTGGTTTCGATCAGTTCTACTTCGTTCCGTTCCTCATCCAGCACTTTGACATCGAGGCCGAGAGACTGCAGCTCTTTTAAAAGCACCTTGAACGATTCCGGAATTCCCGGCTCCGGAATGTTGTCGCCTTTGATGATCGCCTCGTAAGTCTTTACCCTTCCGACAACATCGTCCGACTTCACGGTCAGAATCTCCTGCAGGGTATACGCCGCGCCGTAAGCTTCCAGCGCCCATACTTCCATCTCTCCGAAACGCTGTCCGCCGAACTGCGCCTTGCCTCCCAGCGGCTGCTGCGTTACCAGGGAATACGGTCCGGTCGAACGCGCGTGGATCTTATCGTCAACCAGATGATGGAGCTTCAGGTAATGCATGTGCCCGATCGTAACCTTGCCGTCAAAGTATTCTCCGGTTCTTCCGTCGCGGAGCTGTACCTTTCCGTCGCGTGAGATCGGAACGCCTCTCCATACTTCCCTGTGTTCCCGGTTATCCGACAGATACTGCATGACTTCTTTATTCAGAACATCTTTATATTTTCCATAGAAATGCTCTTCGCCGTCTCCGGCCTCTTCTGCATCAAACGGCATATTGACATAGTCGTTTGCGAGTTCCAGCGTATCCTGGATATCAATCTCTTTGGCTCCGTCGAATACCGGAGTCTCAATATTAAAGCCGAGCGCTTTTGCCGCAAGGCTCAGATGGATCTCAAGCACCTGCCCGATATTCATTCGGGAAGGAACGCCCAGCGGATTCAATACAATGTCCAAAGGACGCCCGTTCGGAAGGAACGGCATATCTTCCACCGGAAGCACGCGGGAAACAACACCCTTGTTTCCGTGGCGGCCTGCCATTTTATCCCCGACGGAAATCTTCCTCTTCTGCGCGATGTAAATGCGGACGGACTGATTGACGCCCGGAGAAAGTTCGTCCCCGTCGTCTCTGGAAAATACTTTGGCATCCACAACGATCCCGTATGCGCCATGCGGCACTTTCAAGGAAGTATCGCGGACTTCCCGCGCCTTCTCACCAAAGATCGCGCGCAGCAGGCGCTCTTCCGCAGTCAGCTCCGTTTCGCCTTTCGGCGTCACCTTTCCGACCAGAATATCCCCGGCGCGGACTTCTGCGCCCACGCGGATGATGCCTCTCTCATCCAGATCCTTTAATGCATCGTCGCCGACGCCCGGCACATCACGGGTGATCTCTTCCGGCCCCAGTTTCGTATCGCGTGATTCGACTTCATACTCTTCGATATGCACCGAAGTATAAACGTCGTACTCTACCAGCCGCTCGCTTAAAAGCACGGCATCTTCGTAGTTATAGCCTTCCCACGTCATAAATCCGATCAGCGGGTTTTTCCCGAGGGCAAGTTCGCCGTTGGAAGTAGACGGCCCGTCTGCGATGACTTCCCCCGCCTCTACTCTCTGTCCCTTGACCACGATCGGCCTCTGGTTATAGCAGTTCGACTGGTTGCTCCGGGCAAATTTCGTCAGGATATATTCTCTCCGGTTCCCGTCGTCCTCTTTTATCGTAATGCGGCTCGACTCCGCGCTCTCGACCACGCCGGCCGCTCTGGCAACGACGCAGACGCCGGAATCCACGGCCGCCTTTGTTTCCATACCGGTTCCGACTACCGGAGCCTCCGTCGTCAGAAGCGGCACCGCCTGACGCTGCATGTTCGATCCCATCAGCGCCCGGTTCGCGTCATCGTTCTGCAGGAACGGGATCAGAGCCGTCGCAACGGAAAATACCATCTTCGGCGAAACGTCCATATAATCAAACGAGCTCTTGTCGTACTCCTGCGTTTCTTCCCGGTAACGGCCGGAAACCGAATTACGGACAAAATGGCCGTTTTCATCCAGTTTCTCGTTTGCCTGCGCTACGTGGAAATTATCTTCCTCGTCCGCCGTCATGTAAACGACTTCATCCGTTACGCGCGGGTTCTTCGGATCGCTCTTATCGATCTTACGGTACGGCGCTTCCACAAACCCGTATTCATTAATCCTTGCATAACATGCAAGGGAGTTGATCAATCCGATGTTCGGACCTTCCGGCGTCTCGATCGGGCACATGCGTCCATAATGGGAATAATGTACGTCACGCACCTCAAATCCGGCACGGTCTCTGGAAAGGCCGCCCGGTCCTAATGCAGACAGACGTCTCTTATGTGTCAGTTCGCCCAGCGGGTTATTCTGATCCATGAACTGGGACAGCTGGGAAGAACCGAAAAACTCTTTCACGGCAGCGGTAACCGGCTTGATATTGATCAGGCTCTGCGGGGAGATTCCCTCCAGATCCTGCGTCGTCATACGTTCGCGCACCACGCGCTCCAGACGGGAAAGACCGATGCGGTACTGATTCTGCAGAAGTTCGCCTACTGCACGGATCCGCCGGTTCCCCAGGTGGTCAATATCGTCGCTGTTGCCAAGCCCCCACTCCAGATGCATATTGTAATTGACCGAAGCAAAAATATCTTCTTTGGTAATGTGCTTCGGGATCAGATCCGGGATATTGCGCTTGATCGCCTCGATCCGGGCTTCCAGTGAATCATGCTCTTCCATGATCTGCGCAAGCACCGGATAATAAACAAGTTCCGTAACACCGATTGATTTCGGGTTTTCGATCTCCGGGATCCAGCAGCGGATGTCAACCATCATAGAAGAAAGCACTTTGACATTCCTCGTCTCCGTCTGCACCCATACGGCCGTAACTGCCGCATTCTGGATCTGATCCGCCAGTTCCCTTGTCGCCATCGTACCGGCTTCTGCAATCACTTCGCCCGTGGACGGATCGATGACATCCTCCGCCAAAACATGTCCGTTAATCCGGTTCTTTAACGCCAGTTTTTTATTGAATTTATAACGTCCGACCTTCGCTAAATCATAACGTCTCGGATCAAAAAACATCGCCGTGATCAGGCTCTCCGCGCTTTCCACGGAAAGCGGCTCGCCCGGACGGATCTTTTTATATAATTCCAGCAGCCCCGCTTCAAAACTGCCCTGCGGCTCGCGTTCGGTAATCGCCGGATCCTTTTCAAAAGAAGCCAGGATCTTCGGTTCTTCGCCGAACATATCCAGAATCTGCTGGTTCGTTCCTACGCCGAGCGCGCGCAGCAGCACCGTGATCGGCACTTTACGCGTCCGGTCTACTCTTACACTGAAAACGTCATTGGAATCGGTTTCATATTCCAGCCATGCGCCGCGGTTCGGAATAACCGTGCAGGAATACAGCGTCTTGCCTACCTTATCATGGGCGATCCCATAATAGATTCCCGGAGAACGCACCAGCTGGCTGACGATGACGCGTTCCGCGCCATTGATGACAAACGTTCCTGTTTCGGTCATAAGAGGCAGATCTCCCATGAAGATCTCATGTTCGTTGATCTCTTCTGTTTCCTTATTGTGGAGCCTTACCTTGACTTTTAACGGAGCAGCATAAGTCGCATCCCGTTCCTTGCACTCCGGAATCGTGTACTTGATGTCATCTTCGCACAAGGTAAAATCCACAAATTCCAGACTCAGATGGCCGCTGTAATCTGCAATTGGAGATATATCGGCAAATGCTTCTTTCAGACCTTCGTCTAAAAACCACTGATAGGAATCCTTCTGGACTTCGATCAGATTCGGCATCTGCAATACCTCTTTTTGTCTCGAGTAACTCATACGTATGCCTTTTCCAGCCCGGACTGGACGTATTCTGTTTTTCTCCATTGACGTTTCACCTCTCGTTTTTATTTGAATCTGGTAAAAATACCATATGACAAAGCACACTTCACCACAATAGTGCAACCTATACTATACAACAAAACTTTTTTTAATGCAAGAGGGAATTTAAATTTTTAGATAAAATACGTTACAGGCGGGCTGCAGAAGCTGCAAGACAGCGTGTTTTTCGAACGGGGAGCGGCGGGCTGTGAAAACGTCAAAAACGCAGCCGTGTCCAAAACACAGCTCGGGTTTTTAACACCTTAATCTCTGGAAAGGCTTGCCAGGCTTATTTTTTTGTGTCAAATTTATTTTTATGTAT
>CANQDS010000082.1 GCA_947593655.1 uncultured Lachnospiraceae bacterium | reverse complement strand
GCGGCGATAGCGGCTCCGGTCAGCCACCATGGCCGACCTGTCACCGGCGACAGAGGCTCCGGTCAGCTCGCCAAGGCCGGCCAATCAGCGGCGACAGATACTCCGGTTCGCTCACCAGAGCCGGCCAATCAGCGACGGCAGAGGCGCGGCTGTTGTTGTTTAGAAATTACGAATCATATCATCAATCTCCGCTTCATCCAGCACGACGCACCGTTTGTCGCGGATCGCATAAACGCGTTTGCAGATATTGAGGACGGACGGGCGGTGCGTGGTGACGATACAGGTGCGCGGATATTCGTCTTTCATGATATTTTTCAGCACCTGCCGCTCCGTCGCCACATCCAGCGCCGAAGTGGCCTCGTCCAAAAGCAGCAGCGGCGAACGGCGCAGAAGCGCACGCGCGATCGAAAGGCGCTGCGCCTGTCCTTCGGAAAATCCGCCGCCCCGCTCCATGATCGTACTGTTAATGCCTTCCGGCAGCCGCTCCACAAAATCCCACGCGCACGCCATCTTCAACGCGTCAATGATCTCTTCATCCGTCGCCTCCGGCAGGACATTCCTCATATTTTCCGCGATCGTCCCGGAAAACATGGTATTCCCCTGCGGCACATAGGAAAAGAGTTTCCGGGTGGACGGAGAGAGTTTCACGCTGTCCGCTCCCCCGCTTAAGACCGCTTCGCCTTCCTGTCCCTGCATCAGCGATAAGATCAGCCGGATCATGGTCGTTTTTCCCTCTCCGGAAGGACCGACCAGCGCAACCACTTCATGCGGGTGCGCCTCGAGCGAAGCATGATGGAACACTTCCGTTCCGTTGCGGTAACTGTAGCGCAGATCGTCTACCGCAAGGCTGATGCCCTCGGAACGATGCGCCTCCAGAAACTGCTGCACCTCATCGTCGGCACTGTAGTCCTCCCGCGGCATTTCCAGAATATCCATCAGACGCCCCGCCGAGGTCGTAAGGCCGATCGCCGTCGGCACCAGCGACGTCAGATTGTTCAGCGTTCCGGTCAGCGTGCCCGACAATCCCAGAAACATCGTCATGGTTCCGTAATCGATCGCCCCGCTCCATACCCGGTAAATTCCCCAGCCGTAAGAAGCATAGGAAACCACAAGCCCGACCGTCGTCAGAAGCAGCGACGTCCAGATCGACATTTTCTGGAAATCCATCCGCATGGTTATGTACTCTTTCTGCAGCTGTTTCAGGCGCTCGATATACAGGCGGATCAGATCGAACGCTTTAATGACCTGGATATTGGAAAACGTTTCCTGATTGAAGCCCGACATCTTCGCCCCCATCGCCGCGCTCCGCTTATTGTTATTGACCATGCGGTTTAAAAGCGTCTTGGAGAGCAGAAGGCTCACCGGCATTCCGAGAAATGCAAAAATCGCAAACGAAGCGTCGTTTACGACAACCATCGCAAACGCGCTCACAAACCGGAATACATAGATGATCGCATTGGGAATGAAATTCAGCACGCCGTTTGAGATCGCAGACGCATCCGATCCCCAGCGCACCAGCAGATCGCCGGTGTGGTAGCCGGTCAGCGATTCCCAGTCCGTCACCAGAATTTTTCCGAAAATATCGGACTTGATCTCCGCATCAACCCGCATACTTAAATAATTCGATGCAAAATCCGAAATCTGACTGATCACCGCCGTTCCGATGTTCAGCCCGATCATGACGCAGAACGTGTTCACGACTGCTTTCGGCGTCCCCCCGTTATCAAAATTCGTGATGATATTGACCAGATCTCTGGAGATCAGGCTGGTTCCCAGCGAGATCAGCGTCCCGACCATTCCCAGCAGGGTATAAAAGATCATGGCAAACCAGTGGTGTCTGGCATACTGATAGATCCACAAGGTCTGGCGCCACATTTCCTGAAGCCGCCCCGCCTTGATCCTTCCTATGAAAAACTTGATCTTTTCCTTCATGAACCGGAAATCCTTTCCTTATTCCTTATCCCTTGTCGTATACGGCGCGCCCGCCCGGCGCCGGTTTTTCAAGGACAAAAAGAAACCGCCCACAGAACACATTGTTTGTGTAGCGGCTTCTCTTTTCCTCTCTTAGTTCCATTCCTGCAGTCGGAAACTGCCTTTAGTCATACTTCCCCTGTACGTTGACCTGATGGGTACATCTGATCGTAGCGCCTGTACATGCCATCGCTCTCGTCGTTCCTTCATCATTGCCCTCGACAAATACCTTAAAGGTCATGGTATCGCCCGACTTGTATGCATTCGCATGAAGCTCACGCACAACGGAAACCGTGCTTCCGCTGTAAGTCGTCGGGAATCCTGCTTCGGCATATGCATACTTCACCACGCTGTTAAAGTTCAGCGTGATCGTTGCAGCGGAAGAAATATGTTCTACCGCAGCCGAATGTACGCAGCGGATCTCAAATACATGACGCGCACCGTCCCAGTCCTGTACGGACACCGGATCGATCGTCCAGCACTCTGCGTCCCCGCTTGCTGCAAAAACACCCTCTGCAAGTCCCTCATTCAATACAATTGCAGGCTTCTGATAATTGCTCATTGGATTGCTCCTCCTTTCCTGATCCCTGCGATCTTCTGATCTTACATCGCCCAATCGGTAACGGTGTCATTCGGACCGTAGCCTTTCCGTTCCCAGCTCGGCATACGGTTGCCGTTATCCACTTCATAGCTGCTTGCGTGGCCGGAGTCTTCATAATGCGTCTGAAGCCCGCACGCGGTCGCTGTATATGCCGGACAGCCCAGACAGCCGAACTGCTGCTTATAACCTCTGGTCGAACCATTCCAGTTGGAATAATCCGGTGCCTGCCAGATGCCTCTCATGTAAACGCTGTCGCACTTGATCCCGCCGTTCCCGTCGTCCGCTGTACCGCTGGCAGTAAAAACGCTCTCCGAAATCCCTTCATTCACCATCACAAACGGTTTTTCGTATGTACTCATATCATGCCTCCCTTCTTTTCCAAAATATTAATTCCGGTTTATACTATTTTTATTATAATCCCGCATATTTTTCCAGTCAATCCGGAGGAGCAAAAAAAATTGCACAGAATCTCACCCGTTCTTTTGTATATTTTTACAATTATGACGCCGGAACGCCGCAACTCCCGTCATTCCGGCCGCCGCGATCAGCAGCACCGCAAACGGGATGACCGGTGAATGGTCGCCGGTGGCAGGCGCCGCATTGATCCGGTTCTCCTTGTCAATGACAATGACATAGTCCGATGCATGTTCGAACGTATAGGTGACTGTTCCGTTCTTGGCAATCCTGCCCGCCTGAACCGGTTCGAGGCTGCCGTTGTTGTAATAGTACAGGTTTCCGTACTGTCCCGCGTACTTTTTATCCAGCGTGATCGTCAGCGAGGCTTTAAAACCAAACGCTCCGTCATTCGACAGGCTGAACTGAACCGCATCGCTCTTTCCGGCCAGTTTGGAAACAACCTTCTCCGGAACCGCCTTCGTGTTCATCTTCACTTCCAGGTTCACATCTTTGGCGTCCTTGATGTCCTTTCCGTTGATCGTCCAGCGGTAAGCGCCCATGTCAAAGACAAGATCCACGTTGCTTCCTTTTGCTTCCGCCAGAATCTCCTGCGGAACTTTTGTTTCATAAGTGCCGTCCGCTTTCTTCATATTAACGGAGACGGTTTCTTTCTTTCCGCCGGATGCACTGTTTTTCGCTTTTTCCTTTACCTGACTGACAACGTCGGATACCGTCTGGTTTCCGATGACCGGTGCCTGCTCCGGCGCCTGCTCTTCGCCGCCGGAGATCCGGAACAATGCAATATCGTCCCATGTGCCCCATGCTTTCGGACTTCCCGTTACGCGGATGCCGACCGTAACTTCCGTGCCGTCCTTCGGGATCACGATGCCGGAAACCTGCGGAACCTGCCAGTTCCCCCATCCGGCCGGAACTGCCGATGCCTTGTATTCTTTGTCGCCCGCTTTCAGGTACAGTTCGTAAACATCGTCTGCGCCGTTGTCGCCGCCCTGAAGATAGCCGGCCAGGAAATACTCGCCCGCATCCAGTACGATCGTCTGTGCCGCTTCAAAGGAAAACGCGCCGTCGGAATAGAAATGCAGCGCTCCGTTTCCGCTATGCGGATCGCTCGTTGCAATATCCGCGCCCGTTCCCGTGATATTCCAGAACGTGTTCTCTTCAAAGCCGTAGTTGCGGTCTTTTAACAGGTTGTCGGCCGACGCCGGATCGCCCGGCAGTTTGGAATCGTCCGAAGCGCCCGGATTTTCCGGCTCGTCCGGCTCATCCGGTTCGTCTGCCATATCGGCCGCGTCAAAGAGGTACAGGTCGTCCCAGGTGCCCCACGCGTTTTTGCCCGGTATCGCATGGATGCCGAAAGTCACTTTCACGCCGCCTTCCGGAACCACGATCTCTTTGATCTGCACTTTTTTCCACGCTGCCCAGCCCGTCGGAACCGCGGATGCCGTCATGCGTTCCTGACCTGCGACCTGAACAAACAGTTCGTAAAGATCATCCGTTCCGTTGTCGCCGCCCTGAAGATAGCCGCCGAATACATAAGTGCCCGCCTTCAGCGTGATCTCCTGCGAAACCGTAAATTCTTCCGATTTGTTATAGTGGAGCGAAGATTCTCCGTCATGCGCATCATCCGCTTTCAGCCATGCCGCAACGCCGCCGTCGCCGTTCGGATCTTTCGCCTGCTCAACAATTGTTCCGTCTACTTTCCAGCCTTCCAGGCCTTTTTCAAAACTGCCGTTGTAATCTTTGAAAAGATTGTTATACTCAACGGTCAGCGTAAAACTTACGGTTCCCTGAAACGTCCGGCCCGCGCCGTCCTGATACTTGACGTCGCCGGTGATCGGATAGGTTCCCGCGCCTTTTTCCAGCGCCGCTTTGATCTCCTCGATGTGCCATGTGACATCTTTGGCCGCAGCCGCCGCGTTTCCGCCGTAATTGTAGTGGATCGTTACGCCCGGCAGAAGTTTTTCCACGTCTCCGGCTGCCGTTCCATATGCGACGGAAACATCACCGTCCGCAGATGCGCCGACGATCTTCCGGTTCGTAACCGCGCCGGATTTCAGATATTTGTACATATTCAGGCTGGCCAGCGGGCGTCCGTTGAAATCAAACCACGCCTGATTGTCCCAGGAGCTGCCTCCGCCTTCGCCGACCGGTTCCGTGTCATAAGCCGCCGCATAGGAGGAAGCCCATCCAGAACCTTTTTCTTCCTGAATCTTTCTGTTTGCCGTATAGATCTCCTGATTCAGGGAGCCGTCTTTATTGTATGCGTACTGCGGCGGGATCCATGCCGGTTCCCACCAGAAAATACCGAGCGCGTCGTCTCCGATCTGCGTCATCGCTTTTACCACGTCGGATACCGCGTCCGCCTGCCCCTGCGGAGAAAAATCATAGAGCGGAACGGTGCCTTCCGCCGCGTTATTTCCGGTTCCGTCCCCGTCTTCTAACGTAAACGGCCAGGAAACCTCGGCGATCATGACTTTTTTCCCGTATTTCGTTACGATGTTTTCCAGCGCATCTTTCATATCCGCCGTGGAACAGTGCCAGAACGGATAATACGAAGAGGCAAATACGTCGTACTCTACGCCGGAATCTTTTAAATCCCCGGCGATCTTATCGTACTTCGCCTTATCCGGCGTTTCGACATGGATTGCAACCAGGATCTCTTTGTCAACGTCTCTGACCGCTTTACTTCCCGCCTGATAGAGTTTTACCTGACGGTCCCAGTCTTTTTCGCCGCAGATCGAATTCGTCGTTTCGTTGCCGACCTGCACCATGCCTACGTCAACGCCCGCTTTTTTCAGCTGTTCCAGAGAGTCCTTCGTGTACTGGTAAAGCGCATCCGCTTTTTCTCAATATCCGTACCGAATTTCGCCCATTCCTTCGGAACCAGCTGGCGCTTCGGATCCGCCCAGAAATCGGAATAGTGGAAATCGATCAAAACCCTCATGCCGGCCTCGGTCGCCCATTTTCCGATCGTAATGGCTTTTTCCAGATCGCAGTCGCCGCCGCCGTAACCGTTGCCGTTTTCATCATACGGATCGTTCCATACGCGGAGACGGATATAGTTGACGCCGCTCTGCTTTAACAGGTTGAAAAAGCCCTGATCCGTCAATTTTGTCCCGTTCCAGTTATAGAATACGGAACCGCTCTGCGTAACCGAAAGGTAGGATGATACATCTGCGCCGAGAATAAAATCACTGTCCTGCGGCAGAACCGGATCCACATAAATGCCGCTGTCCTCCGTGCTGCCTTCCTCGACTTTTGGCTCCGTTACCGTAATTTCCGCATAGGCTTTCTCGTCGATCTTCCCGTCGCCGGACTTTAATTCGCCGGCCATATAGTAGGTTCCTACACACGGCAGGCTGACATTTGCGGTCAGCACATTGTCCTTTTCCGGATAGGAAACCGACTCGCCCTGCATACCGCCTTCATGCCCCTCGGCCCAGATATCCGACCACCAGTAAAATTCGAACTTGTCCGCTTTTAATTCTTCCGCCGTAAGCTCCGCGCCGTCTTTCGTGACTTTTGCGGTAAGCGTCACGCTTTTTCCGAAAACGACAGAATTGGCGTCCGCAGAAACCGTTACCTTGTAAACCGGCGCTTTCTCTTCCTCACTGTCCGCAGAATTATCTGTCTGTTCCTGTCCGCTTTCTGCAGAATTGTCTGCCTGTTCTTTCCCGTTATCCGCAGAATCTTCTGTTTCTGCCGATTCACTGTCCGCAGAAGTCTCTGTTTCTGCTGCCTGAAAAGCTCCCATCGGTCCGCCTAACGGGGCGAACCCAAGGCACACGGCCAGCGCAAGGACAAGAGCCAGAGCGCTTTGTAACCACTTTTTTCTCATTCATCTTCCTCCCATACATTTCATTTTTCATCCAGATCTGAATAATTTTAGTCTACCATCTTTGGAAAAACCCCGCTATCCAAAATAAATCCAAAAAAACGTCAAAAAAAACCTTTTTGAGTCCCGATCCTTAAACTCTCAGCCGTCTGATCCAGCCTTTTACGGCAAACGGAATACACAGAATGCCGATCAGAACCGGAACTGAAATCAGCAGGTACGGCGACCAAAGATAGTGTCCCAGAATATGAAACGTGTTGGTTCGGAAAATATCCATGCTGCTTCCAACCAGAGGAATCAGCTCCAGCGCCTTCTGCAATATGAGAGGACAATAATTTATGAGCTTTAGCGGTGCATATATGACAGCCAGACTGAGAAGCAATGCCAGAACATTGCTCCTGACTGCTGCCGATGCCAGCATAACGATCCCCGCGTATCCAAGCGCGCCCAGCAGGGCGAAAGCCAGTTCATAGATTTCGGCCTGCAGCATGTTCATGTCAGCGACCGCCAGCATCCTGATATTCTGGATCGGCATCTTCCTGCTACTGTTTATGATAAGTATTCATGCAATATCTTTTTAATCGTTTCCTGTGCTGTCTTCTCACCAGATAGCTCGATCAATTTATTATAATCTTCTATCTCATCTCCTGTAAAAATAATAGAAATGGCCTTCTCAAATTTTCCAGCGACATGCTCATAATCTTCGGGATGTGCCCAAAAACATTTTAAACAAAAACTTTCATCTTTTTTATCCCAATTGCCGCAATGTTCACATGTCCAAGATTTAGCCCTATTAGCCGAAGGACTTAGCAGCATAAAACAATCTATATCTTTTTCATCATGTTCCCCGCCTATCTCATAAGGTACCCTATGATCTACTTGAAGTATTCCTTCATCCATTTCTTCCATGTAGATAAAACATTTTGAACCGTACTTTTCAATCAATGCTTGTTTTAATGCTTTTGAGAGCACTGTTCTTCCTGCTGCTTTTGAAAGTACCTTTTGAACATCTTTAGGATCACCAAATTTATACGCTGCTATACTTCTCCCATCAACGCCTAAAATGCGATATGTTATCACAGGTATTCCATATTCTCGGACATCTCTAATCGCTCTAGGGGGATGATTATATCCATAAATATCCTTTAATTCTTGAGAAGTAATATAACCATTTTTCAAAATATGCTGTATCACTGTACGTGGTCTTTTTTCAGTTACCGATTCCAACAAATCGAGAAATTCTCTGGGATAATCTTTCATGCCATTGCCTCCAAAAATGATAGTTGCTGCGGCTGCATATCGAATATAGGGACTAGCTCTTTGCTAACATACAACGCCTCAAATGTTATCGCTTTTTCCCCAAGCAATAATGCCTGACTGGAAACACCGGCATTTAACATAACTTTTTTACAATTCAAACTTTTCGGAAGTTCTTCTCCATAATTTTTTTCTCCACATGTTCCATCATAACTAATAAGATAATCCACTCCCTTTTGATTAAGCATCTCAATTGTTTGAACAAATTCACCAAATGGTACTCCGGCAAAATATCGGCTATCTCTTGCATTTGTCACTCCCTGATATGGGGGATCCATATAGACTAAGTCTCCCGGTTTTGCCATCTCTAAAACATCATGGTAATCAACCGCTGAAAATACGGTTTTACCATTCAGCAGATAGGATATTGCATAAACATTTTTTTCTAATGTTTTAGGATTAGTTCCATGTCTTCGCTTGTCAGGTGATTGATTAAAATTTCCCGTTTTCCCGTACCTTACTGCTCCTTTCACGCACCTCGCCAACAAATATAACATATTTGCAGGCTTTTCATCGCCATTATTAAACCGCTCTCTAACATCATAAAAATGTTGCACATGATTTTCACCATACGAAAATTGTTCGTTCCAGACAACAGAATAATCCTCAACCAACCTTTTAGGATTTTCAATCGCTTCTTTCAATAAATTTACTAACGGCTCATTCAGATCATTGATCCAAAAACAATTTGCTCTATTTTCATATGCTGTTGCGATGCTTATTGCAGCCATTCCAGAAAAGGGTTCAATCAATCGATTGATTTTTTGAGGCATATATTGAAGTATTTGAGGTGCTAAAATGCGTTTTGAGCCTTGATATTGAACTATATGAGGAATTTTACCATTCATCTGTTCTTCATCTCCTTTTCAAATTCAACTACATCGCCTAGATCACAGTTTAATGCCTTGCAAATTCCCCGGGGTTGCGTTCCCTCGCAATCGGTCAGTAATATGCTCACAGAAGAAATGAAGATAAAAACCTTGCCGATATTCAGTTTTCTTGTCCTAAAAATCAGCAAGGTTTTCTCAGGTCCATTTCATTACTCATTTTCCGCGATCTGCTTCATCTTCTCCAGATCGGAAAGCAGTTCCTTCGAATAAGTTTCCGCTTCTTTGTAGATCTTCTCCGCCGATATGTAATCTTCATCAAACAGCGCCTTGACTACGGAAGAACCGTAATCGTGGAATTTCTTGTGCTTCTCGCCGATCTTGTCCCAGATCGCGCGGATTTCCGGATTCCTCGGCTCCATCGCATAGTAGAAATGGCCGAATCCGCAGCGCTTGGAATCCAGCTGGATCGGCAGCACCGTATGGGTATCCGTCATTTTCTTTAAGTTCGCCAGCCATGCCCGGTGCGCTTCCAGCGCGCTTGCAATATACTTGGCAAATTCTTTCCGCTCCAGACGGTAAAAATCGTCCTTCGTCATCTGCCCCATCATCTTGACCGCTTCGTCTAAGACCGTCTCGATCTCCGCAATCGGAGCCGTCGCCTGCTTTAATTCCTCGCTGACTTCGTTCATCCGCGCCGCATCGTCCTTTAAGATGCCGCACTGTTCCTGAATGCTGGCCGACTGTGTTTCCATCTCGCTCATGCAGCTGCTGATCTCCTCGCTGACGGCCGCAAGGGAACTGATCTCGTCATTGACTTTGGAAACATGGCGCTGGTTCTCTTCGTTGATCTCCCAGACCTTGCTGATCTTCTCCGTCATCTCGCCGAGAGCCTCGATCGTATTGGTCGCGCTCTTTGCGCTCTTCTCCGACGCGTTGCGGATTCCCTCCACGAACTTGCCCATATTTCCGGTCAGCTTCTGCGTCTCCTCCGCCAGCTTGCGGATCTCTTCCGCTACGACGGCAAAGCCGCGCCCCGCTTCTCCCGCTCTCGCCGCTTCGATCGAAGCATTCAGCGCAAGCAGGTTCGTCTGCGAGGAAATGGAATTGATGCCCGCGATCACTTCATTCATATGGTTGATGACGTTGAACAGTTCGTCCATATCCTTCTGCATCTCTTCCGATACCTGGATCGTATCACTCGAAAGCGAGCGGATCTCCGTCAATTCCTGCTGCCCTTTTTCAATCTTCTCGCATACCTGCTGCGTTGCATCCGACGCCATGATGATCGTATTCGTCAGTTCTTCATGCTGCTCCGATACGACTCCCGCGGCATCCGCCGTTTCGATCGCCGCGTTATGGATGATCTCCGTCGCCGTCGCGACGTTATCGGAGATCCTGATCATTCCGTCCGTATGGCTGCTTAAGACCAGATCGAGCGCGCTGATCTGCATGACCGCTTTCATATCTTTCGCAAGAACGTCCTCAAAATCCCGCCTGCCTTTTACCAGCCGCTCGTAAACGGCCCCGATTTCCGGTTCTTTTGAATAATCTGCCGGCTCCAGCGCTGCCAGCGACTGGGCCAGATGCGATTTGTTTTTTCCCACTTTTCTCTCCCCTCTTCAATCTGTCGTCTCCGATGATGTCATTCCCTGTCATCTCTCTATCCGCTATTATACCAATTTATAAAACTGGAAACAAGAAAAAATGTTATAAATGCCCTCCATAAAGAACTAGCCGCCACTATTGCGAGTAGTAACGGCTGGCCTTTTAGGGTATAAACTGTTGTTATAAGGAATAAAACCGCTTCTGCGGTTTTCCTTTTTCTGATTATTTATCGTCCTGTTCCGGCAGTTTACCAGACTGGCCCGCCAGTTTCTTTTCCTGTGATTTCACACGGCGCTCCAATTCCACTCGTTTCGCATGATTCAATTGCGCGTGAAATTGCTTTATCGAAATTTTCCCAGCGTTCATAGCCAAGCAGCGGCATCAGTTCCCGAGCATACCAAAATTCAACATTCGAAGATGCTTCGTTATGAATAACAAGGTCAAACTGCTGTTTGATTAAACTAACTCTTTTTTTATCCATTACAGTTTCTCCGTATTATCCGGCACAAATTCCAGAATATCATTCACGCCAAAGCCCCTTTCAGGCATCATGCTCCATGTTGCTTAACTTCTTCGCCTGATCCGCGGCGATGCAGGCGTCGATGATCTCCTGAATATCCCCGTCGAGAATTTTCTCCAGCTTATACAGCGTCAGATTGATGCGGTGGTCAGTCACGCGCCCCTGCGGAAAATTGTAGGTGCGGATCTTCTCGGAGCGGTCGCCCGTCCCGATCTGGCTGCGCCGTTCCGCGGATTCCGCGTCCTGTTTCTTCTGCAGTTCCAGATCGTAAAGTTTGGCACGGAGCAGGGCAAACGCCTTATCCTTGTTCTGCAGCTGGGATTTCTCCGTCTGGCTGTAAATGACGATCCCGGTCGGATAATGGGTAAGACGCACGGCCGAATCGGTCGTATTAACGCACTGGCCGCCGTTTCCGGAAGCCCTCATGACGTCGATGCGGATGTCCTTTTCGTCGATCTGGACATCCACTTCCTCCGCTTCCGGCATTACCGCCACCGTAACGGTCGAAGTATGGATCCGTCCCGCCGACTCCGTTTCCGGCACGCGCTGCACGCGATGTACGCCGGATTCGTATTTCATTTTGGAATACGCGCCCTGTCCGGTGATCATAAAATTGACGGATTTCATGCCGCCGATCCCGATTTCCTCGACCTCCAGCGTTTCCACCTTCCAGCGCTGGCTCTCGGCATAATGAATGTACATCCGGTAGATCTCCGCCGCAAAAAGCGCGGCTTCGTCGCCGCCCGCGCCCGCGCGGATCTCCACGATGACGTTCTTTTCGTCGTTCGGATCTTTCGGGAGCAGCAGGATCTTAAGCTCGACTTCCAGTTCCTCCAGACGGGCCTTGGAATCATTCAGTTCTTCCTTGGCCAGCGCGCGCATCTCCTCGTCCGTCTCTTCTTCCAGCATGGCAAGCGAGTCCTCGATATTCTGCCGGCACTGCTTGTATTCTTTATAGGCATCCACGATCGGAGTCAGATCGCTCTGCTCTTTCATCAGCTGCCGGAAACGTTTCGCGTCGTTCGCAACGTCCGGCTCGCTTAAGGTATTCATCAATTCCTCGTAATGGTGCAGCAAATCCTCTAACCTGTCAAACATTTCCTACCTCTTTCTTTTTCCTTACTCTTCCAATTCTATTCCGCATCTGTCCGCGGCCGCTTTCCAAGCACCACCCGGTTGCGGCTGGTCAGATCACGGAGAACTTCCACCCCGGAAAATCCCGCCTGACGGAGCATAGCCGAGACGTCCTCTCCCTGATCGTAGCCGATCTCAAACAGGATCTTCCCGCCCGGATTCAAATGTTCCGCCGCCTTCTCGATGATCCGGCGGTAATAATACAGCCCGTCCTCTTTTCCGTCTAACGCCATCAGCGGTTCAAACTGCGATACTTCCGGCATCAGATGCAGAATCTCCTCCGTCCGGATGTACGGCGGGTTCGAGACGATCATATCGAATTTCCCGGCGATCTGATCCAGAAGGTCGCTGCGCTCAAACACGGCGGCAACCCCGTTCAGACGCGCATTTTCCTTCGCAACGATCAGAGCCTGTTTGGAGAGATCGCTTCCGATTCCTTCCACGGACGGCGCATTTTTTAAAATGCTGATCAGCACGCAGCCGGATCCGGTACACAGATCCAGAATGCGCATCCCCGGCTCCAGCCGCTTTAATGCCTCTTCGACCAGCGTCTCGGTATCCTGACGCGGGATCAGGACGCTGGAATTGACATGGAATACCAGCCCCATAAATTCCTGTTCCCCGGTGATATACTGGAGCGGCACCCGCTCCGCGCGCTTGCGGATGACGCGGATGTAGTGCTCGAGCTGCTCCGCGCTGATCGATTCCTCCGTATGCGTATAGTAAAACGTCCGGTCGATCCCGCAGACACGGGAGGCCAGAAGCCATGCATCCGTTTTGGACTCTCCGATCCCGGCGCGGTTTAAAATTTCTTCCCCTTTTTCGATTGCTTCCCGATATGTCATTTACGCTTCTTTCTGCCAGCTCTTCCAGTCGAATACCGCTTCCACCGAAGCGATCCCGACCTCGATCATTTCATCGTCCGGCTCTTTTGTTGTCATCCGCTGCATCCAGAGGCCGGGCTTGCTTAACAGATTGACAAACCAGTTGTCATAACGCCCCGCCAGCCGGATAAATTCATACGAGACTCCCGCGATGACCGGTATCAGCAGCAGACGCAGCACCAGCCGCAGGATCCTGGATTCTGTCTGTATAAACATGAAAAATACGATGCTGATCAGCATAACGATCAAAAGGAAACTGGTTCCGCACCGTTTATGCTGCCGCGAGCTCTTGCGCACGTTCTCCACGTTCAGTTCCATTCCGTGTTCGATGCAGTTGATGCATTTATGCTCCGCACCGTGGTACATGAACACGCGCCGGATGTCCGGCATCAGGGAAATCAGCGCAATATACCCGAGAAAGATCGCCAGACGGATCAGCCCCTCCAGCAGCGCGACCAGCATCTGCGAATCCGTAAATTTCCGGAAAAAACCGGACAGGAAATACGGCAGCGCAAAAAACAGCGCAAACGCTGCGATCAGGGAAAACGCCACGGTTCCCCCCATCCACAGGGCATCCGTATTCTTCCCGCTTTCTTCTTTCTTGTTTTCCGTACTTTCCGCGTTTCCCGGCTTCTTTTCTTTTTCCGTACTTTCTGTCTTTTCCGGCTTCTTTTCTTTTCCCGTACTTTCTGTCTTCTCTGGCTTCTTTTCTTTCTCCGGCTTCTTTTCTTGTTCTGCCTTCTTCGCTTTCATTTTCGCGGCCGGATCCTCTTCGTCCTCGAAAAACGAGGCGGAATACATCAGCGTGCTCATTCCCAGATACAAAGACTCGATAAATCCGAGCACGCCCCGCACGATCGGAAGTTTGCGGAGCGCCTGATTCTTCACCACGCCCCGGTACTGTTCCACTTTGATCTCGATCTCATGATCCGGCTTGCGGACGGCAATCGCATATTTCTCCTCGTTCTTCATCATGATGCCTTCCATAACCGCCTGTCCGCCGATTCCCGAATATCTCATATTTCCAGCCTTTCTCCTATAAACATAAGTTTATATCTGACTCAGACTGTCGGATGCCAGTACTGTCACCCACTCACTTCGTTCGCGGGACAGTACTGCTATCCGATCCGATTCCAATAAGGAAAAAAGGTTGAGATCTTTTGAACCTCAACCTGTCGTAATCCATTCCCTATGCTATTGAATGCCGTATTTCTTATTGAAACGTTCAATACGTCCGCGGGCCTGAGAAGATTTCTGCTGCCCGGTATAGAATGGATGGCACTTCGAGCAGATCTCCACGTGGATCTCCTGCTTGGTCGAACCGGTTACAAAGGTATTCCCGCAGTTGCAGGTTACTGTAGCCTGATAATAATCTGGATGGATTCCCTGTTTCATGATTTTCACCTCTTCTATCTTATCGTTATCAACCGCCCGCTCTTTATACCCGTATGCCCGATCCGCATATGATACTTACTGCAAAAGCGTCGGTTCTTTCCTGATCAACAGCTTACTTATTGTATCACAGGAAAAAACGGATTGCAATAGTATTTTTATAAAATACGATTTTTCCGTACCCGGGAGTTTGACAGTTGAATAATTAAAAAAGTACTTTCAGGCCGCATGAAACCTGCTTTTTTTATGTCAAATT
>CANQDS010000081.1 GCA_947593655.1 uncultured Lachnospiraceae bacterium | reverse complement strand
TCTGATCAATCAAATTCGCAAGGGCTACAATGAGTATTCCAATCTGGATCAAATCCTGATATGTAACATACATTGCATCGCCCTCCTTTCTTTCGTCTGGAGGGCTGTTTGCGCCCTCCGAAAAAAACAAGAGGGGTAAAGCCGCCTTTGGCTCTGTGGTTTCCCTTATTGGAAATATACCATATTGTGTCTTAAAAATCAAGAATGAGAAAATTTAAAAAACTTGCAATCGCAAATAAAATATGCTATAGTCTAATCAAAGGGAAAACCACAGAAGCGGCTCTACCCAAATAGTTTTATAGCTACCTTATAACCTTATAAGGTAAGCCGTCACTATTGCAGTAGTGGCGGCTACTTCTTTTTTCCCTTGTAAATCTGATCAATCAAATTCGCAAGGGCCACAATGAGTATTCCAATCTGGATCAAATCCTGATATGTAACATACATTGCATCGCCCTCCTTTCTTTCATCTGGAGGGCTGTTTGCGCCCTCCGAAAAAGCAAGAGGGGTAAAGCCGCCTTTGGCTCTGTGGTTTCCCTTATTGGAAATATACCATATTGTATCTTAAAAATCAAGAACTGATCAAGAATTGAAAAATTCAAAAAACTTGCAATTTCAGAAAATATATGCTATAGTCTAACCAAAGGGAAAGCCACAGTAGCGGCTCTACCCCTTGAAACGGTAATTTTACCTCATATGAGGCAAGCCGTCACTATTAAGGGTAGTGGCGGCTACTTCTTTTTTCCCTTGTAAATCTGATCAATCAAATTCGCAAGGGCTACAATGAGTATTCCAATCTGGATCAAATCCTGATATGTAACATACATTGCATCGCCCTCCTTTCTTTCGTCTGGAGGGCTGTTTGCGCCCTCCGAAAAAAACAAGAGGGGTAAAGCCGCCTTTGGCTCTGTGGTTTCCCTTATTGGAAATATACCATATTGTGTCTTAAAAATCAAGAATGAGAAAATTTAAAAAACTTGCAATCGCAAATAAAATATGCTATAGTCTAATCAAAGGGAAAACCACAGAAGCGGCTCTACCCCTTAATGACAGTTTGAACCCTTCGAAAAGGGTAAGCCGTCACTATTGCAGTAGTGGCGGCTATTTCTTTTTTCCCTTGTAAATCTGATAAATCAAATTTGCAAGGGCTACAATGAGTATTCCAATCTGGATCAAATCCTGATATGTAACATACATTGCATCGCCCTCCGTTCTTTCGTCTGGAGGGCTGTTTGTGCCCTCCAAAAAAACAAGAGGGGTAAAGCCGCCTTTGGCTCTGTGGTTTCCCTTATTGGAAATATACCATACTATATCTTAAAAATCAAGAATAGAAAAATTTTAAAAAAGAAGCACAGCCCCGAAGAGCTGTGCTTCTTTTCATGTTTCAAGATTGCCTTTTTGCGCCTGTGATACGCTCTTGTAAAACTAGTTTGCTTTTCTGCGTCTTACTGCCGCAAATGCTACCAGTGCCACCGCTGCTGCAAACAGTACAGCAAACGGAAGGATCGGCGAATTGTCGCCTGTGTCCGCGCCATTAGCTGCCGTATTATTATTGTTATTGCCAGCCGGTTTATCGGTTCCTGTGCCGGAAGTGTTTGAATCACCCGGCTTTGGTGCCGGTGACGGTTCCGGATCCTTGTAAGCAATTGCGTACAGCGAGAATTTATCCGTCATGAAGGTAAGTTCGCCGGTCTTTGCATCAAACTCCGGTACTAATACCTCTGCATCACCGTCATGAACCCGGATGATCCGATATTCTCTGTCTGCCTTAAAGATATCCTCCGGAATCGAGATGGTTACTTCAATTTCACCATTCAGCTTCTCTAACTGCGTTGAAAGATATCCGACTTTCTTAAACAGATCCAGATCCAGATAAGATGCATCGCCAAACTTAAATCCGTCTAACTTTGCAGTTTCAAGCGTCTTCTCCAACAATGCAGTTTCCGCTTTGGTCAGGCTCTCCGAATAATCGTTTACGGTCAGATAAACGGATAAATCAACACCGTCTTCCTTCTGTGCTTTCAGTTCTTCTTCCGTAAAGATACCAGCTGCTGTTAATTCTTCTGGTTGTGCCTGAATCGATGCATTCAAACCATCGGAACTCTGCGTACCGGAAACTTCAATCCTACCTGCTTCTACCGGATTGTCATTGTCTACCTTCTCCTGATAAGCCGGAGCAAGTGCTTTCTGGTCTACAGAAATCGTTTTCTTTTCATCTGTTAAAATCACACCGTTTCTTGCCGGAACCGTAACCTTAACCACGCCGTCTGCTACGCTGCAGCTTGCGCCGAGAAGATTGCTCACTGATTTTGCGCTAATATCCAGATCACTTAACTTCAAGGTAATGGTCTGGCTGCTCGCAGATCCGTTTGCCAGAATGATCAACGCATTATTATCATCACGTCTGACATAACCTAATACGCTGTCATTTCCGGTAGTAATCGGCTCTACCGAACCGGTACGGAGTGCGGAATACTTGCTGCGGATTGCCGCCAAAGTTGCATACCAGGTAACAAGTTCTTTATTTCCCTTGCCCCACTCAAATGCGCGGCGGTCGTCCGGATCATCCGCTCCTACCATTCCGATTTCATCACCATAGTAAATCGTCGGAGCTCCAGCGTAAGTAAACTGGATAAATGCTACCAGATACTGCCTTGCTTTTGCATCAGCAGACGTACCTGCATAAGTCGGGAACGCATTTTCTAACTCCGTCTGGCTCCGGTCGTCATTAATTCCATCCAGATAAGACAGAAGTCTTGTTGTATCATGGGAACCTACAAGGTTCATCATTGCATAAAATGCTTCCTTCGGATAACGCTCCCGGATTTTTTCCAAAGTGTTCATTGCATTCTGTGCATTTCCATCTTTTGCAAAACCGGTAACTGCATTACGGAATACATAATTCATAACGGAATCATACATATCGCCCATCAGGTACTTGGTTGCATCATCCCAGATCTCGCCGATGATTACGGTATCGCCGTCATTCAGCGATTTTACGGAATCACGGAAATGCTGCCATGTTTCATCCGATACTTCATTTGCAACGTCCAGTCTCCAGCCGTTATTGCCTTTGGTGATCCAATACTGTCCGATGCTGTCTTTTCCTTCAATGATTTCTTCTGCCCAGTTTCCGGTCTGGTATTCTGAACCGTTGGTAGACTTGATGATCGGCATACTGTCATATCCCCACCATCCGTCATATCCGTATACGTCCTTACCTTTCCGTTCTCCAATGGTATCTTTTACCGTTCCGTTTTCTGTACCATCAGACATCGGCTCATTGAATACTTCGAACCATTCCGTATAGCTGAAATCCGTAATTCCATACGCAGATTCAAAATGCTCTTTTGCCGCTTCTTCCGCCTGTGCCTGTTCTACTTTATTATCCGCCATGTAGTCATATACATATGCCCAGTACGGATATGCGCCGATCTTTCCGGTTCTGGTCTTTTCGTCTTTTTCAAGCTCTAAGTATCTGTAATAGCGGTCAAAATACTTCGAATCATCTGATACATGGTTGAATACGCCATCCAGAACAATGTGCATATCATTTTCTTTTGCAACCTTTACCAGTTCTGCAAAGTCGCCTTCCGTTCCCAGGATCGGATCGATCATTCCATAATCACTGGTGTCATATCTATGGCTGGAAATCGAAGCAAATACCGGGTTCAGATAAATCACGTTTACTCCCAGCGCCTTTAAGTAATCAATTCGCTCGATAATACCCTTTAAGTCGCCGCCGTAAATCTCATTACTCCATTCGCCGTCGCCCCAATGTGCGCCGGTTGCTTTATAGGATTCTTCAGTGATATCTTTTCCTTCCTGTCCGATAAAGCCTTCCTGCTCCGGATTTTCCGGCAGGGTGTACCAGTTATTCATAAACTCGTAATCTACGGCTCCCCTTGCGTGCGTCTGTGCTTTATCGTTGGATGTATCCCCGTTATAGAAACGATCCGGGAAAATCTGGTAAATTACCGCATTCTTCATCCAATCCGGCGTCTTGTAACCGGATTTGTAAACAACAAGATCATACGGAAGGATGCTGGTCAAATCTGTCAGTTTACCTGTTCCGTAATATCCGTCGTCATCCGAATAAACCTTAACTGCACTGTCCTGATATACTACGAAGAAATACTCATACTCGCCGATCGTATCAAAGCTTGTCGTTACCGACCACTTCTGAACGCCGCCTACTGCATCTCCGTCTTTTTTCATCGGATAGGTTTCTGCACCGTTTCTGCTGACAACCAGAGTTGCATCTGTTACTTTGGAATCAGCCGAAAGCGAAAATGTTACTTTTTCACCGGTTGCAACCGCACCGAATACGCTCTTGTATTCGGAATCCTTCGAATCATACTTAACGCCGTCTTCTCCTAATGACCACTTCTCTGCATCATGATAATATACGTCATAAACAGGAGAATAATAGAACGTAACTTCTTTTTCACTATCTAACGTAAACTTATTGTACTTATGTGAAGTTTTATCTTTCACATTAAGCGTAATATCGGAGTAAGTTCCTTTCGGGAGCTTCACTTTCGCGGAATAAATTCCCGTCAGTCCTGTATCCGTCAGTTTGGTTCCTTCCGGAATTCCGGTTCCCGTTAAATCTACATCCAGAAATTCGTAGTTCAGCGAAGTAACCGCCAGATGCGTTTCATCACTGTAATAAATCGTAACATCCATGGTTTCCGGAACGGATACGCTGTAATTGCTGCCGCCCGCTTCTCCGCCGACACCATAATTCTCATCCCAAGTTCCGTTTACCGCAATCTTAAATTCATAGTTTGCAGCCGGAACCTTTTCAAAGGTATAGGTATAGCACCCCAGTTCTTCCGAATATGTCATTTCATTGGATCCCGCAACCCAGCTTGGTCCTGGGAACGTACCCGGTACATACAGTTTTCTCGGCTGCTCATCCGGAAGTTCCGGAAGTTCATAATAGGTAGCTTCATCACCATATACAATATAAATATTGCAAGGATTGGCTTTCTTCTGGTTATCTACCATATGGTCGGATGTCTGCCAAGCCCAGCTGCCTTTCGATCGTGGTATCAGTCCAAACGAAGTACGCGATGTGGTAACCGTAGCCGTCAACCATGTTTTTCCATCAATTTCCGTTGTTCCGGTAAATGGAATCTCTTTTTCCGGATCCCAATAATAAATATCTGCTTTACTCGGATCCATATGAGAAGAATCCCAGTCAAAGTAATAGATATTATAGGTGTAAACTGTATCACTTACATTGATTGTCACATCTGATGTATGGTTGTCTTTATCGCTTGCAGTCAATACAAACGTTTGTGCTTTCGCTGACGCATCAATCGTAAGCGTGTTTTTATCTAACTTGATTCCTTCCGGCTGCGTGTCTTTGAACGCATAAGTAACCGCAACCTCCGTTGTCTTGCCATCTTCCGCATACAAAGTTAATTCTTCCGGAAGTGTTGCACTGTCTCCGGTTACTACATCCATTGAGGCATCCGAGAGTCCGGATATGATAAATTGACTATTGCCATCAAGCAACGACAATTGATTTGCCGGATCTGTTATCCAACCATCCTCCCCGATTATGAACTTATACTGATAAGCTCCTGCTGGTAAAGTTTTCGTAAGGCTCCAAATTCCGTTTGCCTCATCATACTTATCAAACAGAATCTTCCCATCATTCCAGCCAGTCATAGTTCCTGCCAGATAAACTTTAGTATCCTTATCTGCCGGATAACGGAAGGTAACCGTCTTTCCGTTTACTTCCGGACTTGTGTAAGTCATTTCAATGGCTGGAAGCGGATTTTTCCCATCTTTATCGGTATAATAATCCCATTTTCCATCTTTCTTAATGTAATACACATCAGTCGGATCGTTTCCCGTATACTGAGACAGTCTTTCATCAAAAGCCGGATCGATTTTTTTATTCTCCGAATCATCCGCATCTGTAAAAAGAAATCCCAGACCGTTAAAATTACCGCTTAATGTAACTGTATAATCTGTTACAGTACCGTCTGACGTCCCTTTGTCCAATTTATAAGCCGACTGACCGCCAAATATAGATGTGGTACTGCCTGATACGTGAATATCAGTTCCTCCCCAATAATAAATTACTGGAGTTACATACCCACTGTCATCTGACAACATGAGATGAATTTTAACATTAGCGGTACCACTTTCCGCCTTAGCAACCACCCCCCCAAGCTGAGAGAATGTGCCCATTGTTACCACCATGGCAAACACCAGCATACAGCTTAGGATCCGCTGGAACATGCCATGATTTTTGGAAAAAAACCTTTTTTTCTTTTCCATACTTACTCTCCTTTTCTTATTTATTATTCGAAATCCGCAAAACTTTTGTAACAATTTCGCAGATTTTCGTACTTAAACATTATACCGCACACCGGAAGTTTGTACAATTAGTAAAAAATCATAAAAAAACCGGTTCATTTCTGTGCAACATTTTCTGCCGCTTTTTCAATCCGAAAACGCCCGGCCTCCGTCGATGAGAACTTCCTTTCCCTGAAACGCGAAGCCGTATCTGCGGATTTTTCCGGCTGGGATCCCCTCTGCGAGCAGGGAGAACGCATAGCCTTTCTCCTCGATCTGGCCGAGCGCCGCCGCAAGCGTATCCTCCAGCGTGCGGTCCCGGCGCTTATTGAACACCTTAAATTCGATGATGACCGCATCGTCCCCGGCATTTTTCGGTTTCAGCATCAGGTCGTAGCGCCCGAAACCGCTCTCGCGGTTTGAGGTGATCACATACCGGTCTTTCAGCTCCACGATCAGTCCGAGGACGAATCCGTGGTAAAAACGTTCCGGCTCCGTGCGCCCCGGACTGCGTCCGCCCGTGTCAAAACTGCTGAAGATCTCCTCCGATACCCGGTTCATGTACTCGTTCATCGCGTCCGTGTCCCCGATAAGCAGCGCCTCCACGAATTCCCCGTAGCCCGACGCTTTCCGGAACCAGCCGCGTATCATTTTCTCAAACATAATGACGACTTCATGGTTGGTCAGCACCAGCTCGTATTCCTGATCCTCGTCCTCCCCGATGCCGCCGTAACCTTTGTAATTCTTAACGCGCAGATAGCCCGATGCGAGCATAAGGCTCCAGAGCGCTTCCGGGCTGCCGTCGAGCTGGCTGTAAGCCAGCTGCTCATCGATATCCGTCCGGATCGAACCGCCCTTTAACAGGACTTCGAAAAGCTGTTTCGTTCCCGCGCCCGACTCGCGGACCTGTTTGCTGATCAGGCTGTTGGAGCTGGTGTCCGCCCAATAAGTCTTAAATTTTCCGGAATCCAGATAATTTAAGATAGACCACGGATTGTAAATGCCGCTGCGGCTGCCGAACGTAAAACCGTCGTACCACCATTTCACTTTCTCCTTTTCTTTCAGCCCGAATTCATCCATCGCGGCAAACACTTCCTGTTCGGTGAAGCCGAAAACATCCGCATACTCATCCGAGGTCGTGGTGATCACTTTCAGATTATTCAGATCGGAAAAAACAGACTCCTTGCTAACCCGCGTAATCCCGGTCATGATGCCGCGCTCCAGCCACGGATTTGTTTTAAACGCCGCATGGAACAGGCTTCTGATAAAAGCAGAAAATTCATCCCAGTATCCTTCTACATACGCTTCCTGCATCGGCGTATCATATTCGTCCAGAAGGATGATCACTTTTTTCCCATAACGGCGCGACAGAAAATCCGATATCCGGTAGATGGCCAGCGTTGCGGTCGTTTCGTCCATATCCGCAGAAACCGAATCAAAGTATTCGATCTCTTTTTCCTCCAGCAGGCCGCTTTCTTTTAAATAAGAATGTTTCGCATACAATTCCACGATCAGCTGGTAGATCTTATTCCTGGCCGGAAGGTAACTGCGCTCCTTGATATTGGCGAATGACAGGCTGATCACGGGATACGTTCCCTGCAGTTTCCGGTATTTTTCCTCCTGCCAGATGCAGAGCCCTTCAAAGATTCCGCCTTTCCCAGCGTACTTTACGGAAAAGAAGCGCTCGACCATGCTCATGGTGATCGTTTTCCCGAAACGGCGCGGGCGCGTGATAAGCGTCACGCTGTCCCTGCTCTCCCACCAGTCCCTGATAAAGGCGGTCTTATCGATATAAAAACAGTTGTCTGCGATCACGGTCTCAAAATCCTGGATCCCGATGCCTATCGTCCTTGCCATGCTCCATCCCCCATAACAGAAAAGGCAGGAGAACCTCCTGCCTTTGAACAATCATGCTCTTATCGTTTAGCCCAGGCGCGTAACATTGGCCGCCTGCGGTCCTTTCTCGCCGTCAACTACTTCGAATTCCACCTTCTCGCCGTCTTTCAGCTCCTTGAATCCATCCATATTCAGAGCGGAAAAATGCACGAATACTTCGTTCCCCTCGTCATCGGAAATGAATCCATAACCTTTCTTCGCGTTGAACCATTTGACTGTTCCTTGTTTCATAACTGCTATATCCTCCTAATACATATATATGCACAAAGCCTGTGCTTGTTTCTTTATTGAGACTAGCACAATTGCATAAATATGTCAATCCTTTTTTCAATGAGCGGCTGAACGGCTGAACAGTTACCCGTTAAAAACGCTTGATCTTCTTGGAAGGCGTTTTTTCAAATTCCGTCTCCCGCACTTTCAGTCGGTAGATCTTCTTGTAGGCAGGCGCGCCCTGATTGTATTCGTCGATCACTTTCTGCAGCGCTTCCTGCATGTCGCCGATGCGCTTTTTCTTCGCGTACTCGTAATCCGGGAAAATTTCCGCCTCGATCACACCTTCTTTTTCGCGGACGAGGATCTCCTGCACCAGACGCTGTTCCCCGAGCTTATTCTCCAGTTCTTCCGGGGAAACATTCTCGCCGTTTTTCGTAATAATAAGGTTCTTTTTCCGGCCGGTCAGGAATACATAGCCGTCCTCATCGGCGTATCCGAGGTCGCCGGTGGCAAGCCAGCCGTCCTTCAACGCTTCCGCCGTTTCCTCCGGCATCTTGTAATAGCCCTGCATGACGCTGCTGCCGCGCACCCACAGTTCATTGTCGACGGTCTTTGCTTCGCAGTTCGGCATCAGTTTTCCCACGGAATCTTTTTTGATGCACCAGCTTAAATTGGTGCTGATGACCGGGGAACATTCCGTCATGCCGTATCCCTGCAGAATGGAAATGCCGTATTTTTCAAACAGATCGATATACGCCGGATTTAAATAAGCGCCGCCGCTGTAGATCGTGTGGAACTGCTTCCCGAAAACCTTCGCCTTTACGACCGCGGCCGGAAGCAGGGACGCTTCCTCGAGTTTTCTTGCAAGCGTTTCGATCATCAGCGGAACCATCAGCATCATGTTCGGCTCGAAAAGCTTGATGTTCTTTGCTACGCGCATCAGCGAATCGTTGATGCAGATGACCGTCCCCAGCGAAAGCCCTTTTAAAATATCCATGGACAGACAGTAGGCATGGTGGATCGGCAGAACCGTCAGCGTCACGCTGCGCTCCGGGATCTTCATATCCAGACAAGTCGCGTTTTCCGCAAGGTTCCGATGCGTCAGCATCACGCCCTTGCTCTTTCCTGTCGTGCCGGAAGTAAACATGATCGTGCAGAGGGAATCCGGGTTGATCTCACAGGAAAAGCCCGGCTGCTGCGCCGCAAGCAGTTCCGGCATGGATTTTACGCCGTCTTCCTCCTCTTCGGCCTGCATGGAGATCAGATAGCGCAGTTTCGGGCAGCGTTCCTTTGCAAGCGCCGCCGCATCCGCGCGCAGTTCGTCATACACGAACACGGTTGCGTCCGCGCGGTCGATCAGTTCGCAGAGTTCTTCCGCCGGAAGCGAAACATCCAGCGGTACGGCGACGCCTGCGCTTCCGGTGATCCCCAGATACGCGGTCAGCCACTGGTAAGATGTGGCGCCCGTTAAAGCAACGTGGCTTCCCCGCTCGCCCAGCTTCTCCAAGGCCGCGGAAAAGCGCTCGCTGTCCTCCTTCAACTGGGTATAGGATTTCCTTTCGATCTCATTTTTCCTGATCTTATAACGGATGGCATCCCCGTCGCCGTACTTCTTTTCCGCCTCCACAATGATCTCACGAATTGTTTTGCAAACCATAATTCCCGCTCCTCCCCGCAGGCTTACGCCTCTTTCGACAACTGTTCCAGATATTCTACTGCTTCTCCGACCGTGCGGATATCCGCCGCTTTCTGCTGGTCTACTTCCACATCAAATTCATCCTCGATCTCGCCGAGCATACTCATAAAATCAAACGAGGTAAAGCCCAGATCCTCCATGAAGCGCGCCTCCGGCGTGATCGCTTCTTCTTTTACCTCAACGTAATTCATGATGATTTCTTTTAATTTTTCCAACATATGATCTCCTCCTGAAAAATCCTATACCGCATCGATGATCGCGCCGATCGTCTGGTTCGGATCTTCAATCCCCTTAAACATGATCCGGCAGAGATAATAATACAGATACTCCAGTTTTTCCCTGGATACGGCTTTGATCTGATGCTCAAAGTTAAAATCAAGCCCGTTGTCGTCGGAGCGGTGCATAACCGTCAGATACATCGCCTGTGTCGTAGCTCCGTTCGGATACCATTTGGTCTGATACTTGATATCGCCGAGTTCGGCAAGCCCTTTCTCCCGCAGCGACATCGGCTGGTAGGTCAAAGACATCGGCTCATAGGTGCAGCCCCTGTCCACCGGATAGGTTTTGCCGCGGTAGGCAAAATATTCCACCGGATCGAAATTCGCATGGCGGAACAGCTCGTTCTGCTTGTCGCGGATCTCGTAGATGCCCTCCAGAAACGTCCGTTCTCTCGGAATGATCGTCCGAAACGGGAAGGAATGGATCCTTGTCCCGCCGCATTTCTTCTCTTTCAGCGTTGCGCGGCGCGCGATCGCGGAATTGATCGAAACGTCGTCGTTTCCGTTGACTTTCTGGAAATACGTGCGCAGCCCCATCAGAAGAAGCGTCGCAAGCGATACGTGGTATTCTTCGCAGAACGCCATCAGTTTCTGCGTGGAATCCGATTCCAGATGGAAAATGTCCAGTTCCGCATCCACCGAATCCGATACGTTGACCGCGGCCCGCGTATCCGGATTGCCGCTGCTTTGGCGCTGCTTTTCCAGCTCGTCCCCGTTCAGCCCGTTGTAGATCGGCTCGGATTCTTCAATCAGCCGATGGAAAAATTCCGTATCGCGGTCTTTGGCCCGGCAGCCCGCCTCGTAGGCGAGGTCCTTTTCCAACTGCTCGATGTAAGACGACATCGCAGACGGATATGCGATATTATCATATACCCGGTTGCAGTAAATTTCAATGATATCCTTCATAAAACAGATCAGCGACTGCGCATCCATCGTCAGGTGGTCCGCCAGGAAATAGATGCCGTTCATGCCGCCCGGCATATGGATCATCACAATCCGGTTCAGCGGCGCGTCGTGGTGCTCAAACGGAACCTGCGTCCATGCACGCATCGTTTTTTCCGCATCTTCGACGCTTCCCTGCGAAAAATCGACAAACTCAATGTCGCGCTCCTCTTTCTCCACCACATACTGATACCACGTTCCGTCCTCGTCCTGCGTTAAGCGCAGACGCATGGACTCGCAGCGCTCATACGCCTGATAGATGCATTCTTTCAGCACGTCCCAGTCCAGATCCACTTCGATCGTTACGCTGGTCCCGATATTGACGACTTCTTTTTTCGGGCAGAAATCCAGATAGTAAAAGTGGAATTTCTGCGCTTTGGTCAGCGGATATACTTTATAGCCGTTCTTTGTTTCCATCATGATTCCCCCTTGTTCTCGTTCTTACAATTGTTTTCACTTTTGCAATTGCTCTGGTTCAGACTCTCCAGAAATTCATCAAGCGCCTGCTCGTATTTTGCGGTGTCCTTATAATAGCTCTCCGCATGAGCCGCGCCTTCTATGATCAGCATCCGCTTCGGCGAAGCGATGTTCCGGTAGATCTCTTCGCACATGAAAGCCGGAACAAACGTGTCCGCGCTGCCGTGGATCAGAAGGATCGGAACTTTCGCCTTCTGCACTTCGCGCGCAGCATTGCACTCGTCCATCCCGTAGCCCGCCAGCCGCCGGTTCATGGCGTCCGCAGCCGGAATGACCGGAAACGCCGGCAGATGGTACATCGAATGGAGCACATGGGTAAATACTTCCTTCGGGGACGTAAACCCGCAGTCTGAAACGATCCCTTTCACCTGTTTTGGAAGTTCAAGGCCGCTTGCCATCAAAACGGTCGAACCGCCCATAGAGGTTCCGTGCATCAGGATCTCAACATCCTCCCCGCACCGGCCGATCAGCCAGTCGAGCCAGCGGAGCGCGTCCTCCCGATCCAGACATCCGAAACCGATATACTCGCCCTCACTCTCTCCGTGCGCACGCGCATCTACGAGCAGAAGCCCGTAACCTTTTCTTAAGTAGTAGTTGGAGATCGCGAGATTGTCCTTCATGCCATCGCTGGTGTAGCCGTGGAAGCAGATCACCGCTTTCTTCTCCTCTCCCTGCGGAAAATACCTTCCGTGCAGCTTCAGGCCGTCCTTCGATTCAATTGATACTTCCTCGTTCGGCTGCTGCAGGAGATACGCCTTCCGCTCCGCGATAAAATCCGCATACTGAGTCCAATCCGTGCCCGCCATCTTCATCGTCCGGTCCGTCTTTGCATGATTGCGCTTCATCGTCCTCCGGTAAAAATAGACCGACTCCCCGACGCCTGCGGCAGCGGCAGCCCCCGCAGCTCCTACGGCCAGCGCCGCCAATTTCCTTTTCTTCATCTTTCCGCCTCCAATGTTTTTCGATACTGGTTTCTATCTGACACTTTATCACTTATTGATTTTCCGGTCAATATGAAGAAACTATTTTTTTGAAATGCAGTTGGAGTTTCCGGAAAGTCAAAAATGGACGCTTTGCCCAAAAGATCAAAGAAATCCGGTATGCTCTGAAAGAGAGAACATAGTATGAATTTAAAAGAATCTCCAAGGGATTGTTTTTAAGAAAAAGAGATGCGGCAGAGATTTTCTGCTGCCGGCCGAGTAAAAAACGGGTGCTTTCTATAAAATCTTATTGATGGCTTCGATCCAGCTGCTGTCTTTGCTCATGAACAGCTTCAGAAATCTTCCGAAATTGCTGCTTCCGGAAACAGAATCATCGGGATTCAAAGCCTGCACCCGCCGAAACATATCCGCATAATTTTCCGCCGTGACATACTTCATTACTCTTTCGATCTGATCCATTCTTCCTTTGTAATTCTCCACCCCTGTATAGTGCTCGATCATAGGGGCGTTTATCGGCTTTGCCGGAGATTTCAGGCACTCATCCGTCCAGTGCTTCGATATGATCTGCATGGTACAGGGATTCCCGAATATGACCACTTCACCGGCGGCAAGATCCGTTCCGTGAAACTCATTGATCTTGCGTTTAATATCCTCGTACTGTTCATGCGGCTTCTTCTCTGTGTCGCAGAATACAAGCACCAGTTCATAGGATCCATTCTGGTATCTGTCCTGGTAGCGCGCCGGAATATTTCCGTTTCCAAAGGCATTGACCGGCGTTATTTCGTACCGGGGGCTCCACACGTTTAAATCCTTCAGGCGCTTCAGATATTCGTACTCTTCGCTGCCTTCGCAGATAATACAGATCCGGCGCTTATCCGAAAGCCGGGGAAGTCTATTCGGCATCAGCATCAACCTCCTTTGCGCAGCCCCGGATACGGAGCAGGGAATTGATCAGTTCCGGATCTGGCAGAGCTCCGAGAGCGCCTTTCCGGTATTTCTCCATGACATCTGTCGTATCCCTTACGCCCTGCTGTGCCGTAAAATCCGCAAGCGAATACACAAAAACTCCTTCTTCGTCCTTATGCACAAACCAGATCTGTTCCTTCCGGAACATTTTTTTGCAGTCCATCAAATTGATATCATGGACGGTAAAGATCATCTGCGCACTGGTATTCAGCTCATTATTAAACATCGCCGCAATCGCTCTGGTAAGCTTGAAATGAATGCTGCTGTCCAGTTCATCTACAACCAGAATCCTTCCCTGCTCCAGCGCTTCAATCACATAACTTGCAATCGATGCGATTTTCTTTGTGCCGGTGGAGTCAAATAACATGCTCGGAACGCGGACGCCTTTATAAGTCGTAACCAGCCGGATCTGGTCCATCACGTCTTCCGGTATCGAAAGCACCTTTTCTTCCGGCATTTCCTCGCCCCTGATCCCCTGAAACCGTATCTTATCCATATCGGCAAATTCAAAGTTATCCATATACAGATCCGCATTCCTGATAAATTCGACAACCTTCTGCTGCAACCGGTCTTTGTTCTTCATAAGTTCAATGGTATGCCGGATCGGTATATTGTTCATATTGATAATATCGATCTTCTGCGCAAAACCGGTCAGGATTCGCTTCATCTCCCCGATATGCCAGAATTTGTCGGCGTCCACGATATAGCACAGCAGATTGTTCCTTGACATGACCGGGATCATCTTCTGCAATTCTTCATCCGCACATTCATAACTCTCACCGGTACTGTCCTTCTTCAGCCAGCATACGGATTTCTCATTGTTATACTGATCCTTTAAGATCTCCGAAAATTCTTCGTAGGTATACTCATCTTTTCCCGCATCGTACTTAAAATCATAGGAAAATTTCCTGCCCTCGTACAAAAACGTGATGCCCAGCCCGCATAGCGGATCCTTCGTGAAGATATTCGGCAGCAATCCGCTCTTCTTATTCAGGAGTACGCCCTGTATTCCCCGTATGCACTTGACCAGACAGGTTTTCCCCGCATTGTTCGGCCCGTAAATCCCCGCTGTCTTAAGGACATGGAAATTATTTTCCCGATGGACATTGGCCGCAAATTTCTTATTCCTCATATCCGCTTTCATTGAGAATCTGATCTCATCTTCAAATACATAGCAGTTCTTTGCCCGTACTTCGATAATCATTATCCATTCCTCCTGCTCGTTTCTTTCTGTTATTATTATATCACATAATATTTTTTATGCAACTTTTTTTCACAAAAAATATTTTATTCTATCGTAATTGATTTTTCCATTTGAATTTCATATAAAAATAAGTCGCCACCACCCGTAAAACGGGTGGCTCGGGACGCGGGCTCTAAGCCCGCCCTGCTTGGCTGCGCCTCAAGGCG
>CANQDS010000080.1 GCA_947593655.1 uncultured Lachnospiraceae bacterium | reverse complement strand
GGTCTTTCCATTTTTGATTCCGTAGCCCTGCACCGGAACTTCGTCGCCTTTCTTTAAAACGGACGCCATCTGAAGGAGAACCTCCGGGCTGATCTGCGATTCCTCTTCCCGCTCCGCTTGATCCGAATCTGCATCCGCGCGCT
This sequence comes from uncultured Lachnospiraceae bacterium, assembly GCA_947593655.1. Classification (GTDB taxonomy): domain Bacteria; phylum Bacillota; class Clostridia; order Lachnospirales; family Lachnospiraceae; genus Roseburia. The sequence goes on along the minus strand of CANQDS010000080.1, from coordinate 15,230 downwards.
TCTTCGGGATGCCCGCAATTTCCAGATAACCGGGCGTTTTCAATACTTTGGCCGAGGTGAAGAACTGCTCCGCGCCGACGCCGAACGTCAGCTTAACGTTCTGGTACTCCGCCGGCGGATAGAAAATGCTTAAAAACCGCCGGACGATCAGGTCGAAAACGGCCTTCTGGATCGAATTGAGCGATTTTAACTCGGTCAGCTGGCCGGTCGGAATGATCGCATAGTGGTCCGTGACCTTGCTGTCATCCGTATACTGCGTTTTCGCGATGCCGCCATAGAGCTTTTTTTCCATAATGACGTCCACAAAAGAAGCCGTCGGTTCATATCCCTTCAGACGGCTGATATTTTTATGGATTTCTTTTGCAATTGCGGTGGAAAGCACGCGGGCGTCGGTTCTCGGATAAGTCGTAAGCTTCTTCTCGTAGAGATCCTGCGCCGCCTGCAGCGTTTCGTCCGGGCTGATCTTAAAGCGCCTGGAACATTCCGCCTGCAGCTCCGCCAGATTAAACAGAAGCGGTGCCCGTTTCCGGGAAATGTTCTTCTCCACGGACAGGATCTGCGCCGTTTTTCCCTCCAGATGCCCGATCAATGCTTGTGCATCCTTCTCTTCTTTAAATCCGTTTTCCTTATATAACAGGGGAGAGGCAAAATATTTTGAGCCTTCCACGGCTTTCCATTCCCCTTCGATCCCGGCGTCGGTGAAAAGCCCCGTCACGCGGTAGAACGGCGTTTCCCGGAACGAACGGATCTCCCGTTCCCGGATCACCACCATGCCGAGCACGCAGGTCATCACGCGCCCGACGGCGATCGCCGTATAGGATTTCGTTCCGGCGGCATGATTTAACAGGCTGCCGTAGCGGATCGACATTACACGGGAAAAATTGATCCCCATTGCATAATCTTCGATTGTCCGCATGATCCCGGAATTTCCGAGGTTCCGGTAGGCGGACATCGGTTTGGCCTCGCGGATGCCGCGCAGGATCTCTTCTTCCGTCTGGGAATCGATCCAGACGCGCAGCTCCTCCATGCCTTCCCGGACGCCTCCGAAGCTGCGGATATTTTCCTCGATGGTCTGCCCCTCTTTTCCGGCGTCGCCCGCCCAGTACACGCGCTCCACATCCGCGCGGTGCAGCATTTTATGAACCACCCCGTACTGCTTCTTCACTTCGGGAATAACGTCGTATTTGTATGTTTCGGGAAGAAACGGCAGATCTTCCAGCCGCCATTTCCCGTACCGCTCGTCATAGGATTCCGGATAAACCAGTCCGACCAGATGTCCGACGCACCAGGTGATCACATATTCCTGATTTTCAATGTAGCCGTCCTGCCGCCCGCTGACGTGCAGGACATTCGCGAAATCCCGCGCAACCGAGGGTTTCTCCGTAATGATCAGTGATTTTCCCATACTTTCTGATTATCATTCCTTTATCATTACAATTTCTATCTCACTGCGATTACTTTCAGCATTACATTTTCTTTCTCATTACGATTGCTTTTATCATTACAATTTCTTTCAGCAATTACAATTCCTTCATATCAATTAACGTAAACCGCGGATCATGCTCGGTCAGTCCGATCAGTGCCGGTTCAAAAGCCGTCGCGGAAAACAGATAGTAATGATTAGAGGAAAGCCTTGCCTTCTCCATCGTCAGCGCCATCTCCTCGCACATATCCACCGTCAGCATCGGCTTCTCCCAATTGCAAAGTCCGATAATGTTCTCCCTCGTGCTGCTCTGCGCGATAATGTCGATGTTTCCGGTCTTGCCTACCCACGTTCCCATCTTGTGAACCTCAAACGGCAGACGCTTCATCTGGTTTAACAGCGCCAGATATTCCATGCAGACGTTGCGGAAATAGCGGTTTAAGTAATGGTCCAGTTCCCCGCCGATGTGGCGGTCGTAAAACTCCTCCGGCTTCAGCAGGTACAGATCCGACAAATGCGGGTATACAAACTTAAACCAGAAATTAATAAACGTGTCTTTGACTTGATATACGCCCTTTTTCGCGTTTTCCCAGCCGCCGGTTTCAAACGAGACGACTTTCTCCACGATGTCAAAACGGCTCAGGTTCTTCATGTATACGCTGATCTTCGCCCGCGAATAGCCCGTCGTCTGGTACAGGTCGTTTAACTTATTGTGCCCCTGCGCGATCGCCGAGAGGATCGTATCGTACACGGAAAGCTCCCGCAGTTCCGAGGCGATCTCCGCTTCCGCCATCCCGAACAGATAACCGCCCGGCGAAAGCACCAGCCGGCAGATGTTCGTCTTAAAATCCGCCGTATGATCCCAATGCTTCATGTAACCGGCGACGCCGCCTAACACCCCGTAAATGCGGATGCACTCGCTGACCGGGTAATCCGGCAGCCGACGCACGAATTCCAGAAAATTCATATCCTCGATCTTGACAAACGCATCGATGCGCCTCGCATCTTCGCCGAACATCTCTTCCGCTTCCTGCTCCGCCCATACGGTGGAGGAAGACGCCAGAATGATGAGGACCGGCCCTGGATACAGCCGCTTGGCGCGGAGTTTCACGATGCTCTTCAAAAAATCCGGATCCTTCTTGATGACATACTGCGCCTCGTCGATGACGACGACCAGCTTGCTGGGATCGCCGCTCTTGATCCGGTTGAAATATTCGTCATATGTATGCTTCTGCAGGCGCACATCAAAATGCGCCGCCAGCTCTTCCCCCAGCATCCGGTTCTGTTCCGCCGCGGAAGCCTGTCTGCACCGATAGTAAAAAAATTTCTTTCCTTCCGTAAATTTCTTCAGGAGTTCTTCTTTCTCGCTCTCTTTTTTCCCGTAATAGATCACCAGCTGATTGCCAGTTTTGGCATAAAGCTCATCCAGTGTTTTGATCTCCGTACTCTTTACCGCCATATCTTTATCCTCCGATGCATCCGATGGGTTCAAAGTTATATCGTTTTTTAATTTTAGTACAAAAAAAGACGGATGTCAATGCAGAAAGCCTGCCACTGGCAGCCTTTCTGCATACTATGGTATGCCGAAAGCCTGTTACCGTCAGCCTTTTTTGCATACTATGGTATGCCGAAAGCCTGTTACCGTCAGCCTTTTTTGCATACTATGGTATTCAAAAAGAGCTGCCGCAGTCTGTTTGGAGCATATCAGTTTCTGCAGCAGCCCGGTATTATTTTTTCGTAATATATCCCTGCGCTTTTAACAATTCCGCGCAAAGCACGGCCCCGCCTGCTGCGCCGCGGACAGTATTATGCGACAATCCTACGAATTTCCAGTCATAGACCGTATCCCTGCGGAGACGGCCGACCGATACGCCCATTCCGTGCTCATAATTGACATCCATCGTTACCTGCGGACGGTTATCCTCCTCCAGATAACGGAGGAACTGCTTCGGCGCGCTCGGAAGGTTCAGTTCCTGCGGAAGCCCCTTAAAATTCTCCAGTGCGGCGATCAGCTGCTCTTTTTCCGGATTTTTGCGGAATTTCACAAACACAGCCGCCGTATGCCCATTCAAAACAGGAACGCGGATGCACTGGCAGGTAATGACCGGGCTCTCCGCCGGAACGATCGCTTTCTTCTCCGGATCGATATGCCCCCAGATACGGAGCGGCTCTTTCTCGGATTTCTCCTCTTCCCCGCCGATGTACGGGATAATATTGCCTTCCATCTCCGGCCAGTCCGCAAACGTCTTTCCCGCGCCCGAGATCGCCTGATAAGTCGTTGCGACTACCTCATACGGCTCAAACTCCTTCCACGCGGTCAGAACCGGCGCATAGGACTGGATCGAGCAGTTCGGCTTCACCGCAACAAATCCCCGCTCCGTTCCCAGACGCTCCTTCTGATAGCGGATCACGTCCATATGCTCCGGATTGATCTCCGGAACCACCATCGGCACATCCGGCGTCCAGCGGTGCGCGCTGTTGTTCGATACGACCGGCGTCTCCGTTTTCGCATAATCCTCCTCGATCTTCTTGATCTCATCCTTCGTCATATCGACCGCCGAAAAGACAAAATCCACTTCCGAAGCCACTTTTTCCACTTCATTGACGTTCATTACCACGATATCTTTCACGGCATCCGGCATCGGCGTCTCCATCTTCCAGCGTCCGCCGACCGCCTCTTGATAGGTTTTCCCGGCGCTTCTCGGACTTGCCGCGATCGTCGTCACCTCAAACCACGGATGATCCTCCAATAAGGAAATAAACCGCTGTCCTACCATTCCGGTTCCGCCGAGAATACCGACTTTTAACTTCTCACTCATACCAAATCTCCTCTTCTTTCTTCGGGCGTCCCCATGCCGCTTTCGCGGCAGGAGCCTTCCCCCGTCTGCACTTATCATTTCCTTCTATCATACTGGATAGGAAGGAAAAACACAAGACTATCGTTATTTATTTTGGAATCCGACTCTTTGCCGAAGGCAAACTTGAAATGAGCCGGATTCTGTAACTGTGAAGCCGGAAGGCCGAACTGTTACATCCCGGCAGTTTTCAGATACGCCTCACCGGCCGCGATCGCCTGCTCCATCGCCTGTTTCGACGGCGCTCCGGCCGTGCAGCGCGTATTGACGCAGGTTTCCATCGAAACCGCCTCGTAAAAATCCTCTTCAATGACCGGGCTGATCGCCTTTAATTCTTCCAGCGAAAGCTCCTCGATCGCCGCCCCCTTGTCCAGGCAGTAGAGCACCATCCGCCCGACGATCCCGTGCGCGTCGCGGAACGGAACGCCGTGCCGTACCAGATAATCGGCCGCATCCGTAGCGTTAGTAAAGCCTCCGGCCGCGCTTTTTCTCATAATTTCTTTATGGAACTGCATCGTGGAAAGCATTCCGGTAAAAAGCGCGATGCAGTTCTGCGCCGTATCAAACGCATCGAAGGAAAGCTCCTTGTCCTCCTGCATATCCTTGTTATACGCCAGCGGAAGCCCCTTCATCGTCGTCAGAAGCGCCGTAAGAGCGCCGTAGACACGCCCGGTTTTTCCCCGGACCAGCTCCGCGATATCCGGATTCTTCTTCTGCGGCATGATGCTGCTTCCCGTGCTGTAGGCGTCGTCGATCTCCACAAACCGGTATTCGTTGGAATTCCAGATGATGATCTCCTCAGAAAAACGGCTCAGATGCATCATGATGATCGACAGCGCCGACAGAAATTCGATCAGGTAATCCCGGTCGGAAACGCCGTCCATGCTGTTTAACGTCGCCCCGTAAAAGCCCAGAAGTTCCGCCGTATAATCCCGGTCCAGCGGATACGTAGTTCCGGCCAGCGCCCCCGAACCCAGCGGGCAGTAATTCATCCGTTCATAGATGTCGTGCAGGCGCAGACGGTCGCGTTTGAACATCTCAAAATACGCGCCCATGTGATGCGCCAGCGTGATCGGCTGCGCCTTCTGCAGATGGGTGAATCCCGGCATGATCGTCTCCGTGTTTTCCTTCATAATGCCAAGCAGGACCTCCATCAGCCCGCCTAACAGTTCATCGGTCCTTACCACCTGATCCCGCGTAAACAGGCGCATATCCAGCGCCACCTGATCGTTTCTGCTGCGCCCGGTGTGCAGCTTCTTTCCGGTATCCCCGAGGCGTTCGATCAGGTTCGCCTCGACAAAACTGTGGATGTCCTCGTACTCCTCCGTAATCGGAAGCTTTCCGGACTCCACATCCGCGAGGATCCCGCGCAGGCAATCGGTGATCGCCCCCTGCTCCTCTTTCGTCAGGATCCCCTGTTTCCCGAGCATCGTAACATGGGCGATGCTGCCCTCGATATCCTGCCGGTAAAATCTCCGGTCAAAGGAAATGGACGCATTGAAATCATAAACCAGCTGATCCGTTTCTTTCGTAAAGCGTCCGCCCCATAACTGTGCCATATGTTTTCCTCCTCTATAAACGTAAGTTTATATCTGACTCAGACTGCCGGATGCCAGTACTGTCATCGGCTCACTTCGTTCGCGGGACAGTACTAGGCTCTCTTCCTTATCTGCCGACTGCCCCGGCGATTGATCCACCGGCCCTGCGCTGTTCCAGCGAGTAGACGCAGCCGCAGTAATCCTGACGGTACATCCCGTACTGCCGCGACAATTCCGTCGATTTTTTATAGCCGTCTTTTTTCTTAAAATCCGAGAAAAGATACCGGACTCCGTATTCCTGCTCCAGTTCGGCCCCGATCTCGTTTAATTTCTGCGCATTTTTCATCGGGCTGATGGAGAGCGTCGTCGTAAAAAACGCAAAACCGTGTTCTTTCGCATAAGCTGCCGCCTCCCCGAGCCGCAGCCGGTAACAGGCAAAGCACCGCTCCTGTCCCTCCGGCAGTTCTTCCATGCCCCGGACCGTCTCGTAAAACCGCCCGGTATCATACGCCCCTTCCACAAAGGAAACCGGATGCCTGACCGGAAATTCCCGGATAAAACGCTCCTGTTCCCGTGCCCGCAGCGCATATTCCTCCGGCGGATAAATGTTCGGATTGTAATAAAAGACAGTCACGGAAAAATACTCCGCCAGACACTTCAGGCAGTACGAACTGCACGGCGCGCAGCAGCTGTGGAGCAGCAGACGCGGCACTTCCTCTCCCGAACAGTACTGCCCGATCATTTCTTCCATCCGTTTCTGATAATTGATCCGGTTCATAGCCGTTTTCCGTCCGGCAGGATAAAAGAGGGCGCAGCCCGTGCGCCCGTTTGATCCCTACTCTTCCTTTCTTCCGTACATCTGTTCAAACAGCTCCCGTCCGGTCTTTGTCCGGAAAATATTCCGGTAAACATTCTGCTTCTGCTGTTCTCCCATGCGGTCTTCATAAAGATTCACCAGAAAATCCGCTTCGATCAGGATCTGATAATCCAGGCCGTCGATATTGCTGTAGGTATGATGATGCCCGATCAGATAGCAGATCCGCTCGATCATGTAATTCTCGAATCCGAGATCCGAAAGCATCTGCTGCGCCACGATCGGCCCCTCCTGTTCCTGCAGGGTGCCGTCGCACCTGCCGTATTTCTCCTCCGCCGGGCGGATCCCGATATCATGGGTATAAGCCGCCGCTTCCAGAAGAAACAAAGAGACGTCGTCAAGTCCCTCTCCGATCCCGATCAGCCTCGCAAAGCTGTGGACTTTTAAAAAATGATGGATCCGCTTCGGATCGCCTTCGTAAAAAGCGATCATCCTCCGGCACAGATCCACCAGCTGATTCTGGCTAAAACAATCACTGTCCATCCATTATCCCTCTTCTGTCATAAGATACTTCAGCGTCACCGTTGCCGCCGCATAAATAACGGCGCATAAGATCACAAGCGCTGCCTGCCCCAGAAAAATGCCCGCAAGGATCTGCGCAAGCACCAGCACGACATGGATCCAAAGCTCCGCATGATGGAGCAGCGATGCCATCGCCCCTTCTAAGATCGTCAGAACGCAGATGGGAACCACCGGTTCTTTCAGCACGCCGACGCAGACCGCCATTACAATGGCCGCAATCAGGCAGAAGGCCGCAATCGCCACAAGAAGCTGATTCTTCCTGATCTGTTCCAGCCATTCCTTATTCATATCCGCTCCTCCTCTTCTTTCGTCCGCTGCCCGCCGGGGCAGAAAACCTTTCTTCTTTCACTGATCATAACGATTATAACAATGAATCATGGAAAATACAACTACAGAACAAAAAAGAGACAAAATCTCTGATCTTCAAAGACTTCGACTCTTTCCCAAAAAGCCAATAAGGGGATTCGAACCCCTGACCTACGCATTACGAGTGCGTCGCTCTACCGACTGAGCCATATTGGCGTATTTCCAAAGCAAGACTAATGATAACAAATTCTGAACAGAAAATCAAGCAGTTTTTTTAAAAAAAATATATTGACATTGCAGCAGATATCCGATACAGTGATTTTTACCGTGAGTTTATTTTTAATAAACAAAAAATCAATTTTTACAATTGTCACACAAATAATAAACACAAAGTTCATTAAGCAGGGATAGGAGGCATTTTTGTGGATATCGGAAACCGGATGAAAGAGCTGCGCATCCAGTACGGGCTGACACAGCAGGAGCTGGCGGACCGCGCGGAGCTGACCAAGGGATTCATCTCCCAGCTGGAGCGGAACCAGAATTCTCCCTCGATCGGCACGCTGCTGGATATCATCCAGTGCCTCGGCACCACCCCCGCGGAATTTTTCGCGGACGAAGCGCCGGAGCAGATCGTATTTAAGGAAGATGACTATTTTGAAAAAACGGACGCCGAGCGGAAACACATTTTCGAATGGCTGGTTCCCAACGCCCAGAAGAACGCGATGGAGCCGGTGCGCCTGACGCTCTCTCCCGGCGGGAGTTCCGAGATCTACCAGCCGCACGAAGGGGAGGAATTCGGCTATGTGCTCAAAGGAACCGTGCGCATCAATTACGGCGGGCGGATCCAGACTGTCCGCGCCGGGGAATCCTTTTATTTCAAGGCAAGCGCCATTATCTGGAAAACCAGGGAAGCCGCGACGCCGTTTTGATCTGGGTGGCGACGCCGCCGAGTTTTTAAAGCATGTACGAAGAAGAAACGAGGTACGATATGAAAAATCATCTGATCGATTTTATTGATATTTCCAAATCCTACGACGGGAACATGGTGCTGGACGAATTCAACCTCTACGTCCGTGAAAACGAATTTGTCACCCTGCTGGGGCCTTCCGGCTGCGGCAAGACGACGACGCTGCGCCTGCTCGGCGGCTTTGAAACGCCGGACACCGGGAAGATCCTGTTCGATTCCGAAGACATTACCAACATGCCGCCGAACGAGAGGAAGCTGAACACGGTTTTCCAGAAATATTCCCTTTTTCCGCATATGACCATCGCGGAAAACATCGCTTTCGGGTTAAAGATCCGCAAAAAAAGCAAAAGCTACATCAACGACAAGATCAAATATGCGCTAAAACTGGTCAATCTGGAAGGATTCGAGAACCGCTCGACCGATTCGTTAAGCGGCGGCCAGCAGCAGCGGATCGCGATCGCGCGCGCGATCGTAAACGAACCGAAAGTCCTGCTTTTAGACGAACCGCTGGGCGCTCTGGACCTGAAACTGCGCCAGAACATGCAGTATGAGCTGATGCGGCTGAAAGAGGAACTCGGCATTACCTTTCTGTATGTCACGCACGATCAGGAGGAGGCGCTTACCATGTCCGATACGATCGTCGTCATGAACCAGGGCTACATCCAGCAGATCGGTACGCCGGAGATGATCTACAACGAACCGGAAAACGCTTTTGTGGCGGATTTTATCGGCCACAGCAATATCATCGACGGCATCATGATCGAAGACCGGCTGGTCGAGATCCTCGGCGTGCGTATGCCGTGCGTGGACGAAGGTTTCGGCACCCATACGCCGGTCGATGTCGTGATCCGGCCGGAGGACGTGGAACTGGTAAAACCGGAAGAAGGCGCTCTTTCCGGAGAAGTGGTTTCCCTCATTTTTAAGGGCGTCCATTACGAACTGGAGGTCATGGCGAACGGCTATGAATGGCTGGTGCATACCACGGAATACGTGCCGGTCGGCTCGAAAGTCGGCATCCGCGTGATCCCGTTCAACATCCAGATCATGCACAAACCGGAATCTTCGGATGAAAAGGCGGTGGAAATCGATGAATAAGCTCAAAAAACAACTGTTAGCGGGGCCGTACCTTGTCTGGATCATCGGTTTTATCCTGCTGCCGTTTCTCATGATCGTCTACTATGCGTTTACGAATGCAGACGGCGGTTTTACCATGGAATATCTGGCTGCCGTGCTGGACGCGAACAACCGGAAAGCGCTTTTCCTTTCGCTGGAGCTGGGCGTCATCTGCACGGTTTTATGCCTGCTGATCTCCTATCCGCTGGCGATGATCCTAAACGGCATGAACATCAAAAACCAGAGCCTTGTCGTATTCCTGTTCATGCTTCCGATGTGGATGAACTTCATGCTGCGGATCCTCGCATGGAAACTGCTGCTGTCCAAAAACGGGGTGATCAACTCCTTTTTGTCCCTGTTCGGGTTTCCGGGCGTTTACATCTTAAATACGCCCGCGGCCGTTGTGTTCGGCATGGTCTATGACTTCCTGCCGTTTATGCTCCTGCCCGTCTACAATTCCATGACGCGGATCCGGAAGGACTGGCTGGAGGCCGCGCAGGATCTGGGTGCGGGGCACCTGGCGATCTTTTTTAAGATCATCCTTCCGCTGACCGTTTCCGGGATCATCAGCGGCGTGGTCATGGTCTTCGTGCCGTCTCTGACTTCGTTTGCGATCTCGGAAGTCCTCGGCGGAGGAAAAGTCCTGCTCATCGGAAACATCATCGAACAGGATTTCATGCAGGGAATGCAGTGGAACGCCGGAAGCGGGCTTTCCCTCGTTCTCATGGTGTTTGTCATCATCAGCATGGCACTGATGAATTTATTCGATAAAGAAGGGGAGGGAACTGCGATATGGTAAAAAAAGGCGTTTCAAGGCTTTATCTGGCGCTGATCTTCTGCTTTCTGTACCTTCCGATCGCGGTGCTTGTCGTGCTCTCGTTCAACCGCTCCAAATCGCATGTCGTCTGGACCGGTTTTACGCTCGACTGGTACGCAGAATGTTTCCGGAACCAGAATATCATGTCGGCGTTTGCAACGACGTTAGAGATCACGTTTGCCGCCGCCGTGCTTTCCACGATCATCGGCACGCTGGCCGCGATCGGGATCAGCGCCATGAAACGGCGCAGCCGGACCATTTATCTGGGCGCTACGAATATCCCGCTTTTAAATGCGGATATCGTTACCGGCATCTCCATGATGCTTTTGTTTGTGCGCTTTACGAATCTGGGCTTTGTCACGGTGCTGATCGCCCATATTACGTTTAACATCCCGTATGTCATTTTAAACGTGCTGCCGCGCCTGAAACAGGCCAGCCGCTATACCTATGAGGCGGCGCTCGACCTGGGCGCGGGACCGCTTTACGCTTTTTTCAAAGTGACATGGCCGGAGATCCTGCCCGGCGTATTTTCGGGCTTTCTGATGGCCGTTACCATGTCGCTGGACGATTTCAGCATCACTTATTTTACCAAAGGAGCCGGGATCAACACCCTTTCCACAATGCTTTACGCGGAGCTGCGCAAGGGCATCCGCCCGGAGCTTTACGCGCTTTCCACGGTGCTGTTTTTCACCGTGCTGCTCCTCTTGATCGCGATCAACCTGAATTCGGATAAAACGCCTGCTCCGGCCGCCGGAAAAGCGGTCGCGAATAAAGGAGCCGGCCTGCCGGATGCTCCCCGCCCGAACGGAACCGCAAAGCAATTCGTTTCTTCTGCCAAAACCCGGCGTGCTTTCTACGCCAAACGCGCGGTCTGCGCCGTGATCCTCGTCTCGCTGGCAGTCGGCTCGCTGGCCGTGCTTTTCAGCGCTTCTCCGCTGATTTCGGGCGGACAGACGATCACGGTCTTAAATTACGGCCAGTATTTTGACGAAGATGCGCTCCGCCGCTTTGAGGAGGAAACGGGAATCCGGGTTAATTACGAAGAATACGATGATCCGGAGGAAATGTACACGAAATACAAGGCGGGCGCGATCGACTACGACGTGATCTGCACTTCGGAGTACATGATCGAAAAACTGATCCAGGAGGGAGAAGTTCTGGAGCTTGATTTTTCCGCGATCCCGAATTACGCCGCCCTCGATCCGAATATCATTGAAATGACGTCCTCCTACGATCCGGAGCACAAATACACCGTGCCTTATTTCTACGGGACGCTCGGCATTCTCTACAATACGAAGCTGGTCGATGCGGAGGATGTCAAAAGCTGGGACTGCCTCTGGAACGGAAAATACGCGGGCAGCATGATCATGACGCGCTCCGTCCGCGACGCGTTCGCGCCCGCGCTGATCACGCTGGGCTATTCGATCAACGATACCGATAAGGATCATCTGCTGGAGGCTCTGGAGATCTTAAAAGACCAGAATCCGGACGTTTCCGCTTATTATGTGGACGAAACCCGCGATGAGATGATCGCGGAAAACGCGGCGATCGGCGTCTGCTATTCCGGTGATGCCGGGGAGGCGATGGCGGAAAATGAGAACCTCGCCTACTCCATTCCGGAAGAAGGCTCCAACCTCTGGATCGATTCCTGGTTCATGCCGAAGACCTGTAAGAATCAGGAGGCGGTGTTCCGGTTTCTGGACTATGTCTGCCGGGACGACGTTGCACAGGCCAATTTCGACTATGTTTACTATACTTCGCCGAACCGCTCCGTCGCTGCGGGCATGGACGCCGAGACGCGGGAAAACGAAGCGGTGAATCCGTCGGAAGAGACGATCCGCCGCTGCGAGGTCTTCCGGGCCTTAAGCGATGAGAGCGCCGGACTGTATAATACGCTCTGGCAGGAGTTGATCTCTAATTAACCGGTTCAGCCAGCCGGAAATAAATGCGGAAAATGATGCTTGCATCAATTTTACGCATTTGCTTCCGGCTGAGGGAACGCCCTTCTATGAGCAAAGGTAGGCGCGAAGCGCCGGAAAGCGCGCCAGCGCGACTTTGCGAATGGGCGTGGGCTGAACCGGGGCTGAACTGGAGGATAAAATTTCCAAACGCCTCTTGCCAAATCGATCAAAACATGGTAAAGTAAATCCACGGTGCTGTTTTAAGAGTGCACCGCGGATTTCTTTTATCCCCGCGCGTTTCGCGCAGAAATCCCCATCGTGATTTTTTCCTGATAAGATAAGAAAAGGAGAATTATGAATTATCAGGAATTTTTAACCAACATCCAGACGCAGCTGTCCGGCCGCATCAGCAGCGATTCCCGCGTACAGCTTCAGAAAGTGATCAAGAACAACGGAACCCGCTACGACGGCCTTGTGATCACGCAGCCGGGGATCAATATTTCCCCGACGATCTATCTGATGCCGTATTACCACCGGTATTTAGACGGCGTCAGCCTCGAAGATATTTACACGGATATTCTTTCAACCTATGAGCGCTACCTTCCTATGAACGATTTCGATACCGGGCGTTTTACCGACTACTCCCGGGCGGTCCGCCAGATCGTGATGCGCCTCGTTAATTACGAGAAAAACAAGGAACTGCTCGCCCTTGTTCCGCACTTCCGCTATCTGGATTTCGCGGTCGTCTTTTATTTCCTGCTGCAGTCCTCCGGCGGGCGGCACGCAAATATCCTGATCTACCATCAGCATCTGGATTTCTGGAAGATCGACAGCGACGAACTTTCCCGCGCCGCGCGCATCAATACGCCGCTGCTCCTTCCGCACCATCTGGAAAACATACAGACGGTTCTCGAGGCCATTCCTTCGGATAATGTCCCGGAGCTGGCCGCTATGGAAAAAGAGGAAAACCTGATGTATGTACTTTCCAACCAGTTTCACCTTCACGGCGCTACCACGATCCTTTACGACGGGCTGCTCTCGATGATCGCCGAACGTCTGGAAAAAGACTTCATCCTGCTGCCGAGCAGCATCCACGAGGTACTGCTCATCCCGACTGACCAGCCGGGTGATGCCGGATTCTACCGGAACATGGTCCGGGAAGTCAACGATACGCAGCTTGCCGACGATGAGATCCTTTCCGATCATGTGTATTATTTTTCCAGGGAAAGCAATCTGCTGACTATCCTCGAATAACCGGCTCTGCAGGACATTTATGGTTACCGTTCACTGATCCAGCGGACGGTAACCCTTTATCTCCCATCCGATAAACTGCGGTACAGTTCTTCATACTGCCGGGCGGATGCGTCCCACGAGAAGTCCTGCTTCATATCCCGGACGATCATGTCGTTCCAGTCGCTGCGGCAGCTCCGGAAGATCTTCTGCGCATAGCGGATGGCAAACAGCATCTCGTGGGCGTTGTAATTGCAGAAGGAAAATCCGGTTCCGGTGTGCTCGTATTCATTGTATGCTTCCACGGTATCCTTCAGGCCGCCCGTTTCCCGGACGATCGGGATCGTCCCATAACGCATGGCCATCAGCTGGCTTAATCCGCACGGCTCAAACAGCGACGGCATCAGAAAGGCGTCGCAGGAGGCATAGATCCGGTGCGCCCGCTCGTCGGAATAGCCGGTATAAACGCTCAGTTTTTCCGGATAGCGGTCGTGGAAATACCAGAAACTGTCTTCATAGCGCTTCTCGCCGCTTCCTAAGACGACAAACTGCACATCCATTGTCGAAAGCATCTCTTCCATCATATAATTGATCAGATCAAAACCTTTCTGGTCGGTCAGGCGCGAAACGATCCCGATGAGGAACGCATCTTCCTCCACGGCAAGCCCCGTTTCTTTCTGCAGCGCGGCTTTATTCGCCCGCTTCCCTTCCAGCACAGTGTCGACGGAAAAACGGGTGCCGATATACTCATCCGTTTCCGGATTAAATTCCTCGTAATCCACGCCGTTTACAATTCCTTTTAAGAAATCACGCCGCGCAAACATCAGGCCGCCTAAACCTTCCCCGCCTTCCGTGGTCGTAATGTCATAGGCATAGGTCGGGCTGACAGTCGTGATGTAATCCGCGTATACGCAGCCGCCTTTCAGATAATTCGCCTCGCCGTAAGATTCCAGTTCATTGGCGTTGAAGATCTGCGCCGGAAGGCCGGTGATATCCATGATCGCATGGATGCGCCAGCGCCCCTGGAACTTCATATTGTGGATCGTGTAAACCGTTTTGATCCCCGCGTAATAAGGATCCCCGCCGAAGCTCGTGCGCAAGAACACCGGAACCAGCCCCGTCTGCCAGTCATGACAGTGTATGATGTCCGGCGCAAAATCGATATACGGCAGAGCCGTCAGCACCGCCTTGGAAAAGAACGCAAATTTCTCCACGTCCTCATGGAGCATGTTGTAAGGCGAAGGCCCCGCAAAATAATATTCGTTGTCAATGAAATAATAGCGGATCCCCTTATATTCCGCCTCAAAAATCCCCGCGTACTGCTCCCTCCAGTTCAGCTTCACATAGTAATGGCAGATAAACGAAAGCTGCGACGCCAGCTTTTCGTCCATACAGACGTATTTCGGCAGGATCACCCGCACATCATACTCTTTCCGGTCAAAATAACGCGGCAGCGATCCCGCTACATCTGCAAGCCCCCCGGTCTTGATATACGGTACTGCCTCTGATGATACAAATAAAATCCGTTTCATAGTCCTCCTCCTCTTGTATAAATGTAAGTTTGATATCTGGCTCAAACTGCCGGTGCCGGTACTGTCATTGGCTCGCTTCGTTCGCGGGACAGTACCAGGCTCCTGTAACCCCCGTTTTTTCCATTATACCATTACGGATATTTCTGTACAAT
>CANQDS010000079.1 GCA_947593655.1 uncultured Lachnospiraceae bacterium | reverse complement strand
TAAGCTGCACGGAACTGAGGACTTTGCAGTCCTGCAGGACGAAGTGCCGCCGGAATACCTTGAAAAAGTGACGGCGCGGACGCCGGAATATCTGCTGGGAATCATCGGACAGATTGTTGAAATCCTGCTTGCAAAGCTGCATGTGCCCCAGAAAGAGGCGCAGGCTTTTGCAGACCGGGTAAAGGAGCGTAAAGTGGGAGAACTGTTTGCAAATTTTAAGGGCTATGATGTTCCGGAAACAAGGCGGATCGCAAGAGATGAAGGCCGGAAAGAGGGGCTGGCCGCGCTGGTGCGGACTTTAAAGAACCTGCTTCCCGATTTTGAAAACGTTTACCATGCGGTCGTCCAGAATGAAGAATATGCAGAATGTACGCGGGAAGAGGTTATGAAATACTACTAACCCTTTTCCGGTATATTTTCCAAAAATCCGCACATGCTATTAGAAAAATTTTTGGAGGCATGTCATGGATCAGAAATCGGAACAGCGACCGGAAACGGAACAGAAACCGGAACCAACCGGGAAAAACAGCGCGCTGCTGAAAGGCACGGACGCGCAGCCCTATCCGCCGAAGCATAAAATCTTTTCGGAAGAAACGGACGAGGTATGTGAAATCCGTCAGAAAAGCCTGTACAATGACAGGAACCGTGCGCGGATCGACAACAACCAGTTTTTTGAAACGAGGAGCAATCCGTTAAGCAGCAAGGGAAATTGAAGCCGCACGGCAGTCAGGCACGCTATATCGCCATATCTGTAAAGCCGACTGCCGCGCATCCCGGCGCTCCGTGCTGTTTTTGTTCCAAGCCCCTGTCCCAAGTTCCTGCCCCAAGTTCCTGCCCCAAGCTTTTGCCTAAAGTTTTTGCTCCCCCCTGCAGCCCCTTGAAAAAATACTCTTGAAAAAAACTCTTGAAAAAAATAAAAAAACATATTGACATCTACATCAAAATCCGATAGAATATCATTTGTTCGCAGGAGTGGTGGAATTGGCAGACGCGCAGGCTTCAGGTGCCTGTGGTAGCAATACCGTGTGGGTTCAAGTCCCATCTCCTGCATTTTTAATTTTATGAACTGACAGAAAACCGCCGATGGCGGTTTTTGGTTTATCTGGAGAACAAAAAAGCAATGAAAGCATTGGAATTGCAGCGGGTTTTTCTGCGCCGCGGGGATTTCGTCCTGCATCATATCGATTTTGCCCTGGAGGAGGGCAGCATTACCGCGCTTTCCGGAAGGAGCGGGGCGGGCAAATCCTCGCTGATCCGCCTGATCGGGAACGCGCTGTCGGCGGACGCAGGGAAGATCCTTTATTTCGGGAAGGAAATGTATGAAGCGGAAGCGAAGATCCGCAGACGGATGTCCGTCCTCTACGATGCGCCGAACTTTAACCTTGAGATGAAAGCGGGAAGGCTGGCCAGGGAGATCCGGCGCTTTGAGCCGTGGTTTGACATGGAGGAGTTCCACCGGTACATGGAGCGTCTGGAACTGGATGAAACCCGGCATGTGAAGCAGTATTCCCAGGGGATGCAGAAAAAGTACATGCTTGCGCTGGCGCTCTGCCGGAAACCGGAGCTTCTGGTGATGGACGAGCCCACCAGCGGCACGGACGAGCTTTCCCGAAAGGAAATGCTTGCGATGATCACGGATTACCGGAAAGAGCGGGAGCTTACCGTATTCTTTTCCACGCATAATAAAAGCGATCTGGAGGATTTTGCCGGACAAGTCCTTGTGATGGAGAACGGAGGACTGAAATGAAGAAGTTTTATCGGATCGCATGGAGCATCGAAAGCACGCCGGCGCATCTTGCGGGTTCGCTGGTGCTGTCTTTCGGCGTCATGCTGTTTATCAACGGATTTATCGGGAGCATGGGAGGGATCCCGGCGTTTACGGCGTTTCTGCTGGTCTTTTATGTGCAGCGGGGGCTGGTGCTTTCGGGAGACCGGATCAGCCATCAGCTTGCCATGGACAGCCGGACCGAGATCCGCTTCATGCTGCTGCGCTATGTGACGGGATACCTTCTGATCTGGGCGGTGATGAAGCTGGTCTTGGTTTTTTCCCGGATCTCCGGCTGGGGAAATATCGACGGGATGACGGCGCGGGAATATCTGGACCATATCTACGGAAACACGATGCTGGAACGCTGGGCGTACCTGTTTGCCGGCATCCTGATGTTTGCGTTTATCCTTTCTCTGTTTCCGCTGACGGTCGTCCGCCGGAACCGGGCGTGGCTTGCCTGTCTTGCCGTGGACGGCGTGCTGTTTGCGGGCCTGTGCGCCGCGATCGGCGGAGTCAGCCGTTTTTTTATGACAAAGGAGCTGCGGGGGCGCGCGGTATGCGTGCTGGACGATCTGCTTTTGTGCAGTCCGCCGCAGCGCTGGCAGGCGGCCTGCTGCATCGCGGGGGCGCTGTTGTTTACCGCTGCGGTCCTTGCCGCGGTTTATGGGATCGCCTGTAAGAGTTATGCGCCGAAGCCGGGCGTTTGGGCGGCGGATGAAAGCCGTTTTCTGGTCTATACAGAAGAAGAACGGGAAAAACTGCGCCGGCGGAATAAAAAGAACCGCTTTCTCTGGGGCGCGGGCGCAGGCGTTGTCCTGCTGGCTTCCGTCGGCATTCTGGGATGGGTGTTTTTCGGGAAAAGCAATGCCCGTCCGCACTACCATCAGGTGGCGGAATGCCTGACCGAAGATAACCGTCTGGGGCCGATGAGCTATGGAAACGGCGTTTATCTTCCGGTGGACGCGGAACTGGACTATGAAGAGACGGGGGAGGCGGCCGGTTATCTGGGCTATAAAGGCGAAGAATGTTCCAGCCGTTTTTACGAGCTGGTGGTCGCCAACCTCTTATATAAAGGGCCGCGCGGCGAGGAAACGTATCTGCAGATGTGCGGGGCGGATTTTAACGCCTACGAATCGGCGGAGGCGGCGGAAGAAGAGGACGCGTGGAAAACGGATGAAGTTTTTTTGATGTGGGACGAGGAATGGGAGAGCGAAAGCCGCTATACCAAAGAAGTGACGGGTTATTCCGTCTGCGACAGAGAACTGGTCGAGGCGCTGGAGCAGGAATACGGGAACGTCCGTTACCGTCCGCAGGATTTTACGGATTATGACGCATATTTTACGATACGCGGCTACGCCAGCTTAAAAGAAGCGCTTCAGGAGGAAGCCAATCATGGAAACTGGGTTGGATGCATTCTGGTGAAAGAGAATTGTTTTTATTATGGAAACTATGATAATCCGATCACCGGGGAGAGCTTAAAGATGCTGATGGAAGTCGTAGGCGGATATTAAAAAAATATCCCGGAAAAAAAGGAAAACGGGAAGCCGGTGCCGAATTATTTATTATGTAGGAAGAATACAAAAGGAGTACATAAATGACGATTCGGGAACAGATCGAGGCAATGGAATGGAAAACGTTAAGTCCATACGCCTGCCACAGCACGGAGACGAAAGGCCGGCAGAAGCCGGAGGCACAGTGCGATATCCGCCCGGTTTTCCAGAGGGACAGGGACCGCATCCTGCACAGCAAGTCGTTCCGCCGGCTGAAAAATAAGACGCAGGTGTTTTTGACGCCGAAGGGCGACCACTACCGGACGCGCATGTCCCATACGTTAGAGGTATCGCAGAACGCCCGCACGATCGCGAAAGCCCTCCAGTTAAACGAAGATCTCGCGGAGGCGATCGCGCTGGGACATGATCTCGGCCACACGCCGTTCGGCCATGCGGGGGAGCTGATCTTAAACCAGATCTATCCGGGCGGGTTCCGCCACAACGAGCAGAGCGTCCGGATCGTAGAGAAGCTGGAGAAGGACGGCGAAGGCTTAAACCTGACCTGGGAGGTGCGCGACGGGATCCGGAATCACCAGACGGAGTCGGTTCCGCATACGTTGGAGGGGAAGATCGTCCGTCTTTCGGATAAGATCGCGTATGTCAATTCGGATATCGACGACGCCATCCGCGCGCAGCTGCTCTGCGAAGAGGACATTCCGCTGGAACTGCGCAAAACGCTCGGTTTTCAGACGCGTTCCCGGCTGGATCATCTGATCCATGACATCATCACGAGCAGCAGGGACAAAAACGATATCCTGCAGTCGCCGGAGACGAAAGAAGCGTTTCAGGAGCTGCGGCTGTTCATGTTTGAACATGTATACAAGAATCCCGCCGCCAAGGGGGAGGAAGTGAAGGCAAGGGCGATGCTGGAACAACTGTACCACCATTATATGGAACACATCGACCTTCTGCCGGACTGGCTTCTGGCAATGCTGGATGAAGGGGAGGACCGGGGACACATCGTATGCGATTATATTTCCGGAATGACCGATCAGTACGCCATTACCAAATTTCAGGAATTTTTCCTGCCGAAGGCATGGCAGGTAGGCGGCTATTGACCGGATGGTCTGGGGGGGAGGAAAAATGCCGTATTATTCCGATGAATTAGTGGAAGAGGTGCGGTCGCGCAATGACATTGTAGACGTCATCGGCGGTTATGTGCGCCTTCAGAGAAAAGGAAGCACTTATTTCGGGCTGTGCCCGTTCCATAATGAGAAAACAGGATCGTTTTCCGTATCGCCCAACAAGCAGATGTATTACTGCTTCGGCTGCGGGGCGGGCGGAAACGTCTTTACTTTTTTAATGCAGTATGAAAATTTTACCTTCGGCGAAGCGATGGAGAGCCTGGCCGAACGCGCGGGGATCACGCTTCCGAAGCGGGAAATGTCCGCCAGCCAGCGGCGCGAGGCGGATCGGCGGGCACGCCTTTTGGAAGTCAACAAAGAGGCGGCGAAATACTACTATCTGCTCCTGCGCAGCCCGCGCGGGGAGAAAGCGTACCGTTATTTTAAGAACCGGGCGCTTTCCGATGAAACGATCAAGAAGTTCGGGCTGGGATATTCCGACCAGTACAGCGACGATCTGTACCGCTACCTTCGGAACAAAGGTTATGAGGACGAGCTGTTGAAAGATTCCGGTCTGGTGACGATCGACGAGAAGCGCGGCGGTTACGACAAATTCTGGAACCGGGCGATGTTTCCGATCATGGATGTCAACAGCCGGGTGATCGGCTTCGGCGGCCGCGTCATGGGGGACGGGGAACCGAAATATCTCAATTCCCCGGAAACGCGGATCTTTGACAAGAGCCGGAACCTGTACGGATTAAATCTCGCCCGCACGACGAAGCGGCAGCAGCTTTTGCTCTGCGAGGGCTACATGGATGTGATCGCGCTGCATCAGGCGGGGTTTGACAATGCCGCGGCATCGCTGGGAACTTCCTTAACAAGCGGGCACGCGAATCTGCTGAAGCGCTACACGAAGGAAGTTTATCTGACCTATGACAGCGACGGCGCGGGGATCCGGGCGGCGCTGCGGGCGATCCCGATCCTAAAGGAAGTCGGGATTGCGACGAAAGTGGTCAATATGGCTCCCTATAAAGATCCGGATGAATTTATCAAGGCGCTGGGGGCGGAAGAATACCAGAAACGGATCGATGCGGCGGAAAACAGTTTCCTGTTCGAGATCCGGATGCTGGAACGGGATTACGATACCGGCGATCCGGAGGGGAAGACGGCGTTTTACCATGAGATCGCAAGGCGTCTTTTGAATTTTCCGGAGGAGCTGGAGCGGGAGAATTATCTGGAAGCGGTCGCGGACAAATACCGGATCGGTTTCGACCATTTAAGAAAGCTGGTGGGAAGCCTTGCCGCGCAGGACGGCCTGATCCGGCACCCCGCGCCGCTGAAAAGCGGGATCCATGAGAATAAGAAAAAAGAGGACGGGATGAAGACCTCCCAGAAGCTCCTTCTGACGTGGCTCATTGAAGAACCGCGGCTGTATGAAAAGATCCGGGCGTGGATCAGCGCGGATGATTTTACGGAAGAACTTTACCGGAAGGCCGCCGCGCTTTTGTTTGAGCAGTTTGAGGCGGGGCAGGGCGTAAATCCGGCAAAAATCGTCAGTTATTTTGAAGACGAGGAGGAGCAGAAGGAAGCGGCGGGGCTTTTTAACGCCGCAATCCGCGAGGTTGAGACAAAAGACGACAGGGAAAAGGCGTTAAAGGAAACGCTCGTGCGGGTGAAACGAAACAGCATCGAGCGCCGTTCGAGGGAGGACGATCCCGCGGACATGGACGCGATGATGAGGCTGATCGAGGATCGGCGCGCGCTGGAACAACTGGAAAAATTGCATATTTCCATCGATTAAGGACAAAATAGTAAATAACCTGAGAGGATGAATCAAATGTCAAAGAAGAAAGAAGAAAATGTAGAAGTTGTAGAAACAGAAGATACCGATGCGAAATTCCATGAAAAAATGCAGGAATTGCTCGTAATCGGCAAAAAAAAGAAAAACATCCTGGAGTATCAGGAAATCAGCGATTTTTTCAAGGATCTGAACTTGGATGCCGAGAAATTCGAAGTGGTTTTGGATACGCTGGAGCAGAATAATATCGACATCTTGAAGATCAGCGAGGAAGATGAGGACGACGACATCATTCTGGACGAAGAAGACGAGGTGGAAGTCGAGAAGATCGACCTTTCCGTCCCGGACGGCGTCAGCGTGGAAGATCCGGTCCGCATGTATTTAAAGGAGATCGGCAAGGTGCCGCTGCTCAACGCGGAGGAAGAGATCGAACTGGCGCAGAGGATGGAGGCCGGTGCGGTCGCTTCGGAGAAGATCTCGATCTTAAAGGGACGCATGGACGGTGCCGCGGACGAAGAGAAAGAAGAGTTAAAAGCGGAGATCAAGAATCTGCAGAAAGACGTAGAATCCGGCTCCGATGCGAAGAAGCGTCTGGCGGAAGCCAATCTGCGTCTGGTCGTCAGCATCGCCAAGCGTTATGTAGGGCGCGGGATGCTGTTTCTCGATCTGATCCAGGAGGGAAATCTGGGACTGATCAAAGCGGTCGAAAAGTTTGACTACCGCAAGGGATATAAGTTTTCCACCTATGCGACATGGTGGATCCGTCAGGCGATCACGCGGGCGATCGCGGATCAGGCGAGGACGATCCGGATCCCGGTGCATATGGTCGAAACGATCAACAAGCTGATCC
Source organism: uncultured Lachnospiraceae bacterium (assembly GCA_947593655.1). Lineage (GTDB taxonomy): Bacteria > Bacillota > Clostridia > Lachnospirales > Lachnospiraceae > Roseburia. The sequence continues at coordinate 9,157 of CANQDS010000079.1, read as the reverse complement.
GCGTTTCCCGGCAGCTTTTACAGGAGCTGGGGCGCGAGCCGAGCCCGGAGGAGATCGCGGAAGAGATGAACATGCCGGTGGAGCGCGTGCGCGAGATCTTAAAGATCTCCCAGGAACCGGTTTCGCTGGAAACGCCGATCGGAGAGGAAGAGGATTCCCATCTGGGCGATTTCATCCGCGATGAAAATGTGCCGATCCCGGCGGATGCGGCGGCGTTTACCCTGTTGAAGGAACAGCTCGAAGAAGTGCTGGGAACGCTGACGGAGCGGGAGCAGAAAGTCCTGACGCTGCGTTTCGGGCTGGAGGACGGCCGTGCGCGGACGCTCGAGGAAGTGGGGAAGGAATTTAACGTTACCCGTGAGCGGATCCGCCAGATTGAAGCAAAGGCCCTGCGCAAGCTGCGCCATCCGAGCAGGAGCCGGAAATTAAAAGATTATCTGGAATAATATGGGAATTTTATCAAAGAGAATGGAAGCGGCAGCGGCCATGGTCACGCCGGGAAACGTCCTTGCGGACGTCGGGACAGATCATGGCTATATTCCGATCGCGCTTGTGCAGGTGCAGACGATCCCGCGCGCGATCGCGATGGATCTGCGGCCGGGGCCGCTGGAGCGCGCCGAAGCGCATATCCGCCGGTTCGGTCTACAGGATTACATAGAAACGCGGCTTTCCGACGGAACGGAAAGTTTAAGCCCCGGCGAGGCGGAAACGATCCTGATCGCCGGGATGGGCGGCGCTCTGGTCGTCCGCATTTTGGAAAACGGCCGGGAAGTCTGCCGCGCGGCGAAGGAACTGATCCTGCAGCCGCAGTCGGAACTGGAGCGGGTGCGCCGTTTCCTGCGGGAGAATGGTTATGCGCTTTTGGCGGAAGATATGGTCTTTGAGGACGGAAAGTATTATCCGATGATGAAGGCGGCCTTCCGCGGAGGAGATCCGGGCGGCCGGTCAGAACCGGGCGGCGGAGAGAGTCCTGACAGCTCGGATTTATGCGATAGTAAGCGCTCCGGCCGCCCGGAACCATACGACAGTGAGAGCGCCGGCCGCCCGGAACCATGCGACAGTAAGCGTTCCGGCGGTCAGGAACCGTGCGGCGGAGCGCTTTCCGACATTCCGCAATACGCTGCTATTCTGGATCGGTACGGCCCCCTGCTGCTGCAGAACCGCCACCCGGTTCTGGGGCGTTATCTTTTGTGGAAAAAGCAGCAGTTGGAGGCGGTCTTAACCCGGCTGGACGCCCGGCCGGATTCGGAGGCGCTGCAGATGCGCTCGGCCGAAGTCAGGCGCGAACTGGAGCAGCTCTGCGCGGCGCAGAAATTATGGGAAGGAAAATAACAGCGGAGGAAATGCAGTATGCAGGAATATGAAGTAACCATTGAGCTGGCGGACGGACAGACGAAAAAGACGATGGTTTCCGAAGGAACCGCCCTTCAGGAACTGGCAAGGGAGCATCAGGAGTATTTTCCGGATACGATCGTGCTGGCGGTCTGCGGACATCATCTGCGCGAACTGTCGCAGCCGGTGCAGGAATCCGGCCCGGTGTCGTTTCTTACGATGACGCACAAGGACGGAAAAAGGACCTACCGGCGCAGCGTGACGATCATGATGCAGAAGGCCGTGTACAATCTCTGGGGGAGCGGGATCCATGTGCGGGTTTACTATTCCCTCGGACAGGGCTATTACTGCGAACTGATCGGAAGGGAGATCACCGCAGAAGACGTCGCGGCGCTGAAAGCGGAGATGGAGCGTCTGGCCGAAGCGGATCTTCCGATCAAAAAAAAGAGCATCAAAACAAGAGAAGCGGAGAAGTATTTCCAAAGGCTTGGAATGTACGATAAGGAGCGCCTGATGCACTACCGCCGCAGTTCGCGGGTGAATATCTACGATCTGGACGGTCTGATCGACTATCACTACGGCTATATGGTGCCTTCGACCGGATACCTGAAATATTTTGATCTGGAACTCTATGAAGGCGGGTTCATGCTGCTGTTTCCGGATCAGGATTCCCGGCGGGTGGAGCCGTTTGCCGCTTCGGGCAAGCTGCACCAGACGTTAAAAGCTGCAAGGGAATGGGGGCGGATGCTGAATGTGGGAACGATCGGAGCGCTTAACGATGCGATCACAGCGGGAAGGGGCGAAGAGATCATTCTGACGCAGGAAGCCCTGATGGAAGCGCGGATCGAAGATATTGCCGCCCAGATTGCGGCAGACCGCGGAAAGAAATTCGTCATGATCGCAGGGCCGTCTTCTTCCGGAAAAACCACCTTTTCCAACCGGCTGGCGGTCCAGCTGGTGGCCAAAGGATTAAAACCGTATCCGGTAGCGCTGGATGACTATTATGTAAACCGCACGGAATGTCCGAAGGATGCGGACGGCAATTTTGATTTCGAATGTCTGGAAGCCATCGACGTGGAACTGTTTAACCGCGATATGTCCAGCCTTCTGGCGGGAGAAGAAGTGGAGCTTCCGTTCTTTAACTTTAAGACGGGAATGAGGGAATACCGCGGCAGGAGCTTAAAGCTCGGTGCGGACGACGTGCTTGTGATCGAAGGGATCCACGGTTTAAACGACCGGCTTTCCTATTCCCTTCCGGCGGAATGCAAGTTCCGCATTTATCTGTCCGCGCTGACGCAGCTGAGCATCGACGAGCACAATCCGCTGCCGACGACGGACGGGCGGCTGATCCGCCGCATCGTGCGCGATGCGAAAACGCGCAGCACTTCCGCGCAGGAGACGATCGCCATGTGGCCGTCCGTCCGCCGCGGGGAAGAGAAGAATATTTTTCCGTTCCAGGACAGCGCCGATGTGGTCTTTAATTCCGCGCTGATCTATGAAGCGGCGGTCTTAAAGGCGTATGCGGAACCGCTTCTGTTCCAGATCCCGGAGGATTCCGAGGAATATCTGGAAGCAAAGCGGCTGTTAAAGTTTCTGGATTATTTCCTTCCGCTGCCGACGGAGATCATCGCGCGCAATTCCCTGATCCGGGAATTTATCGGCGGAAGCTGTTTTAACGTGTAGCGTCGTTTTGCGAGCGGTTCATCGGGTAGCCGTTTCCCTGCAGGTCGGTCGTAAGGGTGGGATGATCCTTTTTCCCTTTCTGGGACCGCGGGCGGCTGCTTTCCCAGACGCCGCCCGGAATGGTGTGGATCGGTTTCTTTTTTCCGGTAACTTTCATGGGAACCTCCTAAACATTGATAAGAATAGGATTGCCCGTTTTTTGAAAAATATGTACGGCGGATGATCTCGAAACGGCAAGGCGCCGGCTCCTTACATCTGGAGCCGGCGCAGATTGTAAAATTCCCCTTTTTTTGCCATCAGTTCTTCATAGCTGCCGGCTTCCTGCAGCCCGCCGTGTCCGATCACCGCGATGCAGTCGGCGTTTTTGATGGTCGAGAGCCGGTGCGCGACGATCAGCGTCGTCCGGTCTTTCACCAGCCGCTCAGTCGCGATCCGGATCTTCTCTTCCGATACGCTGTCAAGCGCCGACGTCGCTTCGTCGAGGATCAGGATCTTCGGATCGCGGATAAACGCCCGCGCGATCGAGATGCGCTGCCGCTGGCCGCCGGAAAGGTTGCCGCCGTGCTCCTGGATCATCGTATCCAGACCGTCCGGCATGTTTTGAACCACATCTTCCAGATTGGCCGCCCGGATGATCTCCCAGAGTCTTTCATCGGAAATGCCGCTCTGCCCGTAAGTGATATTTTCCCGTATCGTTCCGCTGAACAGGATCGGCGTCTGCGGCACGACCGCGATCTGGCTGCGGTAGGCGGTCAGATTGATCGTTTCGATATCTTCTCCGTCGATTAAGACTTTTCCCTCGGTTGCATGGATAAAACCGATCACCAGATTCAGGATCGTCGTTTTTCCGGCCCCGGATTCCCCGACGAAAGCGATCGTTTTGCCGTGTTCGATCGTCAGGCTTAAGCCGCGGAACACGGGCGCGCTGCCGTCCATATACTGAAATCCCGTGTTTTCAAATGTAATGTCGCCGCAGAGAGGCGGCAGGATCTTCTTATCCGTATTGTCCTCGATGTCATGGCACAAAAGGACGTCGCCGATGGAATCCACGGATTCCAGCCCCTTGGCGACCGTAGGCAGCAGCGTGATCACGCCGGATACCTGCGCCACGATGGAACTGAAATACGTCTGGTACATGACGACTTCGCCCACGCTGATCGATCTGCGGCTGGCCAGATAGCCTGTAAAGCCGAGGCACAGCACCTGAAAGATCTGGAATGTCACCCAGCTGATCGAGGAAAAATAAGACTGCACCATATCGAGCCGCAGCCCGGACTTCGCCACGCGGTAGAGCCGGCGGCTCATCTTGTCTGCTTCTTTTTCCTCGAGGGCGTGGGCGCGGGTAACGGGGATCATTTCCAGCATTTCCATCACATGCACGGAGGTTTCCTCCATATCCTGACGGAACTGCCGGTTGTAGCTCTTGATCTTTCCTTTAAAAGCGTTCATGATGCCGACCGCCGCCGGAATGGTTGCGGCAAAAAAGAGGAAAACGGTCAGGCTTTTGAATACGACCACGCCGAGCGCCACGGCAATATTGAGGATAATGCTTAAGATCGTGATAAATACCTGTTCCGACAGGGTTTCGATCTGCTCGACATCGCGCATGATCTTCGACTGCAGGCGTCCCGACTGCATCCTGCTGTGATAGGGGATCGACAATTGCTGGAGCTTGCGCACCAGCGTGCTTCTTAAATCCCGTTCCACGCTGCGGATCGCCCGCGCGTAGAAGAGCGTATGAAAATAGTTCGTCGGCACGTTCTGCGCGATGGCGATGGTCATAAAAATGACGTTGAACAGGATGTTTTTCCCGGAATCCGCATCCGGCGCGGCGGCCAGGTTGACGATATTGGAAGTCACGATCGGAAGGATCCATACCGGGGAATGTTTGACCACGAAAAACACCACCGACAGAAACAGCTCGAGATAGTGTCCCTGATAAATGCCGATCAGCGTCCGGAGCGGATGGTTCTGGTTCCGCTTAAAAATTTCCAGAAGTTTCTGTTCCGTTTTCCCGGACGGATCCGGAGCGTTTAAACGGTAGTTGTATTTCTGTTTCTTTTTTTCCGGTGTGCGCATGGTTTTTTCCGCCTCTTTCTGATTTCGGGTTTTCGCAGACCATTATAACAGGGTGAAATCGCGAATGCAATAAGATTACAGAAAAAAAGAAGTAAAAAACAGTTTACTAAGATTAAAAAAATGTTATAATTTTAGTAAGTTCTTTTACCGGGGCGAAAGGAGGAGCCATGAATATTCAATACGATAAAGAGCACCGGATCTTTCAGCTGGATACCGGAAACAGCTGCTATCTGATCGGGATCGCAGACGAGGAAGGCTTTTTGGGGCATGTCTACTACGGCCCGAAGATCGCGGATACGGATCTGGCGTATCTGATGCGGACAGAGGAGCATCCGTTCCTGCCGTCGGGAAACGACAGGGAGCGGGGGAGTTTTCTCGATTCGTTTCCGTTTGAATTTCCGGGAAATAACGTAGGCGATTACCGCGAGAGCGCGGTGGAGGTGAAGGACTGCCGGGGAAATTCCGCCGTCCTGTTTACCTACCGTTCCCATAAGATCTTCCGGGGAAAGCCGATGCCGGAAGGGCTGCCCGCGACGTTCGGGGATGAGGAGAACAGCATGACGCTTCTGATCGAACTTGCGGATGAGGTTCTGGGGTTAAAGGCCGAACTGTATTACAGCGTGTTTGCGGACTGTGACGCGATCGCAAGGAGCGTGCGGATCTGCAACTGCTCGCAGGAGGAGATCGCGCTGGAGAAGATCATGTCGGTCAGCCTTGATATGGACGACGACGATTACCGGATGCTGGTGCTGCACGGTTCCTGGGCGCGGGAACGGCAGATGGAGTACCGCGGGATCGGCCACGGGAAGCAGAGCGTCGGTTCCGTAAGGGGCGAATCCTCGCATCAGGAGCATCCGTTTTTCGCGCTGGCCGCAAACGGCGCGACACAGGAGCAGGGAGAGGTTTATGGGTTCCATTTCATCTATTCCGGGAACTTCTTAGGCCAGGTCGAAAAGAGCCAGTACGATTCCCTGCGCGTCAGCCTCGGAATCCATCCCGCCAATTTCTCCTGGATCCTTGCGCCCGGCGGATCCTTTCACGCGCCGGAAGCGGTAATGGTCTATTCGGACCGGGGGCTCGGAGGAATGACGCGGACGTTTCACGACCTGTACCGGAACCATCTGATCCGCAGCAGTTACCGGATGAAAAAGCGCCCGGTTCTGATCAACAACTGGGAAGCGACGTATTTTGATTTCGACGATGAAAAACTGCTTTCGATCGCAAAAGAAGCGGCGGCGCTGGGGATCGAGCTGTTTGTCATGGACGACGGGTGGTTCGGCCGCCGCAATGACGACAGCAGCAGTCTGGGGGACTGGACCGTAAACGAGGAGAAAATAAGAGGCGGCCTGCCGCATCTGGTCGAAGAGGTCAACCGCCTCGGCATGGAATTCGGCATCTGGTTTGAGCCGGAGATGGTTTCGCCGGATTCCGACCTGTACCGGCAGCATCCCGACTGGGCGATCGCCCTTCCGGGGCGCCGTCCGTGCCGCTCGCGCAATCAGTATGTGCTGGATCTGTCGCGTCCGGAGGCGGCCGATCATGTCTATGAAAGCGTGGCGCGGATCCTTAAGAGTGCGAACATCACTTATCTGAAATGGGATATGAACCGCCAGCTGACCGATCTCGGAAGCGCGTTTCTGGACGGAAAACATCAGGGAGAGCTGATGCACCGGTATGTGCTGGCGCTGTACCGCCTGCAGGAGCGGCTGGTCCGTGAATTTCCGGATCTGCTGCTGGAGAACTGTTCCGGCGGCGGTGCGCGGTTTGATCCGGGGATGCTGTATTACAGCCCGCAGATCTGGTGTTCGGACGACACGGACGCCGTCGAGCGGCTGACGATCCAGGAGGGAACGGCGCTTTTATACCCGCTTTCCTCGATCGGGGCGCATGTGTCGGCCTGTCCGAACCACACGGTGGGAAGGGTGACGCCGTTTGCCTCGCGCGGCCATGTCGCGCTGGCGGGGACGTTCGGCTATGAACTGGATGTGACCGCCCTTTCCGGGGAGGAGAAAGCGCAGATCCCGGAACAGATCGCGCTTTACCATCAGTATCAGGGCCTGATCCAAAGCGGCGACTATTACCGGATCGCGTCCTACCGGGAAAATCATTCGTTCGACTGTTACGAAGTCGCCGCAAAAGACGGTTCCGAGGCGCTTGTCACCTATGTGCAGGTACTGGCTGAACCGAACCGCCGGAGCCGCCGCATTAAGATTCCGGGACTGGATCCGAAAAAACGTTACCGGATCGAAGGGCAGGAGCGCAGTTACAGCGGAAGCGCGCTGGCGCACGCCGGGATCCTGATCGCAAACCGGCCGGGGGATTTTCGGTCGGAACTGATCCATATTATAGAAGCAGACGATTAAATTTTTTCGGGGGGGGAGAGGAATAAGAAGTATGGCAAAAGCAGTAAAACTGGCGGATATTGCAAAACCGCTCGGAGTAAGCGCAGTCACTGTATCGAAAGCGCTTTCCGGAAAAAAGGGAGTCAGCGAGGAAATGCGCCGCAAGATCGTGCGGCTCGCGGATGAGCTGGGCTATCAGCCACCGTCGGCCGCGCAGAAAGCGGAGGCGAAAAGTTATAACATCGGCGTGCTGATCCATGAGATGTACTTAGGCAGATATGACACCTTCTATCTGAAAATGTACCAGTGCGTGGCGACGCAGGCGCTGGAGGAAAAGAGCTTCACGATCATGGAAGTCGTGAACGACCAGATGGAGGAAAAGAACGAGCTTCCGAAAATGCTGCAGGAAAACAAGGTAGACGGCATCATCGTCGTCGGGCGTCTGAAAGAGGCGTATCTGGCGCAGCTGAACCGCAGTACGGAAATCCCGTTTGTATATCTGGATTTCTGCAACGAACAGTTAAAAGTGGATTCGATCATATCGGACAGTTATTACGGCGCGTATTACCTGACCAATTACCTGTTTTCAATGGGGCATACGAAGATCGCCTATGTGGGAACGCTGCTGGCGACCAGTTCCATCACGGACCGCTATTTCGGCTATGCAAAATCCTTGATGGAGCACGGCGTTTCCCTGCGCGACGACTGGCAGATCGACGACCGCCATCTGGATACCGGGCGCGTGGACGACGAGCAGCTTTTCGTCCTTCCGGAAGAAATGCCGACGGCGTTCCTCTGCAACTGCGATCCGACCGCCGCGAAGCTGATCAAGAAGCTGCAGAAGCTGGGCTACCGGGTGCCGGACGACATCTCCGTCGCCGGATATGACAATTTCCTGATACCGGGCGCCTGCGATGTGGCGATCACCTCTTACGAGGTCAACATCAAGGAGATGGCGCGTCAGGCGGTTCAGATCATGATCCGCAAGCTGAGTAAAGAAAATTTTGCATCCAGCATCTATATTATAGAAGGACATATGGTCATCAAGGAAAGCGTAAAGAATTTAAATGCGGAAGAGAAGCGCTGATGCGCGGCTTCTGTTTTATTTCCCGAACAGGTCGCTGTGCGTTCCTGTTCGGGCTAGCGTCAATTTGCATTTCAGAATCAACTATTTCCCTTACAACTGCTGCGAATGCGCCTGCCGATACTGCAGCGGCGTGATCCCGTACTCGCGTGAAAACAGATGAATAAAATAGCTGGTGTTCGGGATCCCGACGGCGCTGCTGATCATGTGGACCGCGAGGTCCGTCGTCGTCAGAAGCTCCATCGCCGCCTCGAGCCGGATCCGGTTTAAGTACTGGATCGGCGATTTCTGCATATATTTGGAAAAATCCCGGCAGAGGCGGTATTTGCTGATGCCGAGTTCCAGCTCGAGTTCCTCGAGCGTATGCGGATTGGGATAGTCGTTCTCAAAAACGGATTTCATATGCTGAACGTGCTTCGGGAACGTCAACGCTGCAATCGGGGGGGTGGATCCCTCCATAATGCATTTCGTCAGAAGCTCCGTCAGAAGGTGCGCGATCGTAAAGCAGGCGTCCGCGTCCGCATAGGGAAGGTAGCGGTTGATATGGCGGAAAACGCCGGAAGCATAGGGATCCTGGACGCTTCGCACCACGGCGCTGTTTTCCGGTGCCCGGCCGTTGGCATCCTGTTCCTGCAGG
>CANQDS010000078.1 GCA_947593655.1 uncultured Lachnospiraceae bacterium | reverse complement strand
CATAGCTGTTTTTGACAAACGCCGTCCCGTACGGGATCCCGGATTCCAGCGAATAGCCGAGCGCCGCCGCATTTCCGGACTCCGGCACGCCGGTCACAAGATCCGCCTCCACCGGCGAATCGATGGCAAGAAAACGCCCCGCACGGATCCGGCTCGCATAAACGCTTACGCCGTCGATATGGCTGTCCGGCCGCGCGAAATAAATATATTCAAAAATGCAGCGCGCTTCTTCCTCTTTCGGAAGCGCCATCGTCATATCCGACTCGATCCCGTTTTCCCGGGTGATCCGGACGACTTCGCCGGGCTTTACGTCCCGCACAAACTCCGCCCCGATCGTATCCAGCGCACACGTTTCGGAAGCAATAATATAGGCGTTGTCCCGTTTCCCGATGCAGAGCGGCCGGAAACCGTAAGGATCCCTTGCCGCGATCAGCTTCCGCGGGCTGGCAACGACCAGCGCATACGCGCCCTTTAACTTCTGGCAGGCGCGGCGCACCGCCTCCTCCGCCGTTTTGGAATTTAGGCGTTCCCGCGCAATATGGTAGGCGATCACTTCGGAATCGATCGTCGTCTGGAAAATAGCGCCCGTATACTCCAGATCCCGGCGCAGTTCATTGGCGTTGATCAGATTTCCGTTGTGAGCGAGCGCCAGCGTTCCCTTGACATAGTTAAGCACCAGCGGCTGCGCATTTTCCCGCGTGGAGGAGCCCGCCGTGGAATAGCGGACATGCCCCACGCCGATATCCCCTTTCATATTCTCCAGATGATCCGGCGTAAAGACTTCGTTGACAAGCCCCATTCCCTTATAGGTCGTCACTTTTCCTTTCGGCCCCGCCGTATCGCTGACCGCGATGCCGCAGCTTTCCTGCCCGCGGTGCTGCAGGGCAAACAGGCCGTAGTAGATCGTAGAGGCCACGTCCCCTCCGTCCAGATCGTACATGCCGAAAATCCCGCATTCCTCATGCGGCCGGTCGTCGTCATAGCAGCTGTTGAAAAAATTTTCCTGATTCATTCTTACTCCATTGTCTTTTATCTTGTGAATGTTTTCCCGGTCAGCAGGGCATACGCCTCTTTATACTTATCGACCGTTTTGGCAACCACTTCTTCCGGAAGCAGATAATCGCTGTCCGGATTCTCTTTCAGCCAGTCCCTGACAAACTGCTTGTCAAAAGACGGCTGCCCCTGTCCCGGCTGATAGCCCTCTAACGGCCAGAAACGGGAGCTGTCCGGCGTCAGCATCTCATCTGCAAGCACGATGTTTCCGTCCTCGTCAAGACCGAACTCGAACTTGGTATCGGCAATGATGATCCCCTTGCTCAATGCGTATTCTGCGCATTTCCGGTAGAGCGCCAGCGTATATTCCTTGATCCTGGACGCATAATCCAGGCCCTTTCCCGGATGCAGCTCCTCTAAGATCTCGACGCTCCTCTCATAGGAAATATTCTCGTCGTGCTCCCCGAGCTCCGCCTTCGTGCTCGGCGTATAGATCGGCTCCGGCAGCTTTTCCGACTCTTTCAAACCTTCCGGCAGACGGATCCCGCAGACCGTTCCGTTCTCCTTGTAGCTGGCCCAGCCGCTTCCGGTAATATAGCCGCGGACGATGCACTCGATCGGAAGGATCTTTAACTTCCGGCACATCATGCTGTTTCCGTTAAAACGCTCCTGACGGAAAAATTCCGGCATATCGGCAGGATCCACGGAGATCATATGATTTTTCACCACATCCTCCGTAAAATCAAACCAGAACTTTGACATTCCGGTCAAGATCGCCCCTTTATCCGTCACCTTGTTCTGTAAAATATGGTCAAATGCCGAAATACGGTCGGTCGCCACGATGACCAGACTGTCTCCGATATCGTAAATCTCCCGTACCTTTCCCTCTTTGATCGGCAGAAATTCCTGAACACTCATCCTCTTTTGCCCTCCGTCTTATTTGATCAGCAGCGACTTCCCGGTCATTTCCTTCGGCTGCTTTAATTCCATGATCTCCAGCAGCGTCGGCGCAATATCCGCCAGGCAGCCGCCCTCACGCAGTTTCCAGTTTTTCTCCCCGTTTACAAGGATAAACGGCACCGGATTGGTGGTATGCGCAGTATGCGGTTTCCCGGTCTCATAATCGATCATCTTCTCAGCGTTTCCGTGATCCGCGCAAATAAACATCACGCCGCCGGTTTCCTCAACCGCCTTTACCGCATCTCCGACCAGAGCATCCACGCGCTCAACCGCTTTGACGGCGGCGGAGATCACGCCGGTATGGCCGACCATATCCGGATTGGCAAAATTGATGATGATGACATCGTACTCCCCGGACTTGATCGCATCGACCAGATCGACGCCGACCTCCGGCGCGCTCATCTCCGGCTTAAGATCATAAGTCGCCACATCCTTCGGGGAATTGACAAGGATCCGCGCTTCATCGATGTTCGGCTCCTCGATCCCGCCGTTGAAAAAGAACGTAACATGCGCGTATTTCTCCGTTTCCGCCAGACGCAGCTGCTTCTTGCCGCATTTTGCAAGGTATTCGCCCAGCGTATTGACAATGACTTCTTTTTCAAACGCCACTTTCTTATTCGGGATCGTCTCATCATAATCCTTGAAGCAGACATAGGTCAGCGGGATAAAACCGGTCGCGCGCTCAAAACAGTCAAACTTGTCGTCGCAGAAAGCCCTTGTGATCTCCCGCGCACGGTCCGGACGGAAATTGAAAAAGATCACCGAATCGTTTTCCTTCACCAGCGAACGCGGCTTTCCGTTTTCCACGATCACGGTCGGAAGCACAAATTCATCGGTCACGCCGTCTGCATAGGAAGCCTCCATCGCCTGTACGGCATCTTCCGCCTGCACGCCTTCCCCGATCACCAGAGAATCATACGCCTTCTTCACGCGGTCCCAGTTCTTATCGCGGTCCATCGCATAGTAACGGCCGGACAGGGAAGCGATCTTCCCGACGCCGATCTCCTCCATCTTCTCTTCGAGTTCCTTTACATAATCTTTTCCGGAAGCAGGCGGCGTATCGCGCCCGTCTAAGAAAGCATGGACGAACACTTTCTTCAGCCCGTTCCGCTTCGCCATCTCCAAAAGCCCGTATACATGCGTATTGTGGCTGTGTACGCCGCCGTCGGAAAGCAGCCCCCACAGATGCAGGTCGGAATCGTTCTTCTTACAGTTCTCCATCGCCTCTAAAAGCACTTTATTTTCAAAAAACGTACCGTCTTCGATATCCTTGGTGATTCTGGTCAGATCCTGATAAATAATGCGGCCTGCACCAATATTCATATGCCCGACCTCGGAGTTGCCCATCTGCCCGTCCGGAAGCCCTACCGCAAGCCCGGAAGCATTTCCCTTGACAAAAGGACACTCTTTCATTAATTTATCCATGACCGGGGTGTCCGCCATCGCGATCGCGTTGCCTTCCGCCCGGTCATTCAGTCCGTAACCGTCAAGTACCATTAACACTACTGGTTTTCTGCTCATAATTGTCTCTCCTCATTCATAAATTCAAATTATACCACTTTTATAATACATGATTTTCCCGCAAATGCAAGCAATATCGGCATGATTCAGCCTTCCGGCCTTTTGCAGCCGATTACTGCACCCGGTTCCCGACGATATCGATCCGCACTCCTTCCAGATCGTATTCACCGGTATGCTGCGCATAACGGGAACCGGGCAGATACCATTCCAGTCCCGAACCGTCCTCTGCAGTAAATTCCGCCGTCTGCTCCGCCAGCATCCTGTCGGAACGGATCGCCGCATTGGACGACAGATCCGCGATATACTGGAAAAATCCCTGCTTTTCCTCTCCGTCCGCCAGCATCCGCACGGCCGTATCCTGCTGCAGGCAGGGCAGAAGCGCAAACGACAGTTTCCCATCCGCATTGATGAACATCTGAAAGACCGTCGTATAAAGCGTCCCGGTGGAAAACCAGAAGTTCCCCAGACTGTAGAGAACCGGTACGCCGTCGATATATTCCAGCCCCTGAAGCCGGTGCGAATGGTTCCCGATTACCGCATCCGCGCCCGCCTGCACATAAGAGGCCGCCAGCTGGCGCATATCGTCCTGCGCATAAAGAACCCCTTCCGCGCCCCAGTGGACGTACACTACGGCGTAGTCGCTGACTTTCTTTGCGGTCCGGATCAGGTTGTTGACGGCAGCCGGATCGATCGTCTTTAAGACGCCGGGGCTCCCTTCCCCGGCTTCCGCCGTAAAATTGTTGAATTTCTCGATCTGCGTCGCCGCAATCAGCGCAACTTTTCTTCCGTTTACGATAAAATAGCGGATCCGCTGCGCGTCATTACGATCCTTTCCGGCTCCGACGTAGGGGATCCCGGCGCCGTTTAACGTTTCTAAGGTATCCAGAAACGCATCTTTTCCATAATCATACACATGGTTGTTGCCCAGAGAAACGATATCCGCCCCGAAAACGGACAGCTGCGCAACACGCCCCGGATCCGCCCGAAACGTATAAGATTTCCCTTGCAGCGGCTCTCCGCGGCTGCTATAGGTAAATTCGTTATTGACCAGCGTGACGTCCGCCGCCTGCAGTTCTTCCCGGATCTCCGGCGCGATGCAGTCCTCAATGCGGCCGCCCCGTTCCGTCATCGCCTGCGTGGTATACCAGTCCTCCGCAAAATTAACGTCGCCCACGAAGTCGAAAACCGCAACATCCGGCCTCCGGCAGTCCTTCCATGTGACATCCGAATAGCTCCAGGTTTCATAACAGAAATCCCTGCAGTATTCCGTCCACAGAACATGGATCGAATTGCCCGTGATCTCGTACCACGCTTCCGGATCGGTGCCGCCCTCCGACAGATAAGACGCGATCCCATCGACCGCTTCCCGCCCGCAGCGGGACGCCATCCACGACCAGAAGGACTCGTCCACCGCATAGCCCGCCAGAAAATCCCGCGGAGCCGTTTCCAGAAGTTTGGAAAAAAGCTCCGTCAGTTCCCAGTCTGCTTCTTTGCCGGTCTGCGGTTCTTCCTGCCGCGCAAAGCCGATCAGCGGTCCCGCCGCAACGTCCGATATTGATTTGTGCCTTGTACCGATGAAAACAATCAGAATCGTAAGCGCAATTGCCAGCAGGACATTTCCCGCGTATTTTCTGACCATATCCGTCCCTCATCTGCCCAGATTTTATGTCAAAAGAAACTCTATACAGACAAAACCTCTGCATAGAGTTTCAATCGCTGGTCCGGCAGGGCGTCCCCTCCGGATCCATGATCCAATTAATAATTTACGATTTTGCCGAAATCCGCTTTCAGGGATGCTCCGCCGACAAGACCGCCGTCGATATCCGGTTTTGCAAACAGCTCCGCCGCATTCGCCGCATTGACGGATCCGCCGTACTGGATGCGGATAGATTCCGCCGTCGCATCGCCGTAAAGCTCGCGGATACAGTCGCGGATCGCGCCGCAGACTTCCTGCGCCTGATCGGAGGTTGCCGTTTTCCCGGTTCCGATCGCCCAGATCGGCTCGTAAGCGATGACCATAGACGCCGCCTGCTCTGCGGTAATGCCGTCCAGATCGGATTTGATCTGCAGACGGATCCAGTCAAGCGTTACGCCCAGTTCTCTCTGCTCCAACGATTCCCCGCAGCAGAGGATCGGGGTTAAGCCCGCTTCAAACGCTTTCTTTACTTTCTTGTTCAAAAGGACATCGTCCTCTTTGAAGTAGTCGCGCCGCTCGGAATGTCCGATAATGACATATTTTACTCCGGCATCTACCAGCATTTCCGCGGAAGTCTCCCCGGTATACGCGCCCTTGTCTTCAAAATACATATTCTCTGCGCCGACCGCTACGTTGGTTCCTTTGACCGCTTCCGCAACCGGTACGATGTCAACCGCCGGTACGCAGTAAACAACGTCCACACTGTCGGATTCTACGAGCGGTTTCAGCTCTTCTACTAATTTTACAGCCTGGCTTGGAGTCATATTCATCTTCCAGTTGCCGGCTATGATCTTTCTTCTTGCCATGGTTTTTTCCCTTCTATGAATTGAAATAAAATTAAAAATTAAATAATAAGGAAGTTCTGTTCGCTAAGCTCAGCCTTCACCTTTGGCTCGGCTTCGCTAATCTCACAGAACGGCCTCGCAACACGCTCTGGCCTCGCCTTCGGCTCGTTGGCAGAAAGAGGAAGTTCTGTTCGCTAAGCTCAGCCTTCGCCTTTGGCTCGGCTTCGCTAATCTCACAGAACGGCCTCGCAACACGCTCCGGCTTTGCCGATCGCGCGTTGCTTTCGGCCAGTTGCTTAGGCCTCGTCCGCAGCGGCTACGCCCGGAAGTTCCTTGCCCTCTAAGAATTCAAGGGAAGCTCCGCCGCCCGTGGAAATATGGCTCATCTTATCGCCGAAGCCGAGCTGGTTGACTGCTGCTGCGGAGTCGCCGCCGCCGATGATCGTTGTTGCGTCGGTTTCTGCCAGTGCTTTTGCAACCGCGACGGTTCCTTCTGCAAGGATCGGGTTCTCAAATACGCCCATCGGTCCGTTCCATACAACGGTCTTTGCGGATTTAACAGCGTCTGCGTAAAGCGCCGCGGTCTTTGGCCCGATATCGCAGCCTTCGCGGTCTGCCGGCATCGCTTCTACGTCATAAACTGCGGTCTCTACCGGTGCGTCGATCGGGTTCGGGAATTCCGCTACCGTTACGGAATCAACCGGAAGAAGCAGCTTCTTGCCGAGCTTCTCTGCCTTTGCGATCATCTCTTTGCAGTAATCCAGCTTTGTGTCGTCCACGAGAGATTTCCCGATCTCATAGCCCTGCGCCTTTAAGAAGGTATACGCCATGCCGCCGCCGATGATCAGGGTATCGCATTTCTCCAGCAGATTGGAAATTACATTTAATTTATCTGCAACTTTTGCTCCGCCCAGGATCGCAACAAACGGACGAACCGGATCTTCTACTGCTTTCCCGAGGAAATTGATCTCTTTCTGCATCAGATAGCCGACTACGTTGTCCCCGCCTTTCTCACGGATAAATTTCGTTACGCCCGCAACGGATGCGTGAGCCCTGTGGGAAGAACCGAATGCGTCGCATACATAAACATCCGCCAGATCTGCCAGCTCTTTGCTGAACGCTTCCCCGTTCTTGGTCTCTTCCGCGCCGCGGAAACGGGTATTCTGAAGAAGGACAACATCGCCCTCGTTCATTGCGTTGACCGCTGCGGTCGCCGCATCGCCGGTTACATTGTAATCCGATACAAATACGACTTCTTTGCCGAGCTTCTCGGAAAGACGTTTTGCAACCGGTGCCAGGGACTCGCCCTCGTTCGGTCCGTTCTTTACTTTGCCGAGGTGAGAGCAGAGAATGACTTTGCCGCCGTCGTTGATCAGCTTCTGGATCGTCGGCAGCGCCGCCGTGATACGCGTCTCATCGGTAATCTCGCCTTCCTTTAACGGTACGTTAAAGTCGCATCTTACCAGCACTCTCTTTCCTTTTACATTAATATCGTCTACTGATTTCTTATTTAAACCCATTGTTTCATCCTCCTGGAAAAATATATTGATGGCAAAGGGCCCGGTCCAACCGGACCGGACCCTTAAAAAATTCTTTTCAAGAATTATGCTAACTCACTGAAATATTTGATCGTGCGAACCATCTGGGAAGTATAGCTGTTCTCATTGTCATACCATGAAACAACCTGAACTTCATACAGATCATCGGCAATCTTGCTTACCATGGTCTGGGTTGCATCGAATAAAGAACCGAATCTCATACCGATGATATCGGAAGATACGATCTCGTCCTCATTGTAACCGAAGGACTCGTTTGCAGCCGCTTTCATTGCCGCATTGATTCCGTCAGCGGTAACATCCGCTTTCTTTACAACTGCGGTTAAGATCGTGGTGGAACCGGTCGGTGTCGGAACACGCTGTGCGGAACCGATCAGCTTGCCGTTCAGTTCCGGAATAACAAGGCCGATTGCCTTTGCAGCTCCGGTGCTGTTCGGAACGATATTGACTGCCGCTGCACGGCTTCTTCTTAAGTCGCCCTTTCTCTGCGGTCCGTCAAGTGTCATCTGATCACCTGTGTAAGCGTGGATCGTAACCATGATACCGGACTGGATCGGTGCGTATTTATTCAAAGCATCCGCCATCGGAGCCAGGCAGTTGGTCGTGCAGGAAGCTGCCGAAATAATGGTATCGGACGGCTTTAACGTCTCATGGTTCGTATTGTAAACGATGGTAGGTAAGTCATTGCCTGCCGGAGCGGAAATAACAACCTTGCGCGCACCTGCGTCGATATGAGCCTGCGCCTTCTCTTTGCTGGTGTAGAAACCGGAGCACTCCAGAACAACGTCAACCTTCAGATCACCCCACGGGCAGTCCTTTGCATTCGGGAATGCGTAGATCTTGATCTCCTTGCCGCATACGGTAATGGAATCTTCGCTTGCGGAAACTTCGTCTGCATGTTCATATTTACCCTGGGACGAATCATACTTTAATAAATGCGCCAGCATCTTCGGGCTGGTCAGGTCGTTGATTGCAACTACTTCGTAACCCTCTGCTCCAAACATCTGTCTGAATGCCAGACGGCCGATACGGCCGAATCCATTGATAGCTACTCTTACTGCCATGTCTAATACCTCCAAAAATTTTAAATATTAGGGGAATGGACTTCCCTCGCTTTTACTATTCTACCCATATTTCCCAAAAAATTCAAGCCCTTTTTCACAATCCCGTCAAATTCTTGGTAACAGTTCAGCCTTCCGGCTTCACAGTTACGCTTACGCTTACGCCTGCGCCGTCAGGCAGCCGCCGTCCATTTCAAAAACAGCATCGCACAGGATATCGATATCCGGCTTATTGTGACTGGCAAGCAGGATCAGTTTTCCCTGTTGCTTCATCTGAAGGATCAGTTCTCGGATATCCGCTGTCCCGTGCCGATCCAGGCCGTTCATAGGCTCGTCCAGAATGAGGATCTCCTGCCGCTCCATAATGGCCTGTGCAATACCGAGCCGCTGGCGCATTCCGAGGCTGTATTTCCGGACCGGCAGCCTTAACGCAGGATCCAGTCCGCAGCGTTTCATCGCATCCCGGATATCGTCCGCTTTCGCGCGGCCGTTAATATCCGCCAGCAGCTTTAAGTTCCGGAAACCGGAATAATAAGGGAGAAACCCCGGCGTCTCAATGATGATCCCGGCATTTTTCAAATAATCCATATCCTTTCCGATGACTTTTCCGTCCACACGCACCACACCTTCGGTAGGTTTTACAAAACCGCAGATGCATTTCATCAGCATGGTCTTTCCGGAACCGTTGTTCCCCACAAGCCCGTAAACCGTTCCCGGTTCCAGTTTCAGATCGATCTTCGACAGGATCGTTTTTTTCCTGATCACCAGCGAAAGATTCTCGACTTCTATCATACGAAAGCCTCCTATCTGCCGACCTGATAGCGTCTGCCTGCAAAGATGCACAACAGCGCAAGAACCAGATCCGCGATGATAAAATACAGATACGAACCGGCGATCGGAAAAATCTGCCTGCGGAAAAATTCCGTATAGTGAAGCCATGTGACCGTATGCGTCATCGGCAAAAGCCACATGAACCCCGCTCGGGCCGAACAGGCTGCCGCGCCCGCTATAATGATCGCGCTTCCCGCAAAAATCCCGAGTATCCGGTGATTTAACAGCGCAAAGAAAAGCAAAATCAGCATCAGCAGGAAAAAATACAGCGCCAGAAGGCAGAACGTATGAAGTATTGCCGTGCCCAGCTGCATCTGATTGTAAAGATTTTCCGGCAGAAGCCTTGTCACATAATCACCCGCCCGTTCCGGAAAAACATATTCATATTTGGTAATCGCATCGCTGAACCGGAGGCTGAATCCGGCATACGGAAAAAGTTCCGCGGCGGACAGCACGAAGATCACAACCGGCAGGGAAACGGCGGACAATAGCGCATAGAGCATCTGCCCGAAAATCCAGGTAGTCTTGCTGCAGCGGATCTGGTAAAACAGATGGACACCGCCCTCGCGCGGGAAATCCGCCATCATGGCCAGATAAAACAGCGGCAAAAGCAGCAGAATGGCCCCGGAGTTTCCAGCAGCCGCAAAACCCTCGCCAAACGAGAGTTTTTCCTGCATCAGAACCGCACATCCTTTCAGCGGGGAAGCGATCAGGACATGAATGAATATCGCAAACAGTCCCAGAATGATCAGCCTGCTGCTCTGCAGAAGGCTCTTGTATTCATTCCATGCAATATGTATGATTGCGGCTGCGCTGCGTTCCTTCAACTGCGATCCCTCCGTTTCCCGCGCTCTTACCAGTCATAGTCACGGTAGCAGTAATCGACATCTCCGGTCAGCGCGTCTACATAGATCCTCACGTTTTTATAAGTGCCCTCAATCGTTCCGATAAACTGCCAGCAGGGATATGCGATATAGTAATCCCCCCTGTCGCTTATCGATTTCGGTATATAAACCAGCTCCGTTTTCGTAATTTTTGCTTCGATTTCCGGAGCCATCTTCCTGTTTAAGATATCCGCCGCCTCTTTCAGGCCGATAATGGAGTCCTGATCTTCGATCAGCGGTTCCGGAATGATATCATCCGAATATCCGTTATAAGAATTGACCTTCCCGCTGAAAACATAGGCTTCCTTTACTTCTGCCTGCAGATTGCTTGCGCTTCCCCTCCCGTACTCGCCGCAGGCGAACGGAAGGCCGTGATAGATCCTGCGCAGGCTGAAACAATATACATATTTGTCTTTCAGGGAATATACGGTCACATGCCCAATATCCGTTTCGCATCCTTCCACCGGCGGATTCGGCGCTCCCGTTTCATCAAAATACCCGATCGTAATATCCGCGGCCTCCTGAACGGTCATCGGACCGTTTAACAGTTCATAACTCTTATCCTTTAACTCCTCCAAAGAACCGCTCTCTGCAATTTCCATATCCTCAATCGACCGGGCCGTGGCATAGGAAATTGCATCCGGGCCGGCAAACTTGGAGATCACGCCGTCGCTCATGGCATAGATCGAATAGCCGAGCTGGATGTAAGCGTCATCGGTGTTGACAAAAAATCCGCTTCCGTATTTCAGTTCCTGCTTATGTTCCGAAACGCGGGGATAGCACTCCGGATAAGGCAGCGCATCGTTTCTCGGAAGCTGGCCGCTGGCATCGTATACGTCCTGTTCCAGATCCACGCTGGTAATATTTTCCTCTTCCAGCCAGTCTGCGATAACCTTTAACCCTTCTTCCACAGAAAGCTTCTGCCCATAATCAAGCGCGAGCAGATTCACGCTCTCCACACGGTCAAGGCTCCCGAAAACGCAGTCCGAAAAGGTAATCCTGCCGGTCGTCTTCTGGCTTACCTCCGCCTGTTCCGCTGCGTATTGGTCCTTATACTCGGAAATCGGGATGCGATCCTCAAGAAATTTCGTGACATATTCGTCCGCCCTTGCACGGACTGTTTCAACATTCTGATTTTCTTCTTCCGAAGGCTCCTCTGCGCCCGGTTCTGAATCCGGCACGGCGTTTCTTCCATAACAGGAGCACAGGAGCAAAGCGGAAAACAGCAGACACAGACAGGCTTTTTTTCGTTTCATCGCATTTCCTTTCCCAGATGCTGGAAGACAGACATCTGCCTTCCAGCATTACAAAAAAAGACTTAGTTATTAATTCGGATATATCCGGTAGATTGACACTGATATCCAGCTGTTGCCATGACATTAATCGTTATAGGCTTAGTGGAAGAACCATACATTTTCCAAGTTTTCGTATAACCAGTGGTAGTAACATCAATTTTTGGCATTCCACCAGCCTGATTAGAAGGAGCTGAAATGTATAGACTTCTTCCATTCACTCCAGAAATAGTAGAACAATAAGCAATATACCCATTGCTATAATAATCCAATTCTAACTGATCCATCTCATTACTTATATCCCCCGGTGCTCCTGGAGCATAGTTAATATCCCAATAATCAATTGATTTTGCATTCATGGCAGCATTTGCCGCAAAGTTCCCATTGGCTAACAAACATCCACTCATGAAAAGTCCTGTAATTAGCTTCTTAATTTTGTTCATTTTTATTTCTCCTTTCTAAAGTTCATATTGATCATCTAGATGATTCAATTTTAATATAAAATGTAATTGTATAAAATTATATCATTTTCATGTTGTTTTTATCAAATTTATGCTTTTATTTATTGTTTAACACAATTTTTCTTAATATTTTGTTTCTCTTTAATTTATTTTTTCTTATTTCATAAGACTCAAATATAAAATCGAGCAGCACTTAAACATACAAACAAAAACACAATAGTCTCCGCTCTTATACCCATACGCTGCTGTCCCTCCGCTTTTTCATCAGACAGCAGAATACGAAAAACAGGATCAGATAACAGGCGGCCATAAAAAACAGCGTTTCTTTCCAGCCGGGATTGTGAAAGCTGATAAGATTGGACATTTTAAAGGCTTCCATGCGCCCGGCAAACAGATCGTCATTGTTCGTCCATGCATCCGACTGCAGTTTACCGATCAGCTGCGTATAAGCATAATACAGCATCATCGGCAGGCAAAGAAGAATATAAGGATCGGTAAAGAACAAAGAAACCCCGATCCCGAAAACACTAAGAAACATTCCATACAGCATCACTCCCGCCAGCCGCTGAATGATAAAGACCGCAGCCCCGTCCGGATAATATTGTTCCATATACATGCGACAAAGCTCGTCCGGATAGTTTCCAAGAGACGGAAACGCCGCCCATACAAGCAGTCCGTACAGCGCATAACCGATCAGAAGCACCAAGCCTCCAAGCACCGCGGCAGAGGCCAGTTTGGAAAAACAATAGGAAAAATTGCCCTCACGGAGCAGAACCTGACGGACAGCGCCGGATTGGCGTTCGGCGGACAGCACGTAAAGGTAGCTGATGCTGACAAGAAGCGGAAAGATCAGGTTCGTCCACATGCCAAGCCCTTTTTCCCATATCTGCAGGCTGCACAATTCCGGCTGCCATTCGAACGGAACCGCATCCGCATTCACAAGCAGTTCCAGAACCGTAAACTCTTTCATCAAAGAAGCGTCAGAATAACAGGAACTTAACAGGCATCCAAACGCAGCCCCGAACGCAGAAAAAAGCAGCATAGGAAGATAACAGGTTTTTACCAATTCACATTTGATCTTACGCATAATATCCACCGGTTCCTTATCGCTATTGCTATCCAAATAGGTCTTTTTATGATACAGCTGTAAATTTCATAATGATATCAAATTCATTTTATTTTTGTTATATTTATGTTGTAATAGATATAAAAAATCCGATTGCAATTTCCCCGGTATGTGGTACATTAAAAGAAATGTGCACCAAAGGAGGGAAAAAACATGCTCTGGGATACCCATATGCACAGCCATTATTCGGGGGACAGCGCCGCGCTTCCCGAATCCATGATCCGCGCGGCGATGGAAAAGAATCTGGACGGCATCTGCTTTACCGACCATCTGGACTATGATTATAAGGACGAACCGGATCTCTTTCTTTTGGATATTGCCGCCTATCAGAGCGGGATCCGCGCCCTGCAGGAGCGCTATGACGGCGTTTTTCCGGTGCTCTGGGGCATTGAGATCGGCCTGCAGCCGCACGTCGCCGAACAGAACCGGCTTGCGGCCGCTTCCTGGCCGTTCGATCTTGTGATCGGCTCGTCCCATGTCGTACACGGGCACGATCCATACTATGGGGAATTTTTTGAAGGGCGCACGGCCGGAGAGGCTTACCGGGAATATTTTGAATCCGTCCTCGAAAATATCCGTACCGATGCGGATTACGACGTCTACGGGCATCTGGATTACATCGTGCGCTACGCGCCCGACCGCGGCCGTTCCTATTCTTATGAAGCGTTTTCCGATATCATCGACGAGATCCTGCGCGCCCTGATCGCGCGCTCAAAAGGGCTGGAATTAAATACCGGGAACTTCCAGTACGGGATCTCGCAGCCCAATCCCTGTGCAAAGATCCTGAAACGCTACCGGGAACTGGGCGGGGAGATCTTAACGATCGGCGCGGACGCGCACCGGCCGGAAGATGTCGCCCATTCCTTTGCCTATGTTCCGGAACTTCTGGAACAGACGGGCTTCCGCTATTATACGGTATACGAGGCGCGCCGCCCCATTTTCCGGAAACTGCCGAATACTTAAGCGTGATCGCTTTTTTGCATATTTTCCCCTCCTGCCGCATACAATGTTACAAAAAAATGCAGCCGGAGGGTTATTTATGTGCGGAATTGCCGGATTTTGCGATCCGAAAACGGTTTTTACCGAAAATTCCCTCTACCATAAGACGGTTCTTTCCAATATGGCGCAGATCATACGGCACCGGGGGCCGGACGATGAGGGTTTTTCCCTGTTCGACCACTGCGGCCTTGCGCATACCCGCCTTTCGATCATCGATCTGGCCGGCGGGATCCAGCCGATGTGCCGCAGGATCGACGGATATTCTTATACGATCGTTTACAACGGGGAACTTTATAATACAGCGGAGCTGAAAACAGAGCTGGCCGCGCGGGGGGCGGAATTTTCCACTTCTTCCGATACGGAAGTCATTTTACAGGGATTTCTGCATGACGGGCCTGATTTTGTGAAAAAACTAAACGGCATCTTTGCGTTTGCCGTCTGGGACGACTGCCACGGCTGCCTGTATCTTTTCCGGGACAGTTTCGGCGTAAAGCCGCTGTTCTATACGATGCAGGGAAGCACGTTGATCTTTTCTTCCGAACCGAAGAGCATTTTCCAGTATCCGGGCGTTGTTCCGTCCGTTTCCCGCGACGGCCTCAACGAGGTTCTGGGGCTGGGTCCCGCCCGCAATCCGGGAAGCGGTGTTTTTGACGGTTTCCGGGAATGCCTGCCGGGGCACTATCTCTCCTACAGTCCGTTCGGGCTGCACGACACCTGCTACTGGCGGCTGTCCAGCCGCCCGCACACGGATTCCTATGAGGAAACGCTGGAAAAAACCGCGTTTCTTGTTACGGACGCCATCAAGCGCCAGATGACCTCCGACGTACCCATCTGCACCTTTTTATCCGGCGGACTGGATTCCAGTCTGGTTTCCGCCGTCTGTGCGCAGGAACTGGAAAAAGAAGGAAAAACGCTTACCACTTTTTCGTTTGATTTTCTGGACAACGATAAGTATTTCCAGTCTAATTCGTTCCAGCCCTCCCAGGACCGCCCGTATGTGGACCTGATGAAGGACGCCATCCGCAGCAGCCACCACTATCTGACCTGTGACAATTACGCGCAGGCCGATCTGCTGACGGATTCCGTGAAAGCGCATGATCTGCCCTGTATGGCGGACATCGATTCTTCGCTCCTGTATTTCTGCGGGGAAGTCGGAAAAACCCATAAGGTCGTGCTGACCGGTGAGTGCGCCGACGAGGTTTTCGGCGGTTATCCGTGGTTCCACCGCCCGGAATTTCTCGAAAGCAAAACGTTTCCCTGGACGCCGGACCTTACGCCCCGTCTGGAACTGCTGCGCCCGGAAATAAAGGAAGTCCTCCGCATGGAAGAATACGTGCAGGACTCCTACCAGAGGGCCGTCAGCGAGATTGCCGTGCTCCCGACCGATAACGAAACGGAGGCCAGCCGCCGCCGGATCTCCTATCTGAACATCCGCTATTTTATGCAGACGCTGTTAAACCGCATGGACCGTACCAGTATGCACTCCGGGCTGGAGGCCCGCGTTCCGTTTGCCGACCGCAGCCTGGTAGAATATGTGTTTAATGTTCCGTGGGAAATGAAGGCCAAAGACGGGCTCGTGAAGAATCTGCTCCGGCAGACCGCTCTTCCGTATCTTCCGAAGGAGATCGCGCTCCGCCAAAAAAGCCCTTATCCGAAAACGTATCATCCGTTTTACGAGCAGCTTCTCGCCGACCGCCTGACCGCGGTTTTAACCGAAGGCACCTCGCCTCTGTTTACGCTGATCGATCCGCAGGCTCTTTCCCGCTTCCTGAAAAATCCGAAGGATTACGGGAAACCCTGGTACGGCCAGCTGATGGCCGGTCCGCAGATGACCGCCTATCTGCTTCAGATCCACTACTGGCTGACGGAATACCGGATTCGGATCCGCCTGTGATACAGAAAGGCTGCCACTGGCAGCCTTTCTGTATGCTATGGTATTCAAAAGCTGCGCACACCCCCTTACGCGCAGCTTTCTCTTTTATCTTTATCTTTTTGCTCTTCATTCGCCATAACCATACCTCCTGCCTATTTCTTCTTTTTGGGCTTTGGCGCTGGCAGTTTCTCATACATAGCGTTGAACAGCCCTGTCAAAAACTCTCTGTCGTCCACTTCTTCTACCAGCAACATCTCTTTTGCTCCCTCATAGGGTAATTCATACCGAGCTGCCGGCATATAGCTGATCG
>CANQDS010000077.1 GCA_947593655.1 uncultured Lachnospiraceae bacterium | reverse complement strand
CGGTGTTTGTTCATATAAAGGAAAACAACCCGGAAAGTTTTCAGGTTGTGGAAGGACTGAAAAAAGAAAACAGAAAGGAACTGTTATTCCGGTTTGTTCAAAAGAATATATTGGAAATTTTAAAAATCAAAGAAGAGGATGTTCTCCGGGAAAGAGAAATCCTGCAAGAAAATAAAATCCTGCTAGGAAGAGAAGCCTTGCAGGAAAAGGAACTGCTGCAAGAGAGCGAAATCCTGCAGAAAAACGAAATCCTGCAGAAAAACGAAACCCTGCGCCGGGAATATCTGCTCTCTTTGCTTCTGCAGGAATCAGAGGTTGGGGTTGAAACGCTATTGGAACGGCTGCAGGAGAAGGAAACGGGAGAGTATGTTCTTTTACCGTTTTTAGAAAAATGGACGGTTATTCCTGATTTGCTTGATCATGAAAAAACGGTTCTGTTATACCGGCTTGCGTCACAGATGAAAGACGTAGAGTTAGAACAGGCTTTGATCCGCTTAGAAAGCAATCCGGTGTTTGTCCGTATCAAAGAAAACTATCCGGAGAGTTTTCGTTTTCTGGAAGGACTGAAAAATGCAGGCGGAGAGACGGTTCAAAAGCTTAAGGTGCAGACGGTAAGAGCGCTTTCCGGTAAAATCGAGCATCTGGCAGAGAAAATTGCAGCTTCGTTTTCCGGTGAAATCCAGCCGGAGGAAATTGAGCAGAGATTGCGGGAAGCGCGGGAAGTGCGGGAAGTGCGGGAAGTGCGGGAAGCGCAGGAAGTACGGAAAGTGCAGAAGCCGTCGGCGGACGGCATAGGCATAGCGGAAATTGACCGGATGCAGCCGGAATATCCGCAGATGACAGGACTTCGGGCGTATGGAACGGAAGAACTGGAAACCCGCCGGGTTTTGATCGCAAAACAGGATCCGGCCGTGCAGGAGCAGATCCGGCAGCAGGAGCATCAGGACAGCCAGCGCCGGATTCTGATGCAGCTCCAGAATGAGAACAGGAAACAGGAAAATGAGATCCG
The DNA here is from genome assembly GCA_947593655.1 of uncultured Lachnospiraceae bacterium. Classification (GTDB taxonomy): domain Bacteria; phylum Bacillota; class Clostridia; order Lachnospirales; family Lachnospiraceae; genus Roseburia. The sequence continues at coordinate 15,362 of CANQDS010000077.1, read as the reverse complement.
CAGCATGGAAAAGCAGCAGGAGAAAATGCTGCTGCAGCTTCAGAAACAGGAGCAGGAACCGGCATGGGAAGAACTGGAACGCCGAGTTTTAGGACGGCTCCAGAAGCAGCTTCACATGGAGCGGATGCGCAGGGGACTTTTGTAGCAGAAGCAATAGGAAAAGGAGAAATCATATGCCGTCAAGTGCGATCGGAGCATTGAATCTAACCAGTATGATGCCGGAGAATTTGAAAAAGGCCAAAATGGAGATTTTGGATGAGAGAGGAAAGAAGTCCAAAGAGGTAGAGGTGCTTTTTAACCCGTCTCAATATACGATGCAGAATTCTGCAAAATATTCCATGCGCCCAAGACCCGGTTCAGACGTTCCGCAGATGACGTTTATCGGAGGGAATGCCACAACGCTGCAGGTGGAACTGTTTTTTGATACCAGTCCGGTTTTGACGACGACGGCTGTGACCAGCACAAAAGCCACAGATGTATCAAAAAAAGTAAAAGATTTTGAGGAATTGGTGTATATCAAAGGAAATCTGCACGCACCGCCTGCCGTAAAATTCCAATGGGGATCCCTCTCCTTTAAAGGAGTGGTTACGGAGGTCAAAAGCACCTACACCAAGTTTACGGAAAGCGGTATGCCGATACAGGCGCGGGTGGAATTGTCGCTCATGTCGTGTTATTCCGCCAGTGAAAAAAAGCGGAAGAGTCCCTTTGAATCGCCCGACCGGACCAAGTGCAGGATGATCCGGGAGGACTGCAGCATATGGGATATTGCGCGAAACGAGTATGGGGACGTATCCCGATGGAAGATCATCGCCAGAGCGAACAATCTGGCGGATCCGCTGCACATTCCGCCCGGAACGATCCTTAAGGTTCCTTCGCTTTAATCAGGAGCGGAATGGAGGTTGCAGCTGCATGGCAGATTTAATGACGGATGTCTACACCTATGATTCGCTTGCAAATAAATACGGCAATTTTCAGGTTCCGGCTTTTAAACTGTGCGTCAACGGCAGGGATGCGGTCAGTGAACTGAATCTGTCGGTTTTATCTGTGGATATTTCTTTATCCGCTTCCGAAGCCAGTACGGCGATCGTCCGGATCGGAGGCGTATACGATCTGGAAAAAAGAAGTTTTGACAGTAAAGTCAAAAACAAGTTTAAGCTCGGAACGGTTGTAGAAGTCGGCATCGGCTATCTATCCGAACTGAAGACGGTGCTGAAAGGATTTGTGGCGGTTCTGGGAGCGGAATTTATGGAAGAAGCCGCTCTTGTAGTTACCGTAATGGATGTGCGCAGGCTGATGATGATCAACGGCACACACCACAAACTGTACAATGTAAAAAATTATTCGGATGCGGTCAGGGAGGTGCTGGGAGAGTATACGAAACTGTGCCGTGCGGACATCGACGCCACCAGCGACAATCTGGATCGACCGCTTTCCCAGCAGTCCACAGATTACGATTTTATTACAAAAGAACTGATTCGGAAAGGACTTTGCGAGAGGGAATTTCTTGTCGTAGGGGATACGGCCTATTTCCGGAAACCGCGGAAAGAATCACGACCGATCTGCTCTCTGGAATATGGGAGGGAACTGCTGTCGTTCCAGATGGAATGTTCCTATGTGGATGTCGAGATCGAAGTGACCGGATACAATCAGGAGGAGCAGAAAACCTTCATCGGAAAAGCAAAGGCCAAAAGCAGCGAAGCCATCAGTTCGTTGTTTGCCAAAACGCCGGTGTCCAGTATTGTGGACGAGGAGGCGGACAATCAGAACAAGGTCAACTTGCGCGCACAGGTCTTTGCCGGTATGCAGGCGGCAAACGCACAGAGCGCAAGAGGAACATGCGTAGGCCTTCCGGAGCTGGTTCCGGGCAGATTTATCGAGGTGGCGAAACTGGAGGATATGGTAAACAAAAAGTATTATCTCAAACGGGTAAACCACAGGATCAGCGAGGAAGGATTTGTTACGGAATTTGAAACGGGAGGATAATGCATGGGAGTTTTTGATGAACTGCTCGGCAGCGCCGACAGCAGGACGGTCGGAGAAGTTCCCGGAATCATTACCGGTCTGGTAAAGGAAAACTGGAACAAAGAACATCCGGGAATGGTAAAAGTAGAGTATTTTTTAGGAGAAAAAGGAAAGAACCTGACCGGCTGGGTTCCGGTCATGACGCCGTATGCCGGAAAAGAGTTCGGGTTTTATGCACTTCCGGAAGTCGGCACAGAAGTGGTGCTGGCCTTTCAGAGGGGCAACCGGAACTGCCCGATCGTTCTGGGGTGCATCTGGAACAAGCAGTCGGCTCTGCCGAAAGAAACGGCGAACGACAAGAATACGGTAAAAAAGCTGCTGACCAAAGGCGGCTGTGAAATACAGATTACGGAAGAAGACAAAAAGGAACAAATCCGGATCCATACCCCAAAGGGACTGGAACTTCTGCTGGAAGATGAGAAGGAAATGGTGGAGCTGGGGGATAAGGAAGGGAAAAATAAAATTTCCCTGGATGCTAAAAATGGGAAAATGACCCTTCTGGCGGACAAGAGCATGGAATTTAAAATCGGCGGAAACGCCATGCTTTCGCTGGATGGAGGTTCTAAGACGATACAGCTGAAGGGCGGAAAGATTACGTGCAGCGCGGAGCAGAGCATTTCGATGAAAGGGCAGACCATGAAGCTGGAAGGAACTTCCACAGAAGTCAAAGGTTCGGGAACGTTAAAGCTGGAGGCCAGCGGAACCGCCCAGCTTAAAGGAGCGATGGTACAGATCAATTAGGCGGCGCGGAGGTTTGGAAATGACGGAACGGGAAAAGGTAAAAAGCTTTCTGGGAACAGGATTTGGTTTTCCTATTGAGGTAGAGGAAACCACCGGAAGGATGAAGGAAGTCTCCATGGAGGAGGACATTAAGCAGGCAATCTGGCTCATCCTGATGACGCGGAAAGGGGAGCGCGTGATGCGCCCCGATTTTGGATGCGATATCTATGATTATGCATTTGAAACCACAGATTATACGACGCTGGTGCAGATGGAAAACGCGGTCAGCGAAGCGCTGATCCGGTGGGAACCGCGCATTATGGACATCAACGTCCGGGTAAACAGCGAGCAGGAACAGGAAGGCGTATTGCTGATCGAAATCAGCTATCTGGTGCGCAGTACCAACAATCCGTTTAATTTGGTCTATCCTTATTATATCAATGAAGGAGCGGGCGCGTAAGGGCAGGAGGATACCTTATGGAGGACTGGAAAGGAAAAATCATTCACAGCATTCAGACGGCTGCCGCGAACTATACGCCGGAATGGAATTTCAGCATGGAGGAGCCGGATATCGGCTCCGCGGTTGCTTATGTATATGCCGACCTGACGGAAGATACCCTGCGGCAGTCCGAACGTCTGGGATATAAAAACCGTCTGGCCTTTTTTAACAGCCTCGGGGCGGAACAATGCTGCGCCGTTCCGGCCAGAGGATACGCGGTTTTCGGTCTGGTGGAGGGCGCGCCGGAAGGAACGGAGGTAGATGCCGGAACCGGCATTACGGCGGAAATTCCCGAAGAAGAACAGGCAGTGCGCTTCGAGACGGGAGAGGATCTTTATGTGACGCCAGCGAAACCCTTCTGCATGTATCTGACGGATGGCAGAAAAGACGGAATTTACCGGATCTGCAGGGATCTTTCCCAGCAGAATGAGCCGATCCCACTGTTTCGGGAAACGGGTGGGAATCTGCAGAAACATGAGATCATTCTGACACACGATGAGATTTTGGAAATCCAGGGCGAAGCCTATGTGGAAATCAACTTGTACGCGCGTCCGGGCCAGAGGCTGGAAGAGGAACTGTTGAACAAGATGACGGATCCGCAGACAGCGGAATTTTCCTATTGGACAGAAGAAGGCTGGCGGAATTTTACGGAAGTATCTCTTTATCAGGGCGGACTGCTTCTGCACAAAAACACATCGATGCCTGCGTTTGAACGGTTTGATACGGACGACGGGGCGCAGAGTTTTGCCGTCCGCTGCCGGATTCTGGATAAGAAAGGACTGGAAGCGCTTAAAGTCAGGGAGATCCGCCTGAAAAGCCGGGGCGTCAATCTGCCTCCGCAGTATTTGTATGCGGGCGAGGCGGAATGCAGCCAGAAGGAATTTCTGCCTTTTGGGGAGCGGCTGAATCTGTATGACGAGGTATATTTCGGCTCCGGGGAAGTTTTTGCCAAAAGAGGCGCGCAGGTATCCATGACGTTTCATCTGGATTATGTACAGGTGCCTTTGGAGATTACGGGAGAAGAACAGCCGGTGGAATGGAAATGGGTCATGAACCGCTCGGAATTTCGACCGGATCCCGAATACGATATTACGATCGAGGAAGTCATCTGGGAGTATTACAACGGGAACGGATGGAGCCGCCTGTTCAGCGGCAGCGAATACGGCAGCATGTTCAGCGCCGGAGAGGGAGGACTCAGCCGGCAGAAGACGCTGACATTTCTCTGTCCGCAGGACATCGCACCGGTGCTGGTCAATTCCTGTGAAACCTGCTACATACGCGCCCGCATTTTAAAGCTGAACAATATGTTTAAGATAAAAGGAAAATATATCGTTCCCATCATCCGAAATCTGCTTTTGTCTTATCACTATCCGGAAATCGGAAAAAGGCCGAAGCTGCTCATGCTGGAAAACAATCTGGAAAAAGTTTTCTGCCGGGGCGGGGATTTGGGCAGCGGGGAAACGCCGATTCCGCTGATCGCTGAATTGCCGGAACAGGAAAAGGCATTATATATCGGCTTTGATACACCGCCCGCCGGTTCTCCAATCCGGATGCTCTGGGTTCTGGAAAATGTGCAGATGAAAGAGCGGGGAAGCATCGCATGGGAGTATGAGACAAAAAACGGTTTCCGGGAAATGAATCTGGCGGATCTGACGGATCATCTGTCCCGGACCGGTCTGGTCACGTTCGTAGGGCAGCAGGATTTCTGCAAGACCGCTCGTTTCGGAGAAGAACGGTATTGGATCCGGCTGCGGGATGAAGGCGGCTTTTATTCGGTTCGGAATGCGGCAGCGGAGTACCCGGTTTTGAAAAAGATCTGGATGAACGCAGTAGAGATCCGGCATATGGACCGGGAGGAAACAGAAAACTTTACGCTGGATTATTATGAGAAAGACTGCAGCTTTCCGCTTCTGCATGGCAATATCGACCAAATATCGGTAGAAGTGCTGGAAGGCAGCGATGAGAAAGAGCACTGGACGGTATGGGAAGAGGTTTCCGATCTGGAAGCATGGCCGGGGGACGCGAACGTCTGCCTGATCGACCGGACGAAAGGAATCCTCCGGTTCGGGGACGGCCGACATGGAAGAATCCCGCCTCTCGGAAAGCCGCAGGGCATCCGCGTCCATTACAAATGCGGCGGAGGCCGCCGCGGAAACGCAGCGCAGGGGCAGGTTTCCAGGCTGAACCAGACACTGGGGTTTGTGCAGTCGGTTTTTAATCCCATGGATCTGTGGGGCGGACTGGATGTTGAGGCTCCGGAAGAAGCGATGCGGCGTTTCGGCGCCAGGCTCCGCCACTGGGAGCGTGCAGTAACCGCAAGGGATTACGAGGAACTGGCAATGGAAGCCTCCAGAGTGTTAAAAAAGGTCCGCTGCTTTGGCGGAAGAAACGACAAAGGGGAAAAAGAACCCGGAGCAGTCACGCTGGTGGTATATCCGCAGAATCATCTGAATGATAAAAGCTTCTTTTCTTCCGTACAGGAAGAAATTTACCGGTATATGCTTCCACGCATGGATCAGGGACTTTTGCAGCGGAGGCAGTTTTATGTGGTGGAACCGAAAATTGTGGAGATTCAGGCGAAAACCGAGGTAACAGTATCGGAATTTCAGAATATTTTTCAGGTAAGGCGCCGGATTGGAGAGCGCATCCGGTCGTTTCTGGATCCGATGAAGGGGCATTTTGACGGGAAAGGATGGGACATCGGCCAGCTTCCCGACACGATCCAGATCCGGAATATCTTAAAGGATATTCCCGAAATTGTATGGATTTCCAAGATTTACCTGCTGGCATTTGTAAATGGTCCCAGAGGAAGGCAGGAAGCGGATTTAGAGCAGATCCGCAGGCATCCGTATGTGCTGCCGGTCTGCGGCGACGTGGACGTAACCGCGGCGGTACGATAAAGAAGGAAAGGAAGGAGGAGCGTTATGCTGCCGGATATACATTTGGACCGGATGACGTTTGATGAAATGCTGGAACGTGCAAAAAACCGGATTGCCGGTTTTTATCCGGATTGGACGGATTTTAACTATCATGATCCGGGAATCACATTGATCGAACTGTTTGCATGGCAGAAAGAGATTCAGCAGTATGAGATGGATCATATCGGTGATTACCATAAGCGTAAATATCTGCAGCTGATGGGAACCGGCATCCTGCATCGGGCGGCGGCCAAATGCTATGTGACGGCGGTTCCAAAGGCTCCGGTTTTTCTTCCGGAGGGCAGCCGGATGGAAGCTCCCCAGGTAGTGTTTGAGACGCTGGAGGAGCAGCTGCTTCCGGCGGTTTTCATCAAAAGCTGTTTCGGGCGGCTGGAGGAAACCGTCAGTTTTTTGGACGGGGAACAGATTTCCTTAGGACACTCGTTTGCATTCTATCCGTTTGGAAAAAGTGCAGAAGCGGGAACCTGTCTGTATCTGGAATTGTCCGACCGTCTTCCGGAAGGAGAAAAAATTGCTTTAACCATACGCATCGGCAGACAGGAGCAATGTCCGAGGAATCCGGCGGATCCCGATACGATCCCTCTGGCGGATTTAAGCGTTTCGTACTGGAACAAAGAACGCTTCGAGCCGGTGGAACTGCTTCGGGACGAAACGTTTGGACTGTTGTTTGACGGTCAGATCCTCTTTCGGCTCCGAAGCGCGATGGAAAAATCGACGGTCGGAGAAAAAGAAGGATATTTTCTGCGGATACGCATGGAGGAAGGGCAGTATGAGTTCCCACCCGTACTTAGTTTTCTGGATCTGAATACCGTTCGCGTGCAGCAGAAAGAAACAGTGGCAAAGTGGCTTCCCGCAGAAAAAACATCAGAGGAACATACGCTTGTCTCCGGCCATTTTTTGTGCGCCGGCGGAAATGTCCGGGTGTTTGCCCTCCGGGACGGCTGTTTTTGCCAGGAAGAGATTGAAGAGAAGATTGTTGATCCGGATTCCGGCAAAGTGACGCTGCGGCTGGCAGAAGAGCAGCCGGCGGACAGTTATTGGACGGCGGCGGACAATGGGGAGGACTGGTACCGGGTGCACAGCGTTCTGGGAACCGGACACTGTTTTCCGTCGGAAAGCTTTTTTTTAGACGATGATGCGGTATCCTGCGAAGATGTGGAAATTCTGGTGGAAGAAGCGGAGCAGCCAGGAAAATACCGGAAATGGGAACAAAGAGAGGACTTTGCCGCTTCCGGTCCGGAAGATCTGCACTTCTGCGTGGATGGTACGGCAGGAAGGATTTATTTCGGGGACGGCATACATGGCATGGCGCCGGAAGGGCAGATCCTTTTGGTGTCCTACGCGAGAACCTTAGGAAGCGGCGGCAACATCAAGGCGGTGCGGATCGACCGGATGCCCGGCCGGGAAGAACTGGAGGTATCGAATCTCTGGGACGCTTACGGAGGGCGGGACGAAGAAACCATACCGGAGGCGTTTGTGCGGGTTCGCAAAGCGCTGGCGCAGTCGAAAAACATGGTCACGACACAGGATTACGAACAGAGGCTGCGGGAAACGCCGGGGCTTCGGATCGAAAGCTGCAGAGCGTTTTACAACGAAAAAGCCGGACTTTCCATCGTCGTAAAACCCTACAGTCCTGCGAAGGAGCCGAAACTGTTTCCGGCCTATGTCAAAAATATCCTGCGCCACATGGAGAAAAAACGGCTGCTCGGCGTGCGGCTTGCGCTGCTTTCTCCGGTTTACATCCGCCTGTCCGTCTATCTGGAGGCGGAGATTTATCCGCATTATCATCAGGCGGAAAGCACCGTAAAACGCGCGGTGGAAGAATACCTTGCCGGAATGAAGGAGGAATTCGGTCGTACCGTTTCCTACAGCAGCCTGTACGGATATGTGGACCGGCTGGACTGTGTGGGCAGGGTGCGTTCCCTGATGCTGGAAGCGAAAGGCAACGGCGTGGTAAAGAATCCGTACGGCGACGTGGTTTTTCCGGGCAACGGGATCGCGGCGGAAATCGATGTCCAGTGTTCCTGCAGCATTCAGGCGTAGGCGGCGGAAACGGAGGTTAGTATGAGGTATTTTCTGTTTAATAAAGTTTCGGACTATCAGAGGGGATTCGGGGAACATGTATCCTATACCGCCGAAGGGATTTCGGCCGGAGGAGGATACGGGAAAAAAGCCGTCTTCTGGTCGCGGATCTTAGACAGTACCGAAGAGGGTAATATCTGGCACCGGATGACGTGCCGCGTACCGCAGACGGATCAGGCTCTGGTAAAAATATCTTTTTACGCCTCCGATGAAATCTCCTTTCAGGACGGGGAACAGACCCGGACGATCCGGGAAATCCTTCATTCGGAGGAAATGTCCCTCGCGGAAAAGAAAGGATTCTGCCGTCCCTGGCTGCAGAAAGAGGAGGCGCTGGGGGCAGATATCCTTCTGCACAGCCTGACGGGGCGCTATCTGTGGTTTTTGCTGGAAATATATCCGCAGACCGGGGAAACGGTGGAGATCGGCAATTTTGCCGTATTTTTTCAGGCGGAAAGCTGGATGAATTACCTTCCGGAAATTTACCGGAGGGAAATGGGAAACGATTCGTTTCTGGACCGGTATCTGGCGGTGTATCAGTCCATTTACGATGACATTTCCCGCAGGATGAAGGAATTTGTCTATCATCTGGATCCTCAGGCGGCAGATCCGGAGTTTCTGCAGCAGCTGGCTTCGTGGATCGGGATTGAGGAAACGTATATGTGGACGGAAGAGCAGCTCCGCTATCTGCTGGGGCACGCGATGGAATTTTATGAAGCGCGCGGAACCAGACGGGGCATTGAAATGTTTGTGGAACTTTATACGGGCGAACTGCCGTTTGTCATAGAATGGCAGGACTGGGAAAGCTTCGACGGGGAATACGGCAGGATGCTGAGAAACCTGTATGCGGATGATCCTGAAAGCTTTACGGTTCTGGTCAGGGAAGAATGCATCCCTACTTACAAAGAGCATCAGGCGCTTCTCTGCGTGATCGAACAGATTAAACCGGTGCAGATGGAACTTCACCTCATTGTGCTGGAACCTTATATTTTTGCCGGCGGATATTCTTATCTGGGCGTCAACAGTGTACTGGGGCAGTATGAAAGATCCGTACTGGATGCAAACAGCAAATTGGAATTTACAACTTTGTAAAAGCGGAAGGAAGGTAAAGAATGAAAAATACAAAGTATTTCCCTTTTGAGAGAAACAATTATTTTTACGGAAAACTGCTTTCTGTGGACGATTTCAGGCTGGAACAGAAATATGGAAATGATAAACGGCGGATGTTAAACCGCTTTCTGTACGGGACAGGTGTTGTGGCGGGCATGAATGTCGTGGGCGTGGACGATTCCACCGTATTGGTCGAAAGCGGACTGGCGCTCGACGACTACGGAAGGGAGATCGTCATTGACGAGCCGGTCGCACGAAAACTGCAGATGCTGGACGGATTTTCCGATTACGAGGAAGACCGTAACACCGGCTATTTGTACCTGTGCGTGGAATATGAGGAAGAGGAGATCCAGCCGGTGCACAGCATCAGCAACAGCGGCCGGAAAGGCGACGTCTTTTATAATAAGATCCGGGAAGGCTACCGGCTGTACCTGACAAGAAACGAGCCGGAACCGGAATATCTGTCCGGCAGGAGCCTTTCGGAGAATACACAGGTGGTTTTCTGGGATAAAGGGATCAGGGTCAGTCAGAGTATGCCGAAATTTGCCAGAGGAAAAGATCAGGTAGAGCTTCGTCTGCAGATTGAAAATATGGGGCAGCAGGAGCGTTTTGCCTTTTCTTATGAGCTGGACTTAAAGTGCCTGACCTATGAAGGGCAGAACCGGATGCGGGTATCGTTTGACGAACTGTTAGTGGAAAAGGCGGGGCGCTATACCGTATCCTATCGTCTGGACACGCTGGGAGTGGCCGGAACGCAGGGACTGGCGACACTCGTAGAAGACAGTTTTATCCTGCGGATCGGGCAGAATCAGACTGTGGAAAAGGCAAAAGGCAGCTCCTCGGTCGGGATCGGCACGCTGGATGAAAAGGAAGCGGTGCGGAACAGTTATTATGAGATGGGAATGGATCAGATCTTAAAAGACAACGGCTGCCAGAATCTGTATCTGGCAAAAATATCGCTGCTTCGGGCGGGTGATTCCGTTGTGATCAATGAAATAGAAAAAATGCCTTTCCGGCAGTATGTGGCGGGCAGTTATCTGGAAGATTCGCTGATCCGGATGCTGGAGCGAGACCGGATCCGCAAGGGCGGCTATGAGGCAGCTTCTGGAGAAACGGGAACCCCGCAGGGCAAAGAGGTATCAGGGATCGGCATTGCGGAAGGCGTGGAGGAAATCGAACTGGGAGCCGGTTCCGGAAAAGGAAAGAAACTCTTCAGCCGGGAAATTTCCCATGGACTTGGAATCGGGCGGACGACGGTCATTCTGGGACTGGAAGCGGATTCCCCGAAGGAAGAATATTTCGGAACGGCGGGTATTTTCGGCGATGTCGATCCGAAAGTGGAACTGGCGGCAAAAACGGACGCTCAGCGGGGAACGTTTGTGATCGGAGTCCGGATAATTGCTTCCACGCCGCAGGAAAGGATACGCGTCCACTGGACCGCTCTGCGCGACCGACGCGAGATTTTCAGCGAACAGAAAGAGCAGAGGATCTTTATCCGGCCGAATGTGCTGAATTTACATACAAGGGAAAGTTATTATCTGGAAGCTGTGTGCAGCAATATGAGCGAGACCGGGATTGTATGGAAAGTCAAAGACAACGGTGGAACGATCGAATCCAACGGAATGTATACGGCGCCGAATGCAGCGGGTGTGTACGAAGTGACGGCCGTCAGCGAGGCGTATCCGGAGGTCAGAGCCTCCATATTTGTCATCGTCCGGGAATAACAGTCAAAAAGAAAAGGATATCTGTATGGTTATTCAGAATGTAAACAAGAATTATGAAGTGATCCGCCAGTTGGACGGTACAGAAAAAATGGAAGAATACCTGTGCCGGGAGCAGCAGACCGGAGAATACCGCCTGCTGGTCAAGGTGTCGGATGGCACTGCTGCAAAGCATTTTACCCTGTTTCTGGAGGAGAAGATCAAAGAGAGCCAGTTTGCGGATTATCTGGAATGTTTCCAGCAGAATATGGATCTTTATGCGGTGTTCCGCTACAGCTTCTATCCTTCGCTGGAGGAGAAGCTTGCAAGGGAAAACTGCAGCAGAAAAGAGCGGGCGGAGCTTGCGCGCAGGCTGCTGGAACAGATTCTTCTGCGCAATCCGCATCCGTATTTCCTAAAATGCGCGCTTCGTGCGGATCTGATTACGGTTTCAAAAAGTATGGAAGTCTCATGGAATTATCAGATGACCAATGAAAAATCATTTGATTCCTGCCCGCTTTCTTTCGTGTTTGATCAACTATCCGGGATTTTTGCCCGGTTGTTTCAGACGGAACTTTCCCGAAAATCCTATCCGCTTCTGGAACATTATCTGGAAGAATTACAGGGGGGAAAGTTTTCCGCTTATCTGGAACTGTACGAAAAATTTATGCCGGTCTATACGGACTTGACCGAGGAGGGATCAGAGGAGCGCGCACCGCAGACGTTTCTGTTCCGCTTGTGGGAGCGGACGAAGAAGCTGCTTGGTTTTCTGCGGAAGGTTCTGCTGGTCCTGCTGCTGGCGGCGGCGGTGTGCTATGTCGTATATTCTTGTTTTCTGGATACCAGCGGTTCCGAAGTCGTGCAGCAGACCATTAAACAGATCGGCGATGTTATGATCAGGTAAAAATTGAGAAAAAAAGCAGGAGATGACGATACAGATGCCAGGCAGTTTTAATTTGAAGAACAGCATATTGTACGGAGTAAAAAGGATCGTGCGGACGGTCGGTGCGCCGCTGCAGCTGTTGTACCGCAAACTGGTCCGCATATTCAGTCCGATGACGATCGTGGGGAAAGTCAGCGGGGATGTCAAAGAGCAGATCAAACAGATCGGCGGGAAACCGGCTTCGCTGAAAGGATATTACGTTATTGGAGAAAAGTATGTAGCCAAGAAACTGATCTATGTATTGGCGCTGCTTTTGATCCTTGCGCCGCTGCTTTTCTTCCGCTTTGTCTATCCGTGGGTGCAGTCCCGTTTTCTGGTCAAAACCATGATCATCAATTCACAGGATATGGAAGGCTACACCGGAAGGGTGCGGCTGGTGGCCGAAGAAGATCCTGAACTTGTGATCTTTGAGGGAACGCTGACGGACGGCAGGATCAACGGCCAGGGGGTGCTCTACGGATATGACGGTAAACTCAGGTACCGGGGGGAATTTCTGGCGGAACAGTATTCCGGCGTCGGCGAAACTTATTATCCGAACGGAAAAGTGCAGTACAGCGGCCATTTTCTGGCAAATCAGTATGAAGGGGACGGAAAGCTTTACAGCGAGAACGGATCGCTTTTGTACGAGGGCGCCTTTTCGCAGGGAATGTACGAAGGGAACGGAAAACTCTATCAAAGCGGGAAGCTGCTTTATCAGGGCGGTTTTTCCCAGAATCTTTATGAAGGCTCTGGCGCGCTTTATTTTACGAACGGAAAGCTTCAGTACCGGGGCGGCTTCGCGCAGGGGCTGTATGAGGGCTTAGGCACGCTCTATTATGCAAACGGAAAGACGGCCTACGAGGGAGAGTTTTTTCAGGGAAAGAAAAGCGGCAGCGGGAAGGAATACGACAGATCCGGCGCGCTGGTCTACGACGGCGCTTTTTCTCAGGATCAGTATGAAGGCGAAGGAACTTTGTATGAAGACGGAAAAGTGCTGCATCAGGGAAACTTTCATCAGGGCGTTTTGTCGGAAGGCAGCGTGACTCTGCCGGACGAGGACGGCAATACCCTCTATCAGGGGAGCATCGTAAACGGCCTTTACGAGGGAACCGGAAAGCTCTATTCCGGCGGACAGCTGCTGTATGAAGGAGAATTTAAGGAAGGGCAGTACCACGGTGCGGGAAAACTGTACCGGATCGATAACGGAAACCTGATTTATGACGGCAGTTTCGAGATGGGAGCGTATTCCGGAACGGGGCGGCTGTATGATGAAGAGAGGGGAACGCTTCTGTACGAGGGAAGTTTTTACCAGAACCTCTATGACGGGGAGGGGAAACTCTATGATCCGGCAACCGGAGACCTGATCTACGAAGGCGGTTTCCGCGAAGGCCGGTTCGACGGCCAGGGCACGGTCTACGAATCGGGGAATCTGCTTTATGAGGGAGGATTCCTGCTCGGCACTTACAACGGAAAAGGCGTTCTTTACAACACGGCCGACGGAACCGTCGCATTTGAAGGAACCTTTTATAAGAATGAGCCGATCATTCCGCCGGAAGAGCCGGATGAAGATGAGGAGGAAGAGCCGTCGGAAGACGCGCCGGAAACGGATTCGGCGGAAGAAACCGCGGAATAGCGGCAAAGGAGGAAATCATGGGCAGTTATACGATCATAACGGATGCAGGAAAGGCGCTGGTGCAGCTCCTTCGAAGGGAGATGGTTCCTGAGATCATTCAGAATGAGGACGGGATCGGACTGGCCTCTCCGGCGGATAAAGGCGATCTGACGCTGTGCATCCATTTGTATGATGTGAGCGAAAGCGAAGATTTCCGGATGAGCGGGATGGTTTCGGACGGGGTGGACAGGCAGAAGTTTCCGCCGGCCTATTTAACGCTGTCCTATCTGATTACGGCATTTTCCGCCAGCGATGTGAAATTCCGTTCCGAAGAAGAGCATAGAATATTAGGGAAAGTCATTCAGGTGCTCCGGGATTTTCCGGGTCTGAATACGGAAACGATGGAATTTACCACCGGAGGCGGACGGGACGGAATACGCATGGAAATGAAAAAAATGGAACTGGAAGAAAAGCTCAAAGTATGGACATTTCCGAATCTGGCATACCGTTTATCCCTGTATTACAAGCTGGGACCCGTTCCGTTAGAATCCGCGAGAACAAAAGATATCCGGCGGGTAAAGGATATTCTGTTTCGGACGGATTACGCGTAAGGGAGGATGAAATGGGCAGTTTTATGACAGTCGGCCTAAAGAAAACCGTATCGCTGGTGCTGCTTCCGATCGATGATTTTACGGACCGGATCATTACGGGATCCCGGATCCGTATGTATACGTTAGAGGGAGGGCGTCCTGCCATCCGGAAAAATGACGGTTATCATGTATTCTGCGATCTGGACGGGGGAGAGGCGGATATCTGCATTGACGGTCCGTTATATCAGAAGCAGACGCTGAAACTGCCGATCAACCGGGAAACGGCGGAGGTTTATCAGGTGCGGATGGTTCCAGGACCCGGCTATCCCATTCCCGGAGGCGCGACTGTTTTGACCGGAAAACTGCCGGAAGGAAGCGAAATACGGGTATTCTTTCAGGAACAGAAAAAAAGCTGCAAGCTTTTGTATGATTATTCGCCGAAAGAGCAGGGCAGAAAACTGGCTCTTTTCCAGCCCGCTGCGATGCATCTGGAAGGCAAGACGCTGTGCATCAGCGGCAAGAAAAAGGATTGGGAATTTTTCCGGATAACGGCGCAGGACAAAGAGAACTGCCTGCTGGAACATCCGCTTTCCAAAGCGTACCGGAAGATCGGAACCAGCGTCTATCCGGTCTATGAAACGGCGGCCAAAGAAGACAAGAACTTCTATCTTCCGATCCGGTCGGTTCCGGAAGAAGGCGTCTGCCGCTGCATTCTGAAACGGGCGGACGGCAGGGAAAAGGAATATGAACTGCCGCTGGTTTCAGGCAGGGAAAACCGGATTCCGGAAGAATTTTGGAAGGAGGAGACATAAGTGGGATTTGGAGTATTCGGCGGAGCAACGCTGATGTGCAGTTTTGGAGCGGCGCCTTCTACGCTGACGGTGCTTCCCGTATCGCGCGTGATGGGGAAAATGCCGATGGCGACGATCATGGATCAGGTTCCTATGGTCAATATCCTGCCGTTCGGGATGTGCAGTTCCATGGCCAATCCGACGGTGGCGGCGGCTACGGCGGCAAAGCTGGGGGTTATGACGCCCATGCCCTGCATTCCGGTAATCGCAGCGCCATGGGCGCCCGGAAGTCCTACGGTTCTGGCGGGCGGAAAACCCTGCCTGAACAACAGCAGCAAATGCATCTGCAGCTGGGGCGGCATCATTCAGATCCAAAAT
>CANQDS010000076.1 GCA_947593655.1 uncultured Lachnospiraceae bacterium | reverse complement strand
TGGCCGGAGATGCAGGCGCAGGAGAGATCCTTCTTCTCGACGTAACCCCGCTTTCCCTGTCGATCGAGACAATGGGCGGCATCGCAACAAGGCTGATCGAGCGCAACACGACGATTCCGACCAAGAAGAGCCAGGTATTCTCGACCGCAGCCGACAACCAGACCGCGGTAGATATCAACGTCGTACAGGGTGAGCGCCAGTTCGCAAGGGATAACAAGTCTCTCGGACAGTTCCGTCTCGACGGGATCCCTCCGGCACGCCGCGGCGTACCGCAGATCGAGGTTACGTTCGATATCGATGCAAACGGCATTGTAAACGTATCGGCCAAGGATCTGGGAACCGGCAAGGAACAGCACATTACGATCACCGCAGGCTCCAATATGTCGGATGAAGAGATCGACCGGGCAGTTAAGGAAGCGGCGGAATTTGAAGCACAGGATAAGAAGCGGAAAGAAGCGATCGACGCCAGAAATGATGCGGATTCCTTCGTATTCCAGACGCAGCAGGCGCTCGATCAGGTAGGCGCGCAGATCGATCCGGCGGACAAAGCGGAAGTTGAAGCGGACATCAGTGCGGTCAAGGCGATTCTGGATGCGCATCCGGAAGCAGAGCAGATGAGCGATTCCGATGTCGTGGATCTGAAAGCGGCACAGGAGAAGCTGACGCAGAGCGCGCAGAAAGTATTTGCGAAGATGTACGAACAGGCGCAGGCGGCGCAGGGCGCTGCGGGCGCGGCAGGAGCCGGACCGGATATGAGCGGTGCGGCAGGCGCGGGAACATCTTCCGCGGACGACGACGTCATTGACGCAGATTTTAAAGAGGTATAAAATAACAGGAAGGCCCGATACAGTACTGTATAGTGCATAGGCAGAGGGATTATCATTATGGCAGATAAAAGAGATTATTATGAGGTTTTAGGAGTATCCAAAACCGCAGATGATGCAGAGATCAAAAAAGCCTTCCGCAGCATGGCAAAGAAGTATCACCCGGATATGCATCCGGGTGATAAGGAATGCGAGGAACGATTCAAAGAGGCTCAGGAAGCGTATGCCGTACTCAGCGATCCGGAGAAGCGCAGACAGTATGACCAGTTCGGCCATGCGGCGTTTGAAGGCGGAGCGGGCGGCGGCTTCGATTTCTCCGGAATGGATATGAGCGACATCTTTGGCGATATTTTCGGCGATTTCTTCGGAGGCGGAAGACGGTCTTCCAATAATGGACCGATGAAAGGCGCGAATGTGCGCATGAGCGTGCGCATCACCTTTGAGGAAGCGGTTTTCGGCTGTGAAAAAGAGCTGGAATTTGCTTATCAGGAGGCATGCAGCACCTGCCATACGACAGGGACCAAGCCGGGAACGTCGCCGGAAACCTGTGCAAAGTGCGGAGGAAAAGGAAAGGTTGTCTATTCCCAGCAGTCGCTGTTCGGCATGATGCAGAACGTGCAGACCTGTCCGGACTGCCGCGGAACCGGCAAGATCGTCCGGGAGAAGTGCCCGGACTGCCACGGCGTCGGTTATATATCCAGGAAGATCCGCAAGAAAGTGGAGATCCCGGCCGGAATCGACAACGGACAGTGCGTGCGTGTGCGTGATTACGGCGAACCGGGGAAGAACGGCGGGCCGAGAGGCGACCTTTTGGTAGAAGTGATCGTTGCGCGCAATCCTGCGTTTGAGCGTCAGGATATGAATATTTATTCCAATGCGTCCATTTCGTTTGCGATTGCCGCATTGGGCGGGGATATCCGCATTAAGACGGTGGACGGCGAGATCATTTACACGGTTGCGGCAGGAACGCAGACCGGCACGCGCATCCGCCTCAAAGGAAAAGGGATCCCGTCGCTGCGCAACCGGAACGTGCGCGGAGATCATTATGTCACGCTGGTTGTCGCTACGCCGAGCGGACTCAACAAAGAAGCGAAGGAACTGCTCCGGCAGTTTGACGCGCTGACCGGAGGCTCCCTGACGAAGGAAAAGGGTGCGGAAACGGCTCCGAAAGAGAAAAAAAAGGGATTTTTCGGGAAAAATTAAAGAAACTATAGAGGATTTGACATAAAATCGTGGAATATTAGTGCAAATCGCCTATAGATTTATACCACAAAATGTTGTATCCT
Source organism: uncultured Lachnospiraceae bacterium (assembly GCA_947593655.1). GTDB lineage: Bacteria > Bacillota > Clostridia > Lachnospirales > Lachnospiraceae > Roseburia. The sequence goes on along the minus strand of CANQDS010000076.1, from coordinate 14,584 downwards.
AAACCTGTTGCAGAGTCTATTTAAGACCAATATCTTGTGATGATATATAGGGAGTTTGCGATGACGCTGGAAGATGAACGCAGGGCACTGGAAGAACAGAGACGCCAATTAGAGCATGACCGTCAGGAATTTACCAGAAGAATGCAGATTGAGGACAGGAGATTGGAACAGCAGCAGAAGCTGTTTGACATGAAGTTTAAGATCCTGGAGGAGGAACTGGTCAAGCTGGCCTCCGAGAAGCAGCAGGTAGAGAAGCAGAAGGAATTTTACAGCCATGTTACGGATTATGAGAAGCGCAATATGCAGGGAAATTCCTCCGGCAACGTAGTGAAAGGGGAACTGTTCTTCTCCGGCGTGGGAAGCAAACAGTCCTTGAAGAAACGGTATAAGGATCTGATCAAGATTTACCACCCGGATAATCTGGACGGCGATCATAATACCATTCAGGAGATCAACCGGGAGTACGATCATCTCAGCAAGGTTTTTGTATAGAGATTCCGGACTTAAGGCTGCGCCGAGGTGCAGCCTTGGTTTTTCACAACAGGCGGCGGAGGCCGATGTAATTGATTAAGACGGGAAGATGGCTATGTGGAAGCGCATAGCCATTTCTCTTGCAACAGAAAGCGGGGAAAATAATGCAGAAGCAGATGGATATTACAGAAGGCCCGATCGGGGCGAAAATCATTCAATATGCGGTTCCGCTTGCAGCAACGGGGCTGTTACAGCAGCTGTTTAATGCGGCGGATCTGGCCGTCGTCGGGCAGCTGCCCGGAGATTTCGGGAAATCGGCAATGGCGGCGGTCGGCGGGAACGCGCCCGTGATCGGGCTGCTCGTCAACCTGTTTGTGGGGATCGCGCTCGGCAGCAACGTTATTATTGCAAACGCGATCGGCCAGAAGGATCATAAAACCGCTTCGAAAGCGGTCCATACGTCGATCATTTTTGCTGTTTTCGGCGGAATCCTGCTGGCGGTGCTCGGCGAACTGATCGCGGGGAACGTGGTAAAGCTTTTGGATGTGCCGGCCGATGTTTTTGACATGGCGGTCAAATATCTGCGGATCTATTTCCTCGGAATGCCGGTCATTCTGCTGTACAACTTTGAATCGGCCATTTTCCGCAGCTGCGGCAATACGCGTGTTCCGCTGGAGGCGCTTGCCGTTTCCGGCGTGCTCAACGTAGCGCTCAACCTGTTTTTTGTCCTGGGGCTGCATATGGATGTGGACGGCGTGGCAACCGCGACCGTGATCTCGAATCTGGTCAGCGCGGTGATCCTGTTTGTCTGTCTGGTAAGAAGCAGTCTGGAAGTGAAGGTTTTCCCGAAAAAACTTGGGATCGATCCGGGAACGCTTTGGCGGATCTTAAAGATCGGGATTCCGGCGGGCGTGCAGAGCGCGATCTTTTCCCTGGCCAATATCGTGATCCAGACGTCGGTCAACAGCCTTGGAACCACTGTGATGGCGGCATCCTCGGCAGCCTATAATCTGGAAATTTTTGCCTATTACGTCATGAACTCGTTCGGGCAGGCATGTACGACTTTTGTCGGGCAGAATTACGGAGCGGGGAAAAATGACCGGTGCCGGCGCACGCTGAAACTGTGTCTGATCCAGAGCGCCGTGGCGACGGGCGCAAGCTGCGCGCTGATCCTGCTGTTCGGCAGAACGCTTCTGTCTGTTTTTAATGGGGATCCGGAAGTGATCGAGATCGGATATGTGCGTTTGCAGTATATTTTCTTCGCGTATTTGTTCAGCTTTGCGCAGGAAACGTTTTCGGGTTATCTGCGGGGCTTCGGCTTATCCACGATTCCGGCGCTCTGTTCCATCGTCGGGATCTGCGGCGTCCGGCTGGGGTGGATGTTTACGGTGTTCCGGCGTTTTCCGTCCTTTACGACCATCATGAGCGTTTATCCGATCAGCCTCGGCGTGACGGCAGCAGTCATCATCGCAGTAACCGCAGTCTGGCGTCCGTCGAGGCGGTATCAGATCCGGAAGGGCTAAAGGGCGAAAAACCAGCTCTCGCGCGTTACGGGGCCGGTTGGCTCTCTTTTCTGGTCATTTTGTTCCACCATCCTCGATTTGTATCGGTTTAGCCAGCCGGTATTTTCCCCGACTGGCAATTATTACCAAAAATGAGCGTGAAAAATTGTCGAATATCACAAATTGAAAAAAGGTTGGCAGCGTGCTAAGCTAAAGAATATAAAACGGTTGCGCAAATTCAAATAATTGCATGATGGGAGGAATGCAGCAAAAGGATCCGGCGCGGACCGGTTTTTTGGCGACAAGCAGAATTTCGTAAACGAGGGAGGAAAGAGAATGCGAAAAAGATGGCTGCAAAGCGCTCTGGCGATTGTCCTGGCGGTAACGATGTGCCTGGGATTTGCTCCGCTGAATGGAATCGGGGGGGGTATTTAAAGCCGCAGAGAGCGATGGAACATGGGCACCGACAGAGTTGTTTACAAACGGCGACCTGAGTACAGCAACGGATGCAAGCTGGGAATTTTCAGTGCCTTTTGAGGATGGGGCACCTTATTATTTTGGCATCCATGAAAACCAGTTAAATGCATACAACAAGTATGACGGCGGTTCGGAGCAGACGGTTTCTGCTACGAAGACCATTGAAAATGTACCGGCCGGAACGTACCGCCTGAAGTTTGGCCAGACCGGAATTGATATGGGCGAGGCCGCAAGTCCTGTGTTTGCGTTTGATATTAAGGACGGAGCGGGCAAGGTTCTGGCTGCTTCGAAGAAAGTGGATGCTACAACAGGATGGAGTAATGACTTATCGGATGTGGTTTCGGACGAATTTACGATCACAGACAAGACGGCTACCGTAAAGATCACGATATCCGGAACGCTTCCGCTTATGAAAAAGGAAAAGGATGATGGTTACTGGGCGAATTTTGATGATTTCGTATTAGAGCAGAAAAGCGATTCCCAGAGCGGTTCCGGCGAAGAAGAAGAGCAGAAGGGCTACAGCATTTCCGTTACGCCGAGCATTACCGATGCCGTTGCTGGACAGAAGGTGACGCTGACCGCGGTTTTAAAGAAAGACGGTCAGGAGATTACCGATCTGGAAAAAGAAGGGCTTCGTCTGTGGTGGTACAGCGATGAGAAGAACGAAGCAGGCAAAGGAAAAAGCCCGAAAGGCCTGACGGTAGACTCGGATAAGGGCGGATACCGTTTATCTGCAGATGTAACGGCGGAAGTAGCGGGAACCTACTATGTTGCCGTGAAACTGCAGGATGAAAATGAGCTGGATGAAAATCAACAGTGGAAGACTTTGCTGCTTACGGCCGTTCCGTTTACGGCCGGCGACGCTCCGGTGCCGGATCCGGTACAGGGCGACATCGATGTACAGTATGTTCCGAATCTTTCGAGTGATTTTGCGCTGGGCTGGGACATCTCCTCGCTGATCGTAGAGAAGAACAGCGGCGTAAAATATTATGATTTTGCGGGAAATGAATTAAAAACCTATGCGGATTTCTGTAAATTTGCAGCATCGCAGGGCATTACTCATGTGCGCGTGCGCGTATGGAACGATCCGTGGGATGCAGACGGCAACGGCTACGGCGGCGGAAATAACGACGTAGATACCGCCGTTGAGATCGCCAAAGCGTGCAAAGAAGCGGGAATCAAGCTGCTGGTCGATTTCCACGGCTCCGACTTCTGGGCGGATCCGGAGCGTCAGCTGACTCCGAAGGCATGGGAAGGCTACACCGTAGACCAGAAAGCGGTTGCGCTTGCGGCATTTTTAAAGGATTCCCTGACAAAGATCGCGGCGACCGGCGTAACGATCGACATGGTTCAGGTCGGCAACGAAACAAATAACGGATTTGTCGGAGAAAGCAAGACCGAAGATATGCTGAAACTGTTCGGCGCGGGAGCGGATGCAGTTCACAATTTTGATCCGAATATCAAAGTCCTGATCCACTTTACCGATCCGCAGAAAGGAACGCTTTCCACATGGGCGGAACGGCTCAACGGGGCAAAAGTGGATTACGATGTGCTTGCAACCAGCTATTATCCGCAGTACCACGGTTCGCGCGCGGATCTGACGCAGGCGTTAAAAGACGCGAAAGCAGCAGCGGGCGACGGCAAAGATGTTCTGGTAGTGGAAACGTCTTATCCTTATACGACGGTCGACAGCGATGACACCGGAGACGACGGAAACGGACACTTAAATATCGGCGGTGCGGATTACAAATGGCCGTTTACCGTACAGGGACAGGCCAACTACATGCGCGAAGTGATCGACGCGGCGAACAAGGGCGGTTCCATCGGACTGTTTTACTGGGAGCCGGCATGGATCACAGTCGGCGATACGACCGGTCTGACCGGCGATGCGCTGCAGCAGCAGAAAGCGGAAAATCAGGTGATCTGGAATAAGTTCGGCAGCGGCTGGGCTTCGAAGTATGCAGGGGAATACGACAAGAACGCAAGAGACTGGTGGGGCAGTTCCGCGATGGACAACTCCGCATTCTTTGATACGAAGGGACATCCTCTGGCAAGCCTGAAAGTATGGAGCGCGGTACGGACCGGCATGACGACGGGCAAAGTACGCGTGGAAGCGATCGGAAGCGCGGAAGCGACCGTTACGAAGAACCAGAAGCCGGTGCTTCCGGAAACGGTTTCCGTTACCTACAACACAGGTATTTTCGATGAAAAAGTAACGTGGGATCTGGCATCCTTAAATACCCAGAATGTCGGCACAGTAACGGCGCACGGAACGGTTACGTTCAGCCAGACCGTAAATGACGGCACTTATGCAGGAAAGAAAACGGCGGATGTAACGGCGCAGATCGTTGTCATCGAAGAAAACCTGATCAAGGATGCAGACGATGCGGGGCTGGAAAAAGGCGATAACTTTGAGATCGGCGGAAAAGGCTTTTCCAGTATTCCGAACGGAGAGGATCCGTATGAAGGAAAAGGCAGCATCCACTGGTGGATCTCCGGCGATGATCCGGCAAATGCAGGCTTTGCGACTTATAAGGTTCCGATCACGCTGCAGCCGGGCAGCTATGTTTTCGAATCCATTGCACAGGGATATGGCGGAGACAAGGTCGTAATGAACATTTTAGACGAGAATAACAAGGTACTGTTTACCGGCGAACCGGGCGTTCTGACGGGCTATGCGGAATGGATCACGCCGAAGGTGGAATTCCAGCTGGCGAAAACGACGACCGTCAAGCTTCAGGTACTGGTAAATATCCAGTCAGGCGGCTGGGGAAGCGTCGATAATCTGTATCTCCATATCGCTTCCGGAAGCGAACCGGGCGGGGAAACACCGGATGTTACGGAACCGAGCGTTGGAACCAGACCGGTAGAAGACGTCAAAGAAGAGATCAAGAGCGGAACAGGCAAAACCGTCACCGTTGATATGGTAAAAGCGGACGGCAGCGTCGACACGAAGGTTCCGAAGGATGTGTTATCCGAATTAAAGGGCAAAAACGTGAATCTGGAGCTGAAGATGGACGGCTACAGCTGGGTGATCAACGGCAGGGATGTCACGGCGGATAGCCTGAAAGATGTTGACCTGAAAGTGGTATTTAATACGACAGCGGTTCCTTCCAGCGCGATCGCAAAGATCACGGACGGAAAGGATTACCAGCAGCTGCATCTGGAATCCAGCGGCGACTTCGGTTTCAAGGCGGCCCTGAAACTTCAGGCGGATAAGAAATATGCCGGAAAGTACGGGAACCTGTTCTACTACAACGATAAGAAAGAACTGAAGTTCATGAATGCAGGAAAAGTCAGCGCAGACGGATCGTTAAGCCTCACATTTACCCATGCATCGGATTATGTCATTATTTACGGGGAAAATCTGACGGCGAAATACGGCACTTCTCCGGATACGGGAGATGTTGGCCTTTCCTTCTATCTGTTCCTGCTTGCAGCCGGATTTGCGGCGGCAGGACTGGCATTTCGCAGGAAGAATGCGCTAAGATAATGGATTAGGATGAATCATTGCAGTATGCAGTAAGGTATTGCAGACAGAAGAGCGTTTGTTGGGAAAACCAATGGACGCTCTTTTTGTATACCTTAGTATGCAGAAAGGATCGCAAAAGATTTCATACCATGAAACAGGGGTTTCGTGCCATTTGGCAAAAAAGTGAGGAAATTTTTGCCGATACAATAAGCGAAAGAACAAATAATTTTATGTCGCTTATGCTTATGGAAGCAACTAAGTGACGGATAGTAAAAATACAGGAAAGTGGTTGAATTGATAGAAATAGCAATATGCGATGATGAAAAAAGGATCATCGAACGTATCGAAGATTTGATAAAAAAGCAGAATACAGACTGCCATATCGAAAGTTTTCAGACGGGAAATGAGTTGCTTGCGGATCAAAAGCGCTTTGACCTGATCTTTCTTGACATACAGATGGATGGCATTAACGGGATGGAAACGGCAAAGGCAGTCAGAGAGTATGACCGGAAAACGGTTATCATTTTTGTCACGGCGGTCAAAGAGTATGTCTTTGAAGCCTTTGATGTCGGAGCGTTCCATTATCTCCTAAAACCGATCAGGGAGGAAAAATTTGCGGAAGTTTTTGAAAACGCTGTGAAGGAAATACAGGAACGCCGGATACGGAGAGAAACGCCTGCGCTGTTCATTAAGACAAAAAATAAAAGTTACACATTAAATCAAAGTAAGATTATTTTTATTGAGAGCAGGAAGAGAAAGGCGGCGATCCATACTGCAAAAAATACATTAGAAGTCTATGCTGTTATGAAGGAGCTTCAAGAGAAGCTTGGAAGCAGTTTTTACCGCTGTCACAGAGGGTATCTTGTAAATATGGCTCATATCACGGAATACAGCAGTGATATGATTGAGATGGATAACGGAGAAAGGGTATATCTGGCAAAAGAAAAATATCAGGAATTTGTCAAGGCATATATGCGGTATCTGCGAGGTGCGGCATATGAATGAGATTTACGATGCGATAAACAATGGTGTGATGTTCCTGATCTGGATATTTCAGGGATATTGTCTGCAATATTTTTACGGCAGTTTTTTGGAGAGCAGAGGGCAGGGAAGGACAAAAAACAGCTTTTGCGCAGCAGCTTTGTATATAGCGCTGAAATTATGTTTGCGCTTGTGTCTGCCATCGGATTATGGGGACAAAAGGACGATCGAAACGCATGTTATCACGTTTCTTGGTTTAGCTGCGGCAGCCTTGTTATTTTATAAAGCAGTCAAAGCGGTTACGGGTTTTCTGGTAATCACATTTATGGCAGTATGTGAGATTGGTGTTTTCTGTGCTTCTGTGGTGGGGCAGATCCTATATCCGGTAATGGACTTCTGGAATTGGTGCATGGGAAAAGGATATATCCGCTCTGCAAGTCTGTTTGAAAATTTGCAAACCGTAAATTATATTGTGACACAAATGCTGCTGTGCGTTGTGGCGGTTGCCCTGCCGGTAGTAGTATTCAGAAAAATTGTGCAGAATTTCAGGGAAAAGGATTATGCCATAGGGCGCACAGAACTTCTTTTCCTGCTTGCGCCGGGTGCGGTTAGTTTGCTGATTTGTATTCTGCTGCAGACCTACATCTACATAGAAAATGGGGCGATTTACAGAGCATCACCGTTGCTTCTTTTGATTATTCCGGCGATTTTGCTGTTATGCCTGGTATTTATTTTAAGCGATATCAGGCTGTTTCAGGATATGATTGACCGGAGCAGGGAAAAAAGCAGCCGGATCATTTTAGAAAAGCAGGTCAGCAGTATGCAGGAGCATATTGCGGAAATGGATCGTATGTATTCCGATATTCGGGGAATGAAGCACGATATGAAAAATTCCCTTACCGTGATCCTGCAGCTTGCGGACAGCGGCAGTAATGAGGAACTGCGGGATTATCTGTCCGGAATAAGCCAGACATTTGACCGTCTGGAATTTCAGTTTAAGACGGGAAATGCAGTAGTTGATACGCTGCTGAACACGAAATATCATGAGATCATGCGCACTCTGCCGGATTTACAGTTTTATGCGGATAAGCTGTTGTTTCCGGAAAAGCTGATGATACAGAGTTATGATATTGGGATCATTCTCGGAAATGCTCTGGATAATGCTTTGGAAGCCTGTAAAAAGCTGAAAGAGGAGGAACCGGAGGCGGAAACCTTTATCCGTCTGTCTTCTTATGCAAAGGGGAAAATGTTCTTTCTGGAAATGGAAAACAGCTTTGACGGAAAGGTGGTGCGGAAACGGGATGCAGAATTTCCGGTCACGACAAAGGCGGACAAAAAAGTGCATGGAATCGGGCTGCTCAACATAAAAAATACCGCAGAAAAGTATCATGGGGCAGTTGACTGGGCGATCGGGCATAACGTATTTACCCTGTCCGTTATGCTGAAAAATGAAAAGGGTATATAAAATGGCAATTTGCCGGAAACGGATTTCAAATCGATCAAATTCAAGGAGGAAAAAATTATGGCAGTAACAGGCGTAAATGAGTATGCAAGCGCTTATGCGGCATCAAACAGTACCGGCACACAAAAGAGCAGCGAATTAAACAGAACAACACAGGACTATCTGAGTGAATTGAAGCAGAAATATCCGGATGTAAATATCACGGTGGCAGACTTTTCCAATCTGGAACAGCGGAAAGCGTATATGTTCAGTTGCAGCGGATCTAACAATATTGCAATTTCATCTAACATTATTGAGAAAATGGCATCGGATCCGGAAACAGCTGCGAAGTACGAAAAAGTAATTGCTGAAGTTCCCGGTTTGGGTGAAAATTTAAAAAAGAAATTGAAGCTGCAGGCGGAGAACAAATTGCCTGTGGTACTGTGATTGATAAAAACGGAAAGGTTACTTATTGGGGGATCAGTAAGGCTAAGCCGGTTGAAAATCCCGGAACTGTCTACAAGGAAAAGATGCAGAAGCAGTTAGAGGAGAACCGTGCAAAGAAGAAAGAAGAAGAAAAGCTAAAGGAAAAGCGTCTGGAGCAGGCGGAAACGGCGGAACAGCTTTTGGAACAGCTGAAAGCGGACAATATTGCGGTTACGGCAACGAAAATTCCAGAAGAAGGAAAGGGAACACAGGTAGATTATACAATCTGATCTAAGTCGGGAAACGGATTTCAAATTACCAAATTCAAGGAGGGAAAAAATTATGAGGATCAATGGAAATTATGAGAACGCTTTATATGGCAGAAGACAGGCCTTTACAAAATTACCCGAAGATAAAGAAACGGGCACTGTTCCTGCGCCAGACAAGGGAACATCCGGCGTGGTACACGAAACGGGCAGAAGACAGGCATTTACAAAATTGCCCGAAGATAAAGAAACGGGTGCTGCTCCTGAAAAGGAAACACCCGGCGTGGTATACGAAAAAGGAAATAAGTCACCGTCCAAACTATATACATCTGATGGAAGTAGGATAGGCGAAAGGCACAATCCCAAACGGATGATCGTGAAAGATAACGAGGTGCGTTTTGACAATCATTCGTATTATCAATTTACGGGCAAAGACGGGAGAGAGCATACGGTGCTTTCGAGAGGTTCATCTTTAAGGGTGGATAATTCTGCAAACTTTGGAACAGGCCGCATTGACAAGGAAGCGGTGGACTATGCTGATTTCTGGGAAAGTCTGGCAAAGGGCATTACTTATGGATTGGAACAAAAGTACAGTACGGCTGAAATCAGGAAAAAACTGGAGGAAGTAGGCATACAACATGGTTTTTTCACGGTAACGGTCGGTAATCGTTCTCAGACTTATTACCTTTCTCAAAATGAAAATGTGGGGGCGCTTCGTCCAAAGGAATCTTATGACAAATTTTACAATCTGCTGACCAGCGGGAGGGCGTTTGAACTTGATAAATTCCAGCCGGGGCAGACGGTAACAATCGGCGGAAAGGATTATGTCCTGAAAGACGATAAGAGCATAGATATTGAGTACGGGGCGGAGCTTTATTCGTCAGGAGGTTTGAAATAAAAGTCAAAGCAGGAGGATGACAATGACAATTAACGGAATCAGCGGAGCAAACCCACAGGCAGCGCAGATGGGGATGAATCCGGCAATGGATTCGTATAGCAAGAATATTCAGAATCAGATTGCTAATGCGCAGAAACAGTTACAGGAGCTTTCTTCTAACGAGAAAATGCCAATGGAAGAAAAAATGAAGAAACGGCAGGAACTCCAGCAGCAGATCAACGATCTGAATATGCAGCTCAGACAGCACCAGATCGAATTGCGCAAAGAAAAGCAGCAGGCAAAAAGTTCTTCTATGGACGATACGCCGGACGGAGCAAATGCAAAAACAGGCAGTCAGAGCGCCGGATTTTCACAGGCTGGCATGACGGCAATGATTTCGGCAGACGCATCCATCAAGCAGGCAAAGGTGCAGGGCAGCGTGGCAACGAAGATGGAGGGCAGAGCCGGCGTTCTGGAAATAGAGATCAAACTGGATGAAGCACGTGGCGGGGACGCAGCAAAAAAGAAAGAGGAGCTTGCAGATGTCAAGCAGACAGCCCAGCAGGCAACCGCTTCCCAGATGAAAACGCTTGGCGATGCCAATAAGACAATGGAAGAAGCCGCCGAAGCAGAACGCACAGAGCCGAAAGCATCCGGCAGCAAAGAAGAAGGTACGAAGCAGGCAGAAAACAAAGCAGCAGACAGCGATGTGCAGGAAGATAGTACAAAGCGCGTGCAGCTGGATAACAATGCGCAGGAAAACAGCACAGAGCATGTGCGGATGGATAACGATACGCAGGAGGACAGAATAGAGCGTGTACTGCAAGATAGCAATGCGCAGACGCAGGACGCACCGCCTGTTCAGCCCGCTCTTACCGAAGCACAGCCGGCACAGGCAGCGGTTTATACCCATGTCGATGTGCGGCTATAAAGGAACTGTTTATTTGATGTAAGTTTGGAAACGGATTTCAAATCGGTCGAATATCAAGATATTCGGCACTTGCGGCAATCGCCAAATGGATGTGCAGGCACGTCCGCTTGGTTCGTTGCTCGCAGAAATAAAATTCAGGGAGGAAGAAATATGAGAATCAATGGAAATTTTTTCAATTTTAGGAACAGCAGCTTCTTTAGCAGTTCCTCTATGGTTTCAAAACTGTTTGGAAGCAGAAATGCCGGGAGTGTGAATAAGTATTCTCAAACATATATGAAAGACGGAGTTCTTTATCACATAGGAAGCAAAAATGCGGACAGGAACCGTATGAATAAACATTCCCAAACATATATGAAGGACGGCGTTCTTTATCAAAAAGGAAATCGTCCAGAATCGAAACTTTATACAAGGCGGGGAACCTGGGCGGACGTCAGGCCGAACCAGCGTTCAAATCGAAGAAATGCATTTCATTCGGTTCGTGAAGATCTGGCAAAGGTGCATTTTGATGCGGCGTTGGGAAAACTCGAGCCCAAGCAGATGTCCGTGAAGGATAACGAGGTGCGTTTTGACAACGATTCGTATTATCAATTCACGGGGAAAGACGGGAAACTGCATACGGTGCTTTCAGCGGGCAGTGTCCTAAGCGCGGATGAGTTTACAGGAAAAGGACGCATTGACGAGGAAGCGGCGGAGTATGCTAATTTCTGGATGAGACTGGCGCATAGCGCTGGAACTCATGCAAAATACAGTCAGGCTGACATCAGAAGCAAACTGGAGGAAGCGGGCATACAGAACGGATTTTTCACGGTAACAGTCGGCAAATCTTCCGCTACTTATTTTCTTTCCCAAAAGGAAGATGCGGTTGCGCTTCGTTCAAAGGAAGCATATGACAAACAGTACAATGCGCTGGTCAGCGGAGAGGCATTTAAGTATCACAACTTACAGCCGGGGCAGACGGTAACAGTCGGCGGCAAGGATTATGTCCTGAACGAAAACAAAGGAATTGACATTGAATACGGTGCAGAGATTTATTAGTAGAGAAGTAAATGATAAAAGTAAAAGCAGGAGGATGATGCTATGTCCATGACAATCAACAGCATTTACAAAGCCTATACCGACAGCAGCGTAAAATCAGCAGAAAAAAATGCACAGGCTCAAAACACCGCAACCAGCAAACAGGCGGAAAAACCGGCGTCCCCGCAGTTATCCTCAAAAGCGCAGGAGTATCTTGATACGCTGAACGGCTCCTATGGCAATATGGAGTTTCTTGTCTACAATTCCGGCAAGGATGCAAAGGAAGTGCTTTCCCACAGCACAAAGGAAGTTTCCGTTATGCTCTCCCGCGAGGAAATAGAGAAAATGGTGTCTGATGAAAAATATGCCGCCGAAAAAATGAAAGGCGTGCAGGGAGCACTCCGTATGTCGGAGCAGATCAACCGTGAATTTGGCTATATGTCCGCTTTTGGCAGAAATGGAAAGAATGGCGATACACAGATCAGCCGCATCGCGATTTCGATCAATGACGACGGAGCTTCTAATATTTTTGCGGAGCTTGAAAAATCCATCCAAAAGCGGCGGGAACAGATCAGGGAAATAAGAGCGGAAAAACAGACGCAGAAAAAGGCGGGGAAAAAGCGTCTGGAAGAAAAAGCGGCAGACCGTTATTTCCGGACAAACGCCGATAAAAAGCATACAGTTGTGGAAGCCGGAAACGTGGATGAGCTGATGAAAAAGATTGCGGCGGCGGGCGGTTTTCATGCAGGGAGGGTAAAACAATGACAATTAACGGAATCAACGGAATCAACACAAAGGCAGCGCAGCTGGGGATCAATCCGGGAATGGATCTGTACAACAGGAACATTCAGGATCAGATTGCCAATGCACAGAAGCAGCTGCAGGAGCTTTCTTCCAATGAAAAAATGCCGTTAGAGGCAAAGATGAAGAGGCGGAAGGAGATCCAGCAGCAGATCAGTGATCTGAATATGCAGCTCAGACAGCACCAGATTGAACAGCGAAACGAAAAACAGCAGGTAAAGAGTTTTATGGATGATATGTTCGGCGGAACGGATACAAAGAAAGACGGTCAGAACGCCGGACTTTCACAGGCAGATGTGACGGCAATGATTTCCGCGGATGCCTCCATTAAGCAGTCGAAGGTTCAGGGCAGCGTGGCAGGAAGGATGGAAGGCAGAGCCGACGCTCTGGAAATAGAGATCGAGCTGGATGAAGCGCGCGGCGGGGACGCAGCGAAAAAGAAGGAAGAGCTTGCAGAGGTTAAGCAGACAGCCATGCAGGCAGCCGATTCTCAAATGAAAACGCTTGGCAATGCGAATCAGGCGATGGAAAAAGCGGCCGAAGCAGAACGCACAGAGCCGAAAACTTCCGGCAGCAAAGAAGAAAATACGGCACAGGCAGAAAACAAAACAGCAGACAGCGATGCAAAAGAAGAAGTGCAGGAGAAAATATCTGCTGGTGCACAGGAAGACAATATAGAGCGTGTGCAGCCGGATAATGATGCGCAGGAAAACAGAACAGAGCGCGTGCAGCCGGATAACGAAGCGCAGGAAAACAGAACAGAGCGTGTGCAGCCGGATAACGAAGCGCAGGAAGAACGTACAGAGCGTGTGCAGTCGGATAGCGATGCGCAGGAAGATAGCACAGAGCGTGTGAAGCCGGATAACGAAGCGCAGGAAGAACGTACAGAGCGTGTGCAGCCGGATAGCGATGCGCAGACACCGGACGCACAGTCTGTGCAGCCTGCCGCTCCGAAAGTACAGGTAGTGCAGACAGAGGGTTATCCTCGTTTCGATTTGCGTTTCTAAAAGAGGATTTTTTAGGGAGATGGTATTGTGAATATGACAATGTTTCGGACTTCGCCAGACACAGGCAAGTCCATATTTGCGGGGAATCTGCCGATGATGCAGAGAACGGGTTTAAAAAGTGTGCAGGATCAGGCCGAGCGTCGGCAGAAAGCGCAAAGCCAGATTGCATTTTGGGAAAATAAAAAAGAAAGCCTGAAAAATATAGAGTGCAGCACATTAGAGGAAATTACCCAAAAGCTGGATCAGTTTCATTCGTATGAAAGCGAAATTGCCGCTGTAAAAACACAGTATAATCAGGAACAGATGTGGCATACGATGGACAAGGCGAAAGAACTTGGCGAGAAGATTGCCGAGGAAGCTGAAAAATTTGAGCCGAAAACTGCCGAAGAAAGACGGGAGGATATGGCGGAAGAAGCGCTTGGAACAGACGAAAACAAGGGCGAACTGACAGAAAGCATGGAAGAAATGCAGGAAATACAAGAAGAAATGCAGGAAGAGATGCAGGAAGAGATGCAAGAAGAGATGCAAGAAGAAATGCAGGAAAAGATGCAAGAAGAGATGCAAGAAGAGGCACAAGAAGAAATGCAAAAAATGCAGGAAGAAGTGGCGAAGCTGACAGAAGATACAGGCCAGCAAATAGAAGAAATCACGGAATCGGCAGTAAAATATAAGAGGATCGATGTTTTCGTTTAGCGAAGTGTATAGCAGAAAAAGAAAGAAGAGCCGTTCATAGAACCAGTCAACCATTCAGGGAATGGGACAAGGGATTCAAGGACGACTCTTTCTTTGATGATCTTCTTTAAGAGGGTTCTTTAAGCTGGTAGAATTTTCCTATTGCTTTTTGAAAGCTTCCTGTATACTTTAAATAGGTCAAGAGATTGACACAGAAAAATACCTCAAGTAAATTTAGATTATTAC
>CANQDS010000075.1 GCA_947593655.1 uncultured Lachnospiraceae bacterium | reverse complement strand
GATTACATCATTCAAAAATAAAATGCCCTTTGTACAGGCAGATAAAAACAATTTTCCTTTCAGGGCTGCGATACTTTTTCCGTAGTTGCAAAAATCAAAAAAATATGGTATTTTAACAACGTATTGAAACAAAGACCGGGCGCGTATCCGAAAGCAGGCCCGGCGATCCTGAAATGGGAGGGAACTATGGGAAAAGGCATCGTACAGATTTATTATGGCGAAGGACAGGGGAAGTCGACTGCGGCGCTGGGGAACGCCATCCGCCTTGCAAGCGAAGGAAAGAGCGTGGTTGTGATCCAGTTTTTAAAGGGCAGGATGGAAACCGTGCTGGAGTATCTGAAGCGCCTGGAACCGGAGATTAAGTTTTTCCGCTTTTCCAAGCAGGATATTGCGTTTGAAAAGCTGTCGGAAACAGAGCGGCAGGAAGAAAGCGTGAATTTGAAGAACGGTTTTAACTACGGAAAGAAAGTGGTTTCTACCGGCGCGTGCGATATGCTGATCCTCGATGAGATTCTGGGGCTTGTGGATCAGAAACTGATCACGGCGGACGCGATCCGGGAACTGGTCGAAGCCGTTCCGGATGAGATGAAGGTGGTGTTTACCGGACGTGTACTCACGGATGAGATCCGCGAACTTGCAGATGAGATTTACCATATTTCGAAGGAAAAAGGAGCGTAAAACGTTGATTTTTTCCCCGATATGTCATACTATAAGACAAAGGGGGTAGCGTGAGATGATTTTAGCCGATAAAGATATAAAGGAATACATATCTGATGGCAGATTGATAACATCCGGATATGACGAACAGAATTTAAACGGCGTTTCATATGATCTGACGATTGGCGCAGTCTGCGACGATCAAGGTGCGGAAAGACAGACTTATGATCTGCATTCCGGAGAAGTGGTTTTTATAAAGACAGTAGAGAAGCTTAGTATTCCGGAAAATATCCTTGGAAGAATTGCGGAAAAGAACTCCCGGATGAGACAGGGACTGAAAGTAGACGGCCCGCACTATCAGCCGGGGCATGTTACTTATGCGTTTCTCAGAGTGCAGAATCTGTCCAGAAATGTGATTACTCTGGAACAGGGCATGAAGATAGCACAGATTATATTTGAACAACTGACGCAGATTCCGCAGAAGCCTTACAGTGCGCAGGAAACCGCAGCGTTTCAGAATGAGGAGCGCTATATCGGATTGGGCAGTTATAAGGAAGAATATCAGAATCAGGTGAAACAGGAATATCAGAAAGCGAAAGAAGAACTGGATGGAGTTCCCAGCGGATTTATGCAAATGTGCTGACGATCATGGGAATTCTGGTTGCAATTTTTTCCCTGTTATCCATTAACTATCAGGCTTTTTCTCAGGCCGCATTGGATGTTCGTTATGTCATTGTAATGAATTTAACGCTTGCTCTGTGCATCGTAATCATGATGGGAATTATTTTAATTTTTGTGAATAAAGCCAGAAGTAAAGGATTTTTGCTGGCGTATATTATCATTTTAGCTGTGCTTGCAGTTTCGACAATCATCATGTCCATTTGCATCTTTTAATTGAAATGATTATGGGGGAACCCGGCGGAGACGCCGGGTTTTTTGCTGCATAAATGGCACAAACATTAAGATTTGTTTAAGATTTTGGAATGCCCTTGAATTGTAAAAAATCGTAGATTATAATGTAACACAAATATAAAAACTATGAGAGACGGCCGGTGGATCCCGTAACCGGCCGGCATCAGAAAGGAGGCGTGTGCCATGAGAAAGAGAAAAACGGCGTTCTTCGCCTGTACCGCCTTAACCACTGCTGCGCTTACCTCGTGCAATCCCGTGAACATGGGAAATCTGGAAGGAGATGCGGGCTGGGAAGAAGAAATGGAGCAGCAGTGCAAAGGGGATCCTGCGGAACTTCCGGAATGGATATCGTTTTCGATCAATGATTCCTGGAACGTGGATGCCAGAGTCGAGATTTCGAAAGAGCTGGATTCCTATTCGGTTCCGCAGCTTACTGTCAAACAGCAGCTTTTGGATCCGCAGGAGCTTACGAACCGCATGATCGCATGGAGAGGAAATCCTGCGGTAGTGGACCGGAGATTTGAGAAACTGGAAGAAGAACAGATGGAGAACGGTCCAGAAATCTACCGGAGTATCGCCGAGCTGGAAGACGGCGCCTGGATGCAGGTACGGAATACGCGCTTTTCTATGACAGTGGGAGATAACATGCCGAGAGACGCCTTTGCCTGGAGTTACCGGAATACCCTGCGCAAGAGATGGCTGTGGGATGACGAAAGGAAGGAAGAACTGGCTTTCTGCCCGAGGCAGGAAGCCGAAGAGAGCGCCCGGCAGTTCTATGAAGAGCTTGGAATTTCCTTTCTGGAAGAAAGCGATGTGTTTTCCATCCTATGTGAAAACATACCGGAAGATGAAGCAAGTGCGTCTGACATTATGCCGGAGATCGACAGAGATGCAGACGACGGCTACTATATCGTCTTCCGCCAGGGATATGAGGGAATCCCTTATATTTCAGAAGCTGCCGGCAGAGTGGGCTCAAGCGGGACATATGCGGACGCCTTTTACGGGGAGAACGGAATCGAAATGGCAAAAACCGCTGATCTGTATGAACTCGTAGATGTGGGTGAGGAGAAGCAGATCATGACGCTGGAGGAAATGGTTCTGAAGTTCGCGGAAAGCCGGATGAATATGAACCAGAAAGGAACCGTTACGGCCTTTGAACTCTGCTATCTCCCGGCGCCGGCGAATGGCGGACAGCTGGAATATGAGGCCAAACCGGTATGGAACGTGTTTTATGAGCAGGAAATAGAGGGGCGCGGAAAAGAGGAGGTGTATGAGGTGTATGATGCAGCGACAGGGGAGCAGCTCTATCAATCGCAACAATATTAAGACGGAACTGGTTAAGATTTTTTCCGACTATCGGATCTATGCCTGTACTCTGGCTGTCCCGGTCGCGTATTTGTTCAATGTGGCGGCGGATACGTCATCTGCACTGCGACTCGGAACTGTCTCAGTTGAGGAACTTTTTGTGAGGATGAACAATTTTGGGATGGTGCTGGTCTGTTTCGTGTTTGCGATTACCGGAGGGGTTTTTTCCTACTGTACGGAGGTGAAAAGCGGCAATCTGCGTTACATCATGCTCCGGAACCATTTGGGAAGTTATGTGCGGGCAAAGGTGCTGTCAACGCTGCTGTCGGGTTTTCTGACATTGCTGGTCGGGCTGGCGCTAAGCGAACTTCTTGCCGCGGCCTATGTTCAGGTCAGGGTTCCGGGCTGCGAACTGTTTTTGGCGGGCGGAGAGCAGCTTGCCAGCAATATCAGCAACATTGTGCGGAAATCCCTGTACGGCGGTGTCATGGCCGTGGAAGCGCTTCTGTTTACCTCCATTTATCCGAATTATTTTGTCGGGATCACGCTGCCGATCGTGATGCATTATCTTCTGATGTATGTCGTTGATATCTTTCATATTCCGGCGCAGTTTGATTATAGGATGGTCTATTTGGCTGGCGCGGATGGATTTTATGAAAACGGCCTCGGATATTATCTGCAGGACATCCTGTATGCAGTTTTATACACGGCATGCATCGTCTGCCTGATGGGATGGGCGGTCAAGCATATGGTAAAAAGGAGATTGGAGAATGGATAAAAGGTCGAAGCAGCGGATCATTCCGTTTCAGGTAATGCAGCAGGAGATGCGGCGGTGGCGGAGAAATCCGAGGATCGGAACCGTTCTGCTGATTGAGATCCTGTGTGTATGGGATCTTGTAGAACCGGCGCGCCGGTATGCCGCGTCGGCCGGATTAAGCGTTTCGAATTGGTTTTTTCCGTTTCTGTTTGTCAATTATCTGAATACGACTATTTTGTATATCGGGCTGGTGCTCCTTTTCTGCAATGCGCCGTTTATTGATGAGCACCATATGTATGTCCTGCTTAGAAGCGGGAGAAAACGCTGGTTCCTGGGAGAGATGCTCTATATTGTCTGTGCCTCGGCCTTGTTTTTTCTCCTGCAGTATGTGCTTTCTCTGGTGGAATTCATCCCTTATCTCGGGTTTTCGGCCGACTGGGGAAGCGTGATACGATTTTCAGCGGACAGCCCTGGGCTGACCGGTATTGCAGGCATTGAACCGTCCGTGATCAAACGGTTTGCCCCGATCCAGGCGCTGCTGCTCTGTTATGGGTTACAGGTCGGAACCGCTGTGTTCCTGGGTTTTTTGATCTTTTATGTGAACCTGTACAAAAGCAGGGGATTCGGTGCGGCGGCTGCACTGGGGGTTGTTTTTCTATCCGGGATCATAAGCTGGCTCTCACCGGAAGAAGCGGGGAATCTGTGCTATCTTTCGCCGTTAAGCTGGGGATCGCTCGAGGTGTTCTGCATGGAGCCGGGAGGCATCCGGATCGGATATGCAGCCGCTCTTCTTCTGGGCGGAACGGCAGTACTGGCGGCATTGATCATGCGCCGCTCGAAAACATACGGAATAGAGGCATTGGAGGAAATCTGATATGGCGGAGAATAAAATTACGGTAGAGGATGCGGTGAAAGTATACGGAACGCAGACTGTGCTGGATCATGTGTCCCTGAACGTGGAAGCGGGAAAGATTTATGGGATCGTGGGGCGCAACGGAAGCGGGAAAACGGTTCTCTTTAAGAGCATCTGCGGTTTTACGCCGCTGACGTCGGGGAAGATCACCGTAAGGGATCAGGTTATCGGCAAAGATACGGATATGGCGGAAAATATCGGCGCGATCATCGAGAATCCGGGATTTCTGCCCGGTTACAGCGGATTCCGCAATCTGAAGTTTCTGGCGATGCTCCGGAACCGGATTTCGGATCAGACGATCCGCAGTACCATAGAGCGCGTCGGACTGGATCCGGAAAGCAGAAAACCGGTCGGGAAATATTCGATGGGAATGCGCCAGAGGCTTGGGATCGCGCAGGCGATCATGGAGGATCCCGATATTCTGATCCTGGATGAGCCGATGAACGGTCTGGACAAGCACGGCGTGGCGGATATCAGAAAGCTTCTTTTGGAGTTGAAAGAAGAGGGGAAAGCGATCCTGATCGCAAGCCATAATCCGCTGGATATCGAGGTATTGTGCGATACCGTGTACGAGATGGATGCGGGTGTGCTGTCGGACGCGGATCCGGCCTGGGGGCGGGAGCAGAAGGATTCCGGGCAGTACTGAGCTTCGGCCTGACCTGCTTTGGAATCGGATACTCTATTGGTAAAGATATTAATAAGACACAAAAATAGCCGCCCACCCTGTAAAGAGACGACTATTTTGTCTTTTAAACAGGCTAACCGTCTATCGGCAGCTCCCAGAGGGGGGCGTCTGTTAGCAGCAGACGCCTCTCTTTATGCATAATATATCATATTCTGTGCGTTGTTTCAAGTGTTTTTCGAACTTAAACTTTGCGTTGACATCCGTATGCTGCGGTGTTATGATTAGAACAATCGAAGAAAACTAAGGTAGAGGTTGCGTGAATTAAGAGTAACGGATGGGATGCAGCAGATGCAGTCGAACATCCGCGAAAGGGAGGAACGCCGAAAGCATCCGGCTTCTGCGGCTGTATGCTTGGGCGCAGGGTGAAGAATCCTGCGACTGTCATCTTTTGGATGGAGAGCTATCGGATTTATTGGAATGGATGAATTTGAACCGGCTCACAGAGCCGGTTTTTTGCGCATAGAATACACCAGATTGATATACGCTCTGCGCCCCTTGCGGGCGGCGGGCGGGAATAAGAATTAGGAGGAAGAATATGGCAATCTACAAGGGCGCAGGTGTTGCAATCATCACACCGATGAAAGACAATGAAGAAGTGAATTACGACAAACTGGAAGAACTGATCGAGATGCATATTGCGGAAGGCACGGACGCGATCATCATTACCGGGACGACGGGGGAAAGCTCCACGCTGACGATGGAAGAGCATGAACAGACCATCCGGGCGGCGGTGGAATTTACCAGACACCGGATTCCGGTGATCGCGGGAACAGGCTCCAACTGCACCAGAACGGCGATCCAGCTTTCCCAGGAAGCGGAAGAGGACGGCGCGGACGGCCTTCTGGTGGTAACGCCGTATTACAACAAGGCGACGCAGCAGGGACTGATCTCCCATTACTCGCAGATCGCCAGAAGCACCAGCCTTCCGATCATCATGTACAACGTACCGGGCAGAACCGGCTGCAATCTCCTTCCGGAGACGGTCGCCGCGCTGGTGAAGAACGAGAAGAACATCGTCGGACTGAAAGGGGCGACGGGCAATATGGCGCAGGCGTCGAAAACGATGTATCTGACCGACGGGAAACTGGATCTTTATTCCGGAGAGGACGGACTGGTTTTGCCGCTCCTTTCGATCGGAGCCATCGGCGTGATCTCCGTGTGGAGCAATATTGCGCCGCGGAAAGTGCATGATCTGTGCCAGAGCTTTTTCGACGGGGATCTGGAGGGCGCAAGAAAGCTTCAGGCGGAAGCGCTGCCTCTGGTCGACGCGCTTTTCTGTGAAGTGAATCCGATCCCGGTGAAAACGGCGATGAACCTGATGGGATGGGAAGTCGGGCCGCTGCGTTCCCCGATGTGCGCAATGACGGAAGAGAATCAGAAGAAACTTGTGAAAACAATGCAGGAGTACGGAATTAAGCTGGCATAAGCGGTTATGCGGTTATGCCGGCATGACGGCACATAAGGAAAAGAGGATTGAAAAATGACAAAAGTAATTATGAACGGCTGCAACGGCAAAATGGGACAGTGCATTACCGGAATCTGCCGGGAGGATCCGGAGATTGAGATTGTTGCGGGGATCGATCTTAGCGACGGGATTTCGAATGAATATCCGGTTTTTACGGACATTTCCGCCTGCTATGCGGAGGCTGACGTCGTGATCGATTTTTCCAACGCCAAGGCGGTGGATAAGTTGCTGGATTACTGCATGGTCAGGCAGATCCCTGTCGTGCTCTGCACCACGGGGCTTTCCGATGAGCAGCTGGCGAAGGTGGACGAGGCCGCAAAGAAGACCGCGGTATTGAAATCCGCCAATATGTCGCTCGGTATCAACACCCTGATGGAACTGGTGAAAAAAGCGGCGCTGGTGTTCGCACCGGCGGGGTTTGACATGGAGATCGTGGAGAAGCACCACAATCAGAAGCTGGACGCGCCGAGCGGAACTGCGCTTGCGCTTGCGGATTCCATGAATGAGGCGCTTGATGAAGAGTACCATTACCAGTTTGACAGGAGCCGGGAACGGAAGAAGCGCGACAGCCGGGAGATCGGGATTTCCTCGGTCCGCGGCGGAAGCATCGTCGGCGAGCATGAGATCATTTTTGCCGGAACGGACGAAGTCATTGAATTGAAGCACACGGCGTATTCGAAGGCGGTCTTTGCCAAAGGGGCGGTGGAAGCTGCCAAGTTTTTAAAGGGAAAACCGGCCGGCCGCTATGATATGGCGGATGTGATCGCCGCAAAATAGGGAAACTATGTCCCGCTCGGTTGGGCGGGATATTCTTATTAGGAGAGAAACAATGATCTATATTGGAAATCATCTGCCGTCGTCCAAAGGGTTTTACGCTATGGGGAAGATGGCGCTGAAACTGGACGCGGACACGTTTGCGTTTTTTACGAGAAACCCGCGGGGAGGGGCGGCGAAAGCGATCGATCCCAAGGACGCCGCAAAACTGCGGGAACTGATGGAGGAGCATCATTTTGGAACGCTTGTGGCGCACGCTCCGTACACGATGAACGTCTGCGCTGCGAAAGAAGACGTCAAGGAATTTTCCCGGAGGATGCTCTGCGAGGATTTAGAGCGCATGGAATATGTGCCGGGAAATTACTATAATTTTCATCCGGGCTCGCATGTCGGGCAGGGGGCCGAAGCGGCGGTTCCGATGATCGCGGACGCGCTTAACGCCGCGTTAAAGCCGGAGCATCAGACGACGGTGCTGCTGGAAACGATGGCGGGAAAAGGCTCCGAGGTCGGGCGCAGCTTTGAGGAACTGCGGGCGATCCTCGATCTGGTGGAATTAAAGGAAAAGATGGGCGTCTGCTTTGATATCTGCCATGTATGGGACGGCGGGTATGATATTGTCGATCATTTGGATGAAGTGCTTGCGGAATTTGACCGGGTGATCGGGCTGGAAAAGCTGAAGGCGGTGCATTTGAACGACAGCATGAATGTCTGCGGGGCGCACAAGGACCGCCACCAGAAGATCGGACAGGGAGAGATCGGCGCGGAAGCGATGAAGCGCATCGTACAGCACCCGCTTTTGCAGGGAAAACCGTTTATTCTGGAAACGCCGAACGACGATGAGGGCTACGCGAAAGAGATCGCCATGATCCGGGAATGGATGAAATAGGGGGGAAGGTATGAAACTATTGATCAAAGGCGGCAGGGTGCTCAATCCGGCGGATGGGACGGACGAGACTGCCGATGTCCTGATCGAGGACGATAAGGTCGTAAAGATCGAGAAAAACTGCAGGGAAAAGGCGGACCGCGTGATCCCGGCCAAAGGCTGCTACGTCATGCCGGGATTTATCGATATGCATGTGCATTTCCGCGATCCGGGGCAGGTGCAGAAAGAAGATATCTATACCGGGATGCAGGCGGCGGCGCACGGCGGCTACACGACGGTGCTTGCCATGCCGAATACCAGGCCGGTCGTCGATACGCCGGATGTCGTGTCGTATGTGCATAAGAAAGCCGAATCCGGAAACTGCATCAATGTCTTACAGGTAGGCACCATTACGAAAGGGCAGAAGGGTGAGGAACTGGCGGATATCGAAGGAATGGCAGAAGCCGGGATCCCGGCGCTCAGCGAAGACGGCCGTTCCGTGATGGATACGAAGCTCTACCGGGACGCCATGCTGATCGCGGCGCGCTTAAACCTTCCGGTGCTGGCGCACTGTGAGGATATCCGTCTTGTTGACGGCGGTGTGATGAATGCGGATGAAAAGGCGGTCGAACTGGGGATGCCGGGGATTCCCAATTCCGCCGAGGATGTGATCATTGCAAGGGATATCCTTTTGAGCAAGGAGACCGGCGCGCGGCTGCATCTGTGCCACTGTTCCACGAAAGATTCCGTGGCGATGGTCAGGGCGGCCAAGCAGGCGGGGCTTTCGGTTTCCGCGGAAGTCTGCCCGCACCACTTTACGCTGACTTCGGACGACATTACCGAATATGTGCCGGAGATCCAGGGCGGCGTGATGATTCCGCAGGATACGGACGCGGATACGAATTTTAAGATGAACCCGCCGCTTCGGACGAAAGAAGATGTGGAGGCGCTGAAAAACGGGCTGAAAGAGGGCGTGATGGATGTGATCTCGACCGACCATGCGCCGCACACGTTTCAGGAGAAGAACACTTCCATGAAGAAAGCGCCGTTCGGGATCGTCGGGCTGGAAACGGCCGCTGCGCTGGTCCACACGGAGCTCGTGCTCGGCGGTTATCTGACGCCGATGCAGATGGCGGAGAAGATGAGCCGCAACCCGGCAGAGCTGATCCCGGTCGACCGCGGGGATATCAGCTCCGGAAAGACGGCTGATATCGTTGTTTTTGATCCGGAGGAGACGTATGTCATCGATAAGAACCGGTTTGCATCCAAGGGCCGGAATACGCCGTTCCACGGCAGGAAAGTCACCGGAAAAGTAAAATACACGATCTGCGGCGGAAGAGTCGTATTTGAGGACCGGCCGGAAGAACAGACAGGAAAGGAAAGAGAATCATGATCAACCAATTAATGGAAAAAATACAAAAAACAAACGCGCCGATCGTTGTCGGCCTGGATCCGATGCTTTCTTATGTGCCGGAGCATATCCAGAAGAAAGCGTTTTCGGAATACGGGGAGACGCCGGCGGGAGCTGCGGAAGCCGTCTGGCAGTTTAACAGGGCGATCGTGGACGCCGTATGCGATCTGATCCCGGCGGTCAAGCCGCAGATCGCCATGTACGAGCAGTTCGGCGTGGAGGGCGTCAAAGCGTTCCAGAAAACCGTGGACTACTGCCATGACAAAGGGCTTGTGGTGATTGGCGACGTCAAGCGCGGGGATATCGGCTCGACTTCGGAGGCTTATGCCGTGGGACATCTGGGGAAGGTTTCGGTCGGAAACAGAAGATGCACGGCGTTTGACGAGGATTTTGCCACTGTGAATCCTTATCTGGGTTCGGACGGTGTGCTGCCGTTTATCAAGGTCTGCAAAGAAGAGAAGAAAGGAATCTTCGTTCTCGTTAAGACATCCAATCCGTCCAGCGGGGAATTTCAGGACCGTATGACCGACGGGCGGCCGCTCTACGAATGGGTAGGGGAGAAAGTCGCTGAATGGGGAAAAGACTGCATGGGCGATTCCTACAGCTACGTCGGCGCGGTCGTCGGGGCGACTTACCCGCGTCAGGGGAAAGCGCTGCGCAAGATCATGCCGAAGAGCCTGATCCTCGTGCCGGGATACGGCGCACAGGGCGGAAAAGGAAAGGATCTGGTTCACTTTTTCAACAAGGACGGACTGGGCGCGATCGTCAATTCTTCCCGCGGGATCATCGCCGCGTATAAGCAGGAGGCTTATCAGGCGAAGGGAATGACAGAGGAGAATTTTGCGGATGCTTCCCGCGCGGCGGTGCTGGATATGAAGAAGGATATCGCGGACGCGCTTGCGGCGGCGAAGAAGTCGTAATTATTAAAGCAAAATGGAAATAAGCCGGCTTCTGTAGCTATGAAGTCGAAGGTAAAATGGAGGCGAGCCGGCTTCTGTAATGATGAAGCCGAAGGTAAGATAGAAGCAAGCCGGCTTCTGTAATAATGAAGCCGAAGGTAAAATGGGGAGATCATATGGCGAATAAATGGGAAGGACAGGCGCTTGTGAGAAAACAGGCGCAGATCGGAGACGGGATCTTTGACCTGACGCTTCAGGCGGATGAGATCGCCGCCCGCGCACGGGCGGGGCAGTTTGTCTCGCTTTACTGCCGGGACGGCGCGAGGATTTTGCCGAGGCCGGTCAGTTTATGCGAGATCAACGCCGGGGAGGGCACGATACGCCTCGTCTACCGCGTTGCCGGGAAAGGCACGAAGGAGTTTTCCGGATTGCGGGAGGGCGACGCCGTAAGGGTGCTCGGACCGCTGGGAAACGGTTTTTCGTTCCGGGGAAAAAGCGCGTTTCTGATCGGCGGTGGGATCGGAATCCCGCCGATGCTCGAACTGGCGAAAGAATTGAATGAGAAGGAACCGCAGACGGAGCATAAGATGATCCTGGGATACCGCAGCGAACGGTTCCTTCTGGAGGATTTCCGGGCGCAGGGCGAAGTGTTCGTGGCGACGGAGGACGGAAGCGCGGGCACGAAAGGAAATGTGCTGGATGCAATCCGGGAAAATCATCTTTCGGCCGACGTGATCTACGCCTGCGGGCCGATGCCGATGCTGAGAGCCTTAAAAGCGTATGCGCAGGAGAATCGGATGGAATGTTTTCTGTCCCTGGAAGAACGGATGGCGTGCGGGATCGGGGCGTGCCTGGCGTGCGTCTGCAAAACGAAAGAAACGGATCCGCATACCAATGTCCGAAATAAGCGCATCTGTAAAGAAGGGCCGGTTTTTGATGCCGGGGAGGTGGAACTGTCATGAATAAAAATCCGGATCGGAATATGGAAAAGGCCGCGGTCAATACCAGTGTGCAGATCTGCGGCATCACGTTCAAAAACCCGGTTATGACGGCTTCGGGAACCTTCGGATCGGGAGAAGAATACAGTGAACTGGTCGATCTGAACCGCCTCGGCGCGGTCGTGACGAAGGGAGTTGCAAACGTCCCGTGGCCGGGCAATCCGACTCCGCGCGTGGCGGAAGTCTACGGGGGAATGTTAAACGCCGTCGGGCTGCAGAATCCGGGGATCGAACTGTTCTGTAAAAGGGATATCCCGTTTCTGCGCCGCTTTGATACGCGGATCATCGTCAATGTCTGCGGAAAGTCTGCGGCGGATTACTGCGAAGTCGTGGAACGGCTGGCGAACGAGCCGGTGGATATGCTCGAGATCAATATTTCCTGTCCGAATGTCAAAGAAGGCGGGATTGCTTTCGGGCAGGATCCGAAAGCGGTGGAAGCGATCACGTCGGAAGTCAAGAAGCGGGCGGCGCAGCCGGTCATCATGAAGCTTTCCCCGAACGTGACGGATATTACGGAAATTGCGCGGGCGGCGGAAGCGGGCGGGGCGGATGCCCTGTCTTTGATCAATACGCTGACCGGCATGAAGATCGATATTGAGCGCCGCACATTTGTGCTGGCGAATAAAACGGGAGGGCTGTCGGGACCGGCGATCCATCCGATCGCCGTGCGCATGGTCTATCAGGTAGCGCAAACGGTTTCGCTCCCGATCATCGGGATGGGCGGCATTGTGACGGCGGAGGACGCCATTGAAATGATCCTTGCCGGGGCGACCGCCGTATCCGTGGGAACGGCAAACTTTATGGATGTCCACGCCGCGGAAAAAGCAGCGGACGGGATCGAGGACTATCTGCGGCGGCACGGAATCGCGGATGTCCGGGAACTGGTCGGGGCGCTATTATAATATGGAAGGAAATGTAACAGCACAGGATTTTGCATTTGCTGCAAATTCTGTCAGAATGTATAAATTCTGCCGGATTTTGCGACTGTAGAGCTGTCATAGTAAGAAAATTCTATTGTAAAGGATTGGATTCTGGTATATAATATATTTGGTATATTATACTTATTCGGGAATTTTGCATCTCAAAGGCTTTTTTTACATGCGCATCGGTGCGCAGAGGAGTATTCGTTATGGACAAAGAACAGGATTTCAGGCTGGAGGACAGCCCGAAGGGGAAAAGCAGCTTCCGGCTGCTGGTGATCGGTTTTTGCGTGGTCGTATTGATCAGTGTCAGCATTTTTCTGTTTCTGATGAATAGGATGACGGACCGGAGCAAGGCGGCGACGCTGGATATTGCCAATTTCTACATTGAGCGGATGAACGTGCAGATCACGAATCATTTCCAGGCGGTCATCGAGGTGAAGCTGTCGCAGGTGGAGAGTATCGTGCGGACCATGCCGCCGGACGGGGAACTTCAGGGCGAGGAGCTGCGCGAAGCGATGCGGGCAAGCGGTATGGCGCGGAAATTCCGCTTTCTGGGGCTGATGGACGGCGAAGGAAATATGGAGGTCCTGTTCGGCGATAATGTGACCATTCTGGACAAGGAAGAATTTATCAATTCTCTCTCGGGGGGGTATCGGATGTAGCATGGGCGGCCGCTTCTGAGAAACAGGAGAATATCGTGCTGCTGGGCTTTCCGTGTACCTATCAGATGGAGAGCGGGGAAAGCATTGCGCTGGTAGGCGGGATCGATATTGATTTTGTCAGCGAGATGCTGAGTCTGGGTGATCAGGATACGGATACTTATTCTTATATTATCCGGAAGAACGGCGATTTTATCATCAAGGGCGAAACGGTGCCGGAGGACAATTTTTACGAGCGCCAGTATCATGTGATCACCGGAAACGGGCAGAAGGATACGGATCGATACGTAGAAGAGATCAAAGCAGGGGTGGAGTCCGGGCAGACCTATACCATTATGCTGCCGGTCGGCGATGAGCTCAAGTACCTTTACATTGCGCCGCTGAATTATGCGGACTGGTATCTGATCACCGTTACGTCCTACAATACGCTGGATAATATCGTGATGCGTCTGGATACGCAGAGAACGCGCTCCTATCTCATTTCCATGAGTGTGATGTTTCTGATGTTCGTGGTGGTATTTTTGTTGTTTTACCAGTCGGCAAAGAAACAGATCATGGAAACGGATAAGGCATGTCAGGAGGCGGTGAAGGCCAATAAGGCCAAGAGCGATTTCCTGTCGAATATGAGCCACGATATCCGGACGCCGATGAATGCCATCATCGGAATGACCGAGATCCTGCTCCGCAACTGCAGCAGCCGGACGGACCGCAGTTATCTGGAGAATATCAAGAACTCCGGGAATTCCCTGCTGGTTCTGATCAATAATATTCTGGATTTTTCCAAGATCGAGTCCGGGAAAGTTGAGCTGGTGGAAGAAGAATACGATATCATGTCCATGCTCAACGATCTGGGAATGAGCTTTTTGAATCTGATCGGGGCGAGGCCGATCGCGCTTTTATTTGATATTGATAAAGAACTTCCGAAGACGCTCTATGGCGATCCCGGACGGGTACGCCAGATCCTTGTCAACCTGATCAACAATGCGGTCAAGTTTACGAGCGCGGGCAGCGTGAAGCTTAAGATCACCGTGGAAAAGAAATCTGAAGAGGATGCGGTCGTGCTTCATGTTTCGGTGAAGGATACGGGACAGGGGATCCGTCAGGAAGACCTCGATAAACTGTTTCGGATCTTCCAGCAGGTCGATGCGAAGCGGAACCGGAACAAAGAAGGCACCGGGCTGGGACTGGCAATCTCCAAGCAGCTGGTTGAGCTGATGGGCGGAACGATCGGCGTGGAGAGTGAATACGGTGTTGGAACGGAATTTTTCTTTACGATCCCGCAGAAAGTCGCGGACTGGACGCAGGCCGCTTCGGTGAAGGATGAACTGGTGCGAAAGCAGATCACGGTCAGCGCGTGGGCTCTAAACCCGCAGATCTCCGATTATGTGGAATATCTGACGAAGGAATACGGCCTGAATTACATCAGCTGGCAGAATGCCGCCGTGAATCATGAGCATGTGGATTTCCTGTTTGTGGACGGAACCGCTTATAAACAGATCCGGAATTATGAGGGAAGCTACGCGGTTCCGAAAGATACGGAAGTCTGCGTGATCCAGAACCCGATGACGGAGAATTTCTGGGAAGAACCGGTGATCATCGTAAATAAGCCGCTGTATACCTTAAATTTCTGTCAGGCGCTGAACCATGAGGACGGCGCCGAACAGGCGGGCGGCGAGAGCGAAGGGAATTTCACCGCGCCGGATGCCAGAATCCTGATCGTGGACGATACGCTGATGAATCTGGAAGTCGCGCTGGGGCTTTTGAAACCGCTGCAGATGAAGATTTATACTGCGAACAGCGGAAAGCGCGCGATTGAAATGGCGCAGAAAGATCATTACGATATTATTTTCATGGATCACATGATGCCGGGAATGGACGGGATCGAGGCGACGCAGAAGCTCCGTTCCATGGACGGTTATTTAAAGACCGTTCCGATCATTGCCCTGACGGCGAATGCGGTTCTGGATGTCCGCGATTCGTTTGCGAAAGCGGGAATGAATGATTTTGTTGCAAAACCGATTGATTTCAGGACGATCTGCATGAAGATCCGGAAGTGGCTGCCGGAAGAGAAGATCCTTCTTTCGGAGAAGCCGAAGGAGCCGGAGCCGAAGCATGCTGCGGAGGAAATCCAGCTTCCGGAGATCGCCGGACTGGATGTGCGGGAAGGAATTAAGAATTCGGGAAGCCCGGAGATGTTTTTCAAGATGCTGGGCGAGTTTTACAAGCTGATCGATACCAAGGCCTCCAAGATCGAACAATGCCTGGCGGAGGGCATGATCCGGGATTATACGATCGAAGTACACGGGCTGAAAACCGCATCGCGCACCATCGGTGCGTCGGAACTGTCCGAGTTTTTCCGTCAGATGGAGCAGAGCGGAAACGCGGAGGATCATGAGACGCTCGAGCGCGAGACGCCGAAGCTTCTGGAAATGTACCGGAGTTATAAGGAGATTCTGGAGCCTTACGGAAGAACGGAGGATAAGCAGAAGCAGACGGTCAGCAGCGAGGAACTGATGCAGATCCTTCAGGATCTGTGCGAGGCGGTAGACAGTTTTGAATTGGACCGGATCGATAAGGCGTATGACCAGCTGGAAAGCTGCAGCGTTTCGGATGATCTGGCGGACCTGATGGGAAAGCTTCGGGTTTTCGTGGCTGATGTCGCAATGGAAGATATTGTGAATACCTGCCATGTGATGATGGAACACTTGAAAAATTCACAAGCCTAGGACGGCAGAAGGAGTTTGAATGATGCAGACAGTAATGATTATTTCAGAATCGCAGAGTATTTTAATGGTTTCCCTGCAGAACAAGCTGGAGCAGCTGGGGTGCGAAGTCATCTGGCTTCCGGCGGATCCGGACGCGATCAACCAGATCCGGCGGCCGGTCGATCTGCTGTTTTTGATGGCGGATGAGGATATGCTGGCGAAGAGCGCGGGATTGATCTGTCTGAAAGATAAGGCGATCGAAGAGGAGATTCCGATTTTCGTGACAGGTGACGAGGAGAATCTGAAAACACTCCGGAACGGAATCCTGATCCATGCGATCCAGCGGGAGTTTCCGCGCCCGGTCGATGTGGCGGACGTGGCGGAATATCTGACGGAATATCTGCGGAATAACGGCAAATATAATAAAAAGAAGATCCTGATCGTGGATGATTCCGGAATGATGCTCCGCAGCATCAAGGAATGGCTGGGCGACTCTTATCAGATCTTTATGGCCAATTCGGGCGTTATGGCGATCAAGTGCCTGACCAGCAACCGCCCGGATCTGGTTCTGCTGGATTACGAAATGCCGGTGGTGGACGGCAGCAAAGTATTGGAGATGATCCGTACCGATCCGGAGTTTGCCGATCTTCCGATCATCTTTTTGACCGGGAAGAACGATAAGGAGAGCGTCCAGAAGGTGATGGCGCTGAAGCCGGAGGGCTATCTGTTAAAGACGATGGCGCCGGATCAGATCAAGAAAACGGTTGATGATTTCTTTGAGAAGAGGAAGAACGGATAATTATCGATTTGTTACAATAAATGCATACAAAAACTCAAAACAGCGTGCGGAAAGTTGGTGCTCATTTGAATCAAAAGGAGATTGCTCAAAATGTGCTCAAAGGCAACGGCGGAATTGCAAAAACCGCCGACTTTGTTGCGGCAGGTATAAAAAAATATGATGTGGCGG
>CANQDS010000074.1 GCA_947593655.1 uncultured Lachnospiraceae bacterium | reverse complement strand
CATGAATTTTCGTTGGAAACAATCGATTTCTCATTGATTTGTAAAAGACGTGCAGCCCTTTACAGCCACGCCTGATTGGAAAATATGCTTTGGTTATATTATGATGCCGTCATTCGGATCTGTCAAGAAAAATATTGGCTTTTTACACAAAAACATTATGATGTTTCTTATTTTGACCGCGGAAGACATCAGCGAAGACCTTAGCAAGTGGTTTTGATAGAATGTCATAAATATGATATTTTTAATACATTTATGATATAAAACTGATAAATAACATGTTATCATGAACATAAATAAAATATGTAAGATGTATCTTACTAAATTCATTTTTTAAGGAGGGAAATTTTTATGAAGCAATTAGTAAAAAACGTATCGGCCATAGCATTAGCGGTGATAGTTTGTATTTCAGGGGCATTGTCAGCGAGTGCGCTTACATATCATGGAAGCGAGCAGACAAGAAAAACATCTGGTGGAACCGGCCCGGTTATTACGGTTAAGGCAAGGGTTTTTACGGATACTTACCGTCCGGCATCAAGCACAACTTCTTATCAATATGGGGTTTTGGCATGGGTTGCAGATAATTCTAATATATATACAAATTTTAGTGTTAAGGGAACTCTTTCAAAGCCTTCTTCCAGTACAAACTTTTCAGGAAGCGAATATGGCAACGGGATAAAGGCTTATGCAACCGCAACGGCGCCGGATGTTTATGAATATTGTTCTTCTACAATCAGTGCAACGTCTTCGTACTATGGATCCTGCACTTTTTCCTGCAATGCATCGTTGAAATAGCAGCTTCTGTGGTAATAGAGTAGGAGGATTCATATGAAAAAGTGCTTTGCTTTTACGGTTCTAACGATTGTTCTGACCGTATCCCTGCTTGGCGGCTGTGCCAGCAGGCAGGAGGCGGAGAACCCGGCGGCTGCAGAAACAGAGCGCGCAGACGGCGGGGAAACCGAAACGGATGATCCGGAAGAAATGCTGATGTTTTCCGCCAGTTTAAATGTTTGCAGCACAGATTCCGGAGAGCCGGTGGAATATAAGATTACGGCGGATCAAAAACAATTGTATTCGGTTTCGCTGGCATCGAATGTTACGCCGGACAGGCGGATGCCCCATAAGGATATCCCGCTGCGGATCTGGGTAGTCGAGGATGGAATGCTGGCGGAATCAGCCCTGGACGGGAACGGGGATTTTCAATTGTTTCATGATATTGCGGTGGATGCCGATAAGGAGCAGCGCACGGATGTGGCATTTTATGCGGACAACCATGTAAAATTTGTTACGATCCTATGCCTGTATCTGCCGGAATACATTCAGGAAAAAGGAAGCGGGGATTTCAACGGGGTGATTACCTATTCTATGCGGAATACGGCGTATCAGGAAGGAACTGCGCAGGAACCGGCGGCCGCGGGGGCGGAGTATTATGCGGACGTTTCTCCGAATCAGAACAGTTATGGCGCGGATATCGGGAAAAAGCGCGTGGAAGAGAATGCAGGAAGGGTTGTGGAACCCCATATTTATGAAGATGTGCAGCTGTCCGGAGGAGAAGAGCTGTATGCAAAATTGAACACCGGGGCAGAGGTTCCCTATGACGTTTTTATCCTGTATGACGGGAATATGGTCAGTTGCTTTGACGGTTCCGTTTCCTGCAGGGTAGATAACGCGGGCGGAACACAGACATTCCAGTACCCGGTGGCCGGTGCGGCTGCGTTCGAATCCGGACTGCACGCCGTTCAGCTGATCGCGCTCGCATCGGAGAGCCGAACGGAAGACGGAAGCGGAGTGGATGCGTGGTGTTCCTCAAAAGTCCGGATTCAGTATTCGGAAGAATAGGGGGGCTTATGGAAATCTACAGAAAGCGGAGGCCGTGTGCGCTTCTTTTGGCGTTCCTCTTGCTGCTGTCAGGCGGCTGCTCCGCAGGGAACGGCGAAACATATGTTGACCTGGAAAGTGAACAAAGCCAGGAGGCTGTAAGCGGGCTGAATCTGGAAACCGGCGATTTTGCATATGATGATAAAGCAGGATCGATCAGCCTGTATACGATCGGAGAAGGCTTTCTTTACAGTTTTGGCACTCCGCGCCGGAAGATCGATCTGCGGAGCGGAAAGGCACAGTATTTCTGCACGATACCGGGCTGTGCGCATACCATGAACGATCTGGGGTGTTTGACATGGCGGCGCGATATGTATGCGCCGGAAGCGGCGGAAGAAGGGGTTTATTACATACAGGGCAGCCGTGTCATGTTATTCCACGACGGTGCAGCGGATGCGGTTTTGGAAAATGAGTATTATACAGATTATGAAGAGGAAGTTTATGCAGAATCGAAAACAGGGCTTTCGTTCCTTGCAATCCGGGGAGATCTTCTGTATGTGTTTGGGCCGACATGGTTTTGCACTTACAACAGGAAAACGCAGGAGAAGACGCAGCCGGAGCAATTGTTCTGCGACAGCCTGATCCTTTCTGCGGTAGTTTGGGATGACAGCATCTGCTTTGCGACGGAGTCTATGGAACTGTACCGCTATGACCGCCGGAATAAGGTTTCGGAAAAACTTACGGATAAAGCAGCAGGACTCTCGGAAACGGACGGCAGCCTGTACTATATCCGCTGGGAAGGGGAAACACCGGTTCTATACGGTTTTTCCGAAGCGGAAGGGGCGCAGCGGCTGGTGGAAAATTGTTCTGTTTCTTACTGTGTTAAGAAAGGATATCTATACTATCAGTCGACCGATAACAGCCTGTATGTTTCCCGGCTGGATGGAAGTGATAAAAAGAAAATCGAATTAACCTGTCAGGAGAAACCGCTGGAAGGTTCCGTGAATATTATTTCTTCCGGTTTTATGGACTATGTTTTTGTGATCGGAGGAACAGACGACAGACCGGATGAGTGCGTATTCATTTTTGAAGCCGGTTCGGCGGAATATCTGACGGCGGATTTTGGGGAGGAATAGGAAATGCGCATGGAGATGAAAAAGGTTTTTTCCTCCTGGTTGACATTTCTCTGTCTCGGAGTTACGCTGGCATGTATCGGAGTGTTTTTTGCCGCCAGCGCGCAAAATCGCGATGTGTTAAGCGGGGCTTATGAAGAACTGCTTGCAGAATACCGCGCAGAATATTCAGAGGAAGAAATCTGCGGCCGTCTCTCCGGCGAAAAAGACCGGCTCTGGGAAGAAACGGACGCCGCGGGAGAGTCCGCTTATACGCAGAAGGGAAAATATGCGGATTCTTTATACGGCGATTTCCTGCTTTTCAACCGGGCGTATGAGACGGCGGATTATATTTACCGCCGCCTTCCGGAGGGACGAAGGAATCTGGTGAAGGATTCCCTTTCCCATATCACGGAGGAATCACAGAAAAAGCATCCCGATGAAAGCGTGATCCGGGAAAACGAAACGATCATCGCAAAATACAACCGGGTGATTCCCTGTGAATTAAAAAGCACCGGGGATCTGGAATCGATGAGCGCAGGCTTTGATCATACTTATTGGGATTTTTTGATGATCGCTTTTACCGCCATGCTGGCGGTGCGGATGTTTACCATGGACGCATCCAGCGGTGCGTACCGGATGCTGTATTCTTCGGTAAAAGGAAGGAAAAGCCTGTTTCTCCGGCAGTTTGCCGCCGTATCGGCTGTGGTCTGCGCAGTCGCGGCCGTTCAGTCGTTCTGTCAGATGGTCTGCGGGGCACTGTTTTTCAGTGTGCGTGACTATTCGCTGCCGATCCAGATGGCGGAGGAGTTTGAATATTGTCCCTATCTGCTTAACGTCGGAGAATATTTTCTGATCAAGTTTTTGATGAAGCTGTTGTTTTACCTGTTGATGGTATCGGTTAGCGTATTGATTGCTGTGCTGTGCAGAAAACCGCTGCCATCCCTTCTGTGGGCGCTGGTTTTTGGAATCGGGCCGCTGATTTTGATGTTTGGCCTGTACGATTACAGTGCCAGTGAGAATGTCGATCCGTTTGGAAGCACATACCGGCTGTTCCAGCTGCTGCGCTGCGTGCTGCCCCAGAGCCTGCTGAACATCCGGACGTATTTTCAGAATTATGACATGATCTATTTTGGCGGATTGCCTGTCGGCCGCCTGATTCCGGCGTGCCTTACAACGGCCGCGGCATCGGCCGCCTGTTTTATCGTTTCGCTCCTTAGGTTCGGGCAGCCGCAGAAGAGGTGAGGACATGGAACTGCAATTTGAAAACATCGGAAAAACTTATCGATCCAGAACTGCGCTTTCTGATATTTCCGTTACGCTGCGTGAGGGCGTTTACGCCCTGCTCGGCCCCAACGGGGCAGGAAAAAGCACATGGATGAATATTCTTGCCGGGCTTTTGAAACCGGACAGCGGAAAGATCACGCTGGACGGGAAAGAAATCTCTGCTATGGGGAAGGAATTCCGCAGAATTCTTGGCTATCTGCCGCAGGAACCGGGATTTTATCCGGATTTTACCGGTTATGCGCTGATGAAGTATTTTGCAGAAATCAAAGATGTAAAGGCCGCAGAACCGAAAATCGGGGAATTGCTGGAATTTGTTAATCTGAGCGGGGACGCCGACCGCAGATACCGGGAATATTCCGGGGGAATGAAGCGGCGTCTGGGAATTGCGGTCACTCTGCTGAACGATCCGAAGATTCTGATCCTGGACGAACCAACGGCAGGGCTTGATCCGAAAGAGCGGATCCGTTTCCGCAATATTATCAGCAGCATCGGACGCAATAGGATCATTATTTTTGCAACGCATATCGTTTCAGATATTGAAACGATCGCCGATCAGGCAATTCTGCTGAAGTCCGGAAAGATCGTGCTTTTCGGACCGATCCGTTCGGTTCTGGATTCCGTGCGCGGCAGAGTCTGGACGCTGGAAGCGGATGCCCGGGAGGCCGAAAAATATGTGATGCAGCATCCGAATGCGACGATCGTGAAGTCCGGGGAACACTGGAATCTGCGCATTGTAAGCGGGGCCAGG
The DNA here is from genome assembly GCA_947593655.1 of uncultured Lachnospiraceae bacterium. Taxonomy (GTDB): domain Bacteria; phylum Bacillota; class Clostridia; order Lachnospirales; family Lachnospiraceae; genus Roseburia. The sequence continues at coordinate 11,958 of CANQDS010000074.1, read as the reverse complement.
CCGCAGGGACCGGCCGTGGAAGCAAAGCCGTGTCTGGAAGATGTCTATATGTACTGGTTTGAAGAGCACAGTCTCGAAGGGAAAGAAAATGAAACTGTTTCTTTATGAATTCCGCAAGATCTTCACGGCTGGAAACAGGATCGTGTTTTTTGCCGCACTGGCGCTGCAGGCGCTGTGGGGCTTTTTTCCGCATGTTTATGAGCATGAGTATTCGCCCGAAATCTACAGGCGCTATATGGAACGGATCGGGGGCGTTTATACGGAGGAAAAAAGGACGTTTCTGGAAGCGCGCCGGGAGGAGATTGCCGGCCTGATCGATGCGTATGAGGAAATGGAAGGCGCATATAAGCGGGACGAGATCGCGCTTGACGAGTTTGAACGGTATTTATACGAATATCAGCTGGCGGAGTCGGAACGTTCCACGGTAGACTATCTGTTGGAAAAATGCAGTTATTATGACAGTCTGGATGGGGAAGCCGTCTTTTTTTACGATACGGACTGGGCGGATTTTTTCTCGCATTCCGGTTATCCGTACCTCCTTGCAGCAGTTCTTTTCCTGCTGCTCATTCCGGTTTTCGACCGGGAATTTACTTCGAATGCGCGTCCTTTGCTTCTTCCTGCGGTAAGCGGCAGGAAGAAGCTGTGCATCTGCAAGCTGGCGGCCTTAGCGCTGACCGGTTTTGCAGTTCCGATGGTGTTTTTTGCGCTTCGATACGCAGTCTTTGTCTGTCAGGCGGGAGGCGGGCAGGATTTTTGCGTCAGGAATCTGCTGGGCTATTCGGGCTATCCGGATATTTCGCTTGCGCAGTATTACTTTACGGATGCGCTGGCCAAAGCGGCGGCGTGGAGCGTCGGAGCCCTGCTTCTTGGTGCGGTATCCAATATCGTAAGGAATACCGTCTTTTCTTTTTTTCTTTCTGTGGTGTGCATGGTTTCTCCGGCATGGTTCGCTGGAATCTGGCCGCCGCTTGTCTATGAGTATGCATTCTGTGCGGCTCCGCTTGGAAAAATGTATGGCGCTGCAATCGATCTGCGGGTGTTTGCGCTGGTCTGTCTGCTGAAAGCGGCTGCTTATATTCTCATCAATTTAAAATACTGGGAAAAAGAAGCCTCCGGCATCTTGTAAAATCCTGTAAAATCCGATACAATACACCGATAGAGGGAGTTTTGACCAGGACAAACAAAAGCGGGGGTATTTTTTTGTTGGAAAAGATATTGGAAGAGCTTGCGCAGCAGCAAGATGTGCGCAGCAATTTAAGCACCTTAAGGAAGTGCATCAAGGAAGAAGCGCAGCGGGAGAAGTTAATGCGGATGATCGAACGGGAAGAGGGGCTTCTGCCGGGCTTTCTTCATTCCGATGATGCGAAAACGCGCAGGAACGCGGCGCTGCTTCTGGGAGAGCTGGGCAGGCAGGACGCCCTGGAAGCGCTTCTGGAGGCATACCGGTCGGAGGAAACGCTTTTTGTGAAGAGCGCGTATCTGGACGCGCTGGCGCATCTGGAAGTGGAAGAACTGCTTCCGTTTTTCCGGGAACGGATCGAGGAACTGAGCGCACAGGAGGTACGCGAAGAGGAGCGGAAGCATATCGGGGAGGAGCTGCGCAGTCTGCGCGCGATCCTGATCCGCTATGAAGGGATCGAACATCATGAATTTGACGCCGGAGGGCGGGAACTGGAGATCCTTCTGACCACGAACCGCCTCCACCGGGAATTCGTGCGGAGGATGGTTCCGGTCGGGAAGACGGCCGTCCATCCGCTGGGCGTTCTGGTGAAAACAAAGCATCCGGAAGCGCTGGACGCTCTTAGAACCTACCGGGAAATGCTGTTTCCCGTGCGGGGCAGGGGGCTTCTGCCGCAGGAGCCGAAAGCGGCGGCGCAGACGCTCTGGGAGGCCGGGGTGTTTCCGCAGCTGGCGCAGATGCACCGGGGCGGCGGAGCCTTTTATTTCCGGGTGGAGTGCCGGAGCGCCATGACGCTGGAGGAGCGGAGCGCTTTTACGAGAAAGTTTTCCGCGGAGCTGGAGCGCCTTTCCGGGGGGAAAATGGTCAATTCGACTTCGGAGTACGAGGTGGAATTGCGCCTGACCGCGGATAAAGAAGGCCGGTTTTTCCCGTGCCTGAAATGTTTTACAAGGAAAGATATGCGGTTTGCCTACCGGAAAAACGCGATCGCGGCGTCCATCCATCCTTCTTCGGCGGCACTGATGATGGAGCTTGTGAAGCCCTACCTGAAAAAAGGGGCGCAGGTCATGGATCCGTTCTGCGGCGTGGGAACCATGCTCATCGAGCGCGACCGGCTGGTTCCGGCGGGAGAGATGTATGCGACGGATATTTTTGCCGATGCCATTGAGATGGGACGGGAAAACGCCGCGCTTGCCGGACGGGAGATCCATTTTATCAACCGGGACTTTATGCATTTTTCGCACAGGTATCTTTTTGACGAACTGGTCACGAATATGCCGGTGCGCGGGAAGAAGAGCAAAGAGGAGCAGGACCGCTTCTATGCGGATTTCTTCGCGAAGGTGCCGGAGATACTGAAACGGGATGCCGTGATCATCATGTATACCAATGAGATCGGTTTCGTGAAAAAGCAGCTGCGTCTGCACAAAGGCTTTGAACTGCTGCAGGAGACCTGTATGCAGGAAAAAAACGGATTTTATTTATTAGTGATAGGAGTCAGACAGTAAAATGGCGGGATATGAGAAGCAGGATAACCGGGCGTCCGGCCTGATCAATGAGGAAGTGATACAGTATCTCCAGGATCGTTTCTGCAAAATGAACGGTGTATATGTTTTCTGCCTGGGGGCGGCGGAGGGAATGATCACCCAGTGTTACGGGGAGCCGCGGGAGCAGGAGTATTTCCGGGAGCGGATCCCGCATGAGCGGTATCTTTCGCTGATCCACAGGATCCAGTCCAATTCGATGGAGCAGATGATCGAGGCCGAACTGCCGCAGAAGGAATTAAAGCTGTGCGCCGTATCCACATGGATCGAGGGGAAAACCCAGATCATCTGGATCGCGGCCGCAATCCTTGCGGAGGAAGCGGGGGAGGCGGATCCGGTGCCGGAATATATGATGACGACCACGGGGGAGCGTTTCTACCAGTCCGTGGCATTTCTGGAAACGCTTTCCCGGATGATGTTTTCCCTGAAGATGGATGAAATCGAAGCGCAGGAAGCGATGAAAAAGAGCATCGCCTCCGAAGAGAAGCTGGCGCGCCGTCTGCGCCGCGCCGAGACGATCGGGGAGATCCTTTCGACGCTGGAATCCGACGATGAGTTTGCCGGGGTTGCGGAAAGGATCCTAAAGACCGCCTGTGACGGTCTGGACATTTCCTGCGGTTTTCTGGTTCGGAAGGATGAGGCGGACGGCACGCTGGAGATCGTCTGCGAATATGCCCGTCAGGAGGAGTGGAAGAAAGCGGACGTGTTCCGGAAGCTGCCGGAGGAGAAAGCGCCGTTTTTTACCGGGAAACAGTATATCCTTTCCTCGGATTCCATGCTGCCGGAAGCGTTTTTAACATTTTTCCGGGAATACGGGATCACGGCAGGGATCTTCCAGCCGGTCGAAAGCGGCGGCAGGCCGGAGATGTACCTCGTGTTTTACGAGAGCGTCCGGGAGCGGAAGTGGGAGCTGGACGATATCCGGTTTCTAAGCGATGTCCGGCGGATCGTTTCGAGCATTCTGGCCAAGCGCCGGGAGAAAAATTCCCTTGCGGGCTCCTATGCGTCGATGGAGGAGATCCTGGAAAATATCGGCTGCGGGATCTGCGTGCTCGACGGGGCGCATCAGATGCTTTATACGAACCAGAAGTTTAAGAAGCTGCTTGTCAACAGCATCGCTTCGGGCGCGGTGGAACAGCTTCTGTTTCCGCAGCAGGAGGAGAGCGGCGGGAATTATTTCAACGAAGTGTATTCTGCGGTGGAGAAACGCTGGTTCGATATCTACCGCACGACGATCAACTGGGTGGACGGGCGCAGGGCCGTTCTGTGTACGCTCTACGATGTTACTGCGAAGAAGAAATACCAGAAGAAGATTGAAGATCAGGCGAACAATGATTTCCTGACCGGGCTGTACAACCGGATGCGCTGCGAACACGATCTGGCGCAATGCATCCGCGATACGCAGTCAACGGGAAAAGAAGGCGCGCTTTTGTACATCGACCTCGATGATTTTAAGAATATCAACGACGGGCTGGGGCACAAGCACGGCGATGTGCTTTTGAAAGCGGTTTCCTACAGCCTGCGCCATGTGAAGGGCATTGAAAACAACTGCTACCGCATGGGCGGCGATGAGTTTATCGTGATCGTTACGAATGAAAATTATGGGAATCTGGATAAGATCTGCCAGCAGATCCAGGATATTTTTACCCATCCGTGGCTTTTGCGCGGGGAGTACTATTACTGCACGATCAGCATCGGCGTGGTGCGTTTCCCGACGGATGGAAAGACCGTGGAGGAAGTGATCCGCAAGGCCGATATTGCGCTGTTTTCCGCGAAAAAAGACGGAAAGAACCGCATTGAATATTACAACAGCAAGAACGGTTCTTCCCCGTACCGGCGGCTGGATCTGGAGAAGAATATGCGGAAAGCCGCTTTAGAGGAGTGCCGGGAGTTTGAAGTATATTACCAGCCGATCGTAAACGTGGAGGAAGAGGGGGATCCGTGCTGCGGGGCGGAGGCTCTTGTGCGTTGGAATTCCGCGGAGCTGGGGTTTGTTTCCCCGGTGGATTTTATCCCGCTGGCGGAGTATCTGGGGCTGATCAATCCGATCGGCGATTATGTGCTGCTCCAGGCGGCTAAGCGCTGCCGCTACTGGAACGACATGGGGCATCCGGATTACCATGTCAATGTCAATCTTTCGGTCGTGCAGCTTTTGCAGAATGATATCGTTAAGAAAATCCAGAAAGTGCTGGACGATACGCGGATCAATCCGGCCAACCTGACGCTGGAAGTCACGGAGAGCCTTGCGATCAACGATATGGAGCGGATGAAGGAGGTTCTCGGGCAGATACGGGCGCTCGGCGTCCGCGTCGCGCTGGATGATTTCGGCACCGGGTATTCTTCCTTAAACCATATCCGGGAAATGCCGATCGACGTCATCAAGATCGACCGCTGTTTTATCGAGCATATCGGAGAGGACGATTTTTCGGACGCGTTTGTCAAGATGGTGGCGGAACTGGCGGCGACCATCGGCGTGAAAGTCTGCGTCGAGGGCGTGGAAACAAAGAAACAGTGCGAGATCTTAAATCAGATGCGCATCGGCATGATCCAGGGGTATTTCTTTGGAAAACCGATGCAGATTGGCGAGTTTGAAGAGAAGTTTTTGTAAGAGGAAAAAAGAAACGGAACTGCGTCGGACGCTCCGTTTCTTTTTTAATAGTATAGTATGCAGAAAGACTGCCGGTGACAGGCTTTCTGTATAGCATAGTATGCAGAAAGACTGCCGGTGACAGGCTTTCTGTATAGCATAGTATGCAGAAAGGCTGCCAGTGGCAGGCTTTCTGTATAGGAAAGGCGAGGCGTTATCCTGCCGGATCCTCATGCTCATGACGGATCCGGCGCAAATTCGCCAAACATCGTTACGATCCGGTCCGGAACGTCGATCACCGGGAGGAGCAGATCGAGGCAGCCGCGGATCCGCTCTAAGTCCTCATGCACCAGATAGCCCGGTACGGTTTTTCCTAAGAACGTTTCTTTGCGGTACTTTTTGCCCTCCGCGTCCAGATATTCTCCGACATTGCTGACAAGCCACTGGCGGCTCCCGCACAGTTCATCCGCGTACAGCATCCGGTGTTTGTTCTGATCCCGGAGCAGTTCTATGGATCGGACAGGCAGCGTCTGTGGAGCCACGGCTTCTGAGCCGTTTCCAGCTGCTGTTGTTACGTTTTCTGAGCCGTTTCCTGTTTCTGTTGTTACGTTTTCTGAGCCGTTCCCTGTTGTTGCTGTTGCGGCTTCTGAAGCGTTCTTTGCTGCTGTTGCGGCTTTGGCAGTTTCTGCATCCTCCGGCGAAACAACCATCTGCCAGCTCAGGCAAAGCGACGCAAGCCGTCCGGACATATAATCCCGCAGACGATCCTGTACCAGCATGGCATCCCTGCGCGCGTTGACCATGTGCTCCTGCTGCCGGCCGTCAGGATCCGTCCATAGCAGTTTCGACGGCAGTATGGCGAAGTCAAAGTCCGCGGTCAGCGGATTTTTGGTCTGTTCCGGGGAAAAATCCCCGTATACCCGCATATCATAGTGGTAGCGCAGTTCCTTCCGGATCCGGTGGACATGGGAATCCCACATGCCGGGCTGCGGTTTCGGCTGGTTTCTTCCCAGCTGGTCAAAAATATCCTTTAAGCGGCTTTGGATGGAATAAGTATTCTGGTGGATCAGGTAGTCCGGCAGCATTCCCAGCCCGAAAGGCGTATACTGGATCTGATCGTCTTCGATTACTGCATAGACTTCCGGCTGCGCGATCAGCGCGTTCCAGCTGTGCGCCTGATGGTCGAAATACATGCAGAGATAGCGTTCCAGCCGTCCTTCTTTCCGGAATACCAAAGATCCGGCGCCGTTCCAGTCCAGTTCTACGCGGACGCGTTTTCCGGCAAAAAACTGTTTGAGATTTTCCAGAAGGATTTCCTCCGTTAGCTGACTGCCCTCAATTACGGAAGGAGATCCCCACTGGTTCTTAAGGAGCAGGCGCGTCGGCATCCGTTCCGGGAGAGGGAAAGCGTCCGATGTTTCTGCGCCCCGCAGTTCTCCGAAGATCCTTCGGGCGATGACGGAAGCCATCTCCATATCCTGCGCCTGATACTGTCCGGTTGGAAGCAGCTGCTCGCCGTTCTCCGTTTCCTCGAAAAAGACCATTTCGCCGTTCCGGTAAACATCGCAGCCGAGCAGCCGTTCCCCCAGTTCCTCATAAAAAGTAAAATACGGCTGATAATCGTCCGCTTCGCTTTCCAGACGGCAGATTTTCCCGGTAATGCAGTCCGCGATCACCACGGCGTCTTCAGGGTGGAGCAAAAGGGCGGACAGGCGGCGGCAGAGTTCCCGGTTTACGGCTTCATGCTCCGCAAAAGGAGCCTGTGCGATCGGTAAAAGCAGCCAAAACAGTTCTTCTGTCGCATCCTGCAGCAGTTCCCACGGATAACACGGCCCGTAATCTTTTCCGTTCCAGCGGTACGCCAGATGCTTTGGATAGAAAAATATCTCCAGAACATCCTCATCAAAGCGGACCGATACCGCGGGTTTCCCGGCCGGAAACGCTCCTGTTTCCGGATCCAGCAGCTTTTTCGTCCATTCCGGGGAAGCCGGAAGGCGTCTGACCAGAACATCGGCAAGGTCGGCCTGGTAATCGTTTAAGCCTTTTGCCCGGTGGAACCCGGCGTTTAAGTAATAGCGCACATAGGCGCGTTTTGTGAAATCAAACAAACCGTGTTCCGGAACACAGGCGTTATCCTCTTTCAGTTCCTGTTTCACCCGGTAATCGTTCCGCCAGTCGCGGATCCTGCTGAAAAGTTGTCCGCGGAGCGGAGCGTTCGGATGGCTGGTGTAAAACTCCTCCAGCCGGTTGATGTAATGCGGATCGTCCCACGGCATAATAAAATATTTTAACAGCTTCTGTTCTACAAAATACAGATCCAGCAGCGCCGCCTGAAAATCTTCCCGTGCGAAAAGCCGGTCAATCTCCGAAGCGGCACCGTGCGCCCGGCATTCGCTTAATTCGTTGGTGAGCTTTTGGTAATCTGGTTTTGGTTTTTCGGCAACCGCCGGAGTACGCGAAAGCACCGCCTCTTTTAACTCTCCGTACAGCAGCTTTTCTTTTCCGTACAGGGTATTGTTTAAGTGCAGATGATCCCATACGATCTGGTAGGCCTTTTCCGGCAGCTCCTGATTGGCGAAAAAATAGCTGAGCAGCCGGATCGATTTCGGGTGGCGCTGGGAGAGCTCGTACTGCCATGCATTTTGGATCGGCTTGTCGGAAATATTGGACAGGGTGTAGCGATCCACGATCTTTCCTAAAAGAAGCTGTTCTTCGTCCGCTTCCGGTTCCCTTGCGGCGATTCGGAGCAGCTGCCGGTAGTCCCGGAAACCGTTTCTCATGGCTTCATCGTTTCCTTTAAAGCGTTTGATCACAGGGCCTGTTTCCGCCAGCTTCAGCACATATTCGATGCCGTCGAACGCCGCGCCTTCCTCCGGTTCGATTCGCCCCGCCGCCGTGCGGGATTCGGTCAGTCCGTAAGTGATGTAAAGTTCCGTCAGAAATTCTTTGGCGGGCGGATTGCTCTCCAGATTATCTTGAACAGTGTTCAACATAGCCGAAAGGAAATCCGGATCCCGGTATACCGCCAGAAAATCGGCGCTTAAGAAATAATCGCTCCATGCGTTCCGGTCTTTCTTTCGTTTCCCCAGATAGAGCTCCCGGAATTTCCGGATGGCGGGGGTGTCTGCCGGAGCGGCTTCCTCCGTGAAATTCCAGTGGAATGCATCAGGCGGATCCGTCGGTGAATCCGCTTGTGTATTCTGTGTGTTGCTGCGATCGTCCGGTGAATCTGCCAGTGCTTTGTTGCGTTCATTTGGCAAATCTGCCGATGAATCCGCCTGTGTATTCGCCGTTGTGCTGCCGCGATTGTCCGGAGAATCCGCTTGTGTATTCTGTGTGTTGCTGCGATCGTCTGGCAAATCCGCTTGTGTATTTGCTGCTGTGCTGCCGTGTTCGTCTGCGGCCGCAAGCGCCTGCTCATATGCTTTCCGGACGCGCAGAAATTCCTCCGGATGTTCTTCCGGATTGTATTTTGCCGCCATGATCCCGTATGCGCGCCTGATCGCGCGGATATCATTTGTTTGTTCGATTTTAAGAATTTCCCATATCGATTCCATATGATGCTCCTGTTTTTCCTCTTTTTGTTTACAATTTTTTCTGGTTCATTTCTTATTTCTGTGACAGTTTCCGTCGATAAGAAGTCCTCGTCCTCAACGCCCCGACAGTTCCCATGAGGCGTAATACACCCATTTTTCCATCTGATCCAGCCAGTCCGCCGCTTCCCGGCGCATCTTTTTCTTTTCCACCAGTCCGCCGTTTCGGATGGTCTGCTGCAGATGCTGCAGAAACATTCCCACCTGTTCCCGCGGTTCTCCGGTCAGTTCGGTGTAAAGCCGTTCCGCCCGCGCCGTCAGAAGCAGATCTTCCTGTTCCCTTTCATTTGCATACTGCAATTGGCGCAGTTCCTCTACTTTCCGGCGGATTTCTTCCTCCGTCATATGTACGTTTGGGTTTACGATCACGGTTTCCCGGATGTCGCCGCCGCTGCTTTTCGCTTCGACATGGAGGATGCCGTTGATGTCATAGGCGAAGGTGACTTCCGCATACTGCCGTCCCGCCCGGTCTGCGGGAACGCGCACGGTCAGTTCGCCCAGTTTGCGGTTTTCCTCGGCATAATAGCTTTCCCCCTGATAGATCTGCAGGCGGATCCATTCCTGATTGTCGCTTAACGTGGAAAACAAATCTTTATGGCTGGCGGGAAGCATACTGCTTCGGGAGATCATGGTCGCCATATGCAGGTTCCGGTCCCCGGCCTCGTCCGCAACCGCGATTCCGAGGGAAAACGGGCAGACATCCGTCATCACCATATCTTTTAGCTCTTCCCTGCGGCTCTTGATCCCGGCGCAGACGGCGGCGCCTTCCGCCACGATCGTTTCCGGATTCTCTGCGGTCAGCGGGCGCTTTCCCAGCAGCTCTTCCAGATAATCCGCCAGTACCGCCAGTTTTCCGCTTCCCCCGACCAGAATGACATCGTCCAGCTGCGCCGGCTGCAGACGGCTGTCCCGGACCGCATTCGCGATTACCGGACGGATCCGGTCTAAAAGCGGCTGGCAGATCTCACGAAGCAGAGATTTATCCAGCGTCAGCGTTCGTTCCTGATCCGTCGAAAGCCGGATGCGCGGTGCGGCGCCTTCTGCAGAGAGCGCTTTTTTTGCGGACTCCGCCTGACGGAGCAGCGATTCCCGCTGGCTGTCGGAAAGCGTATTTTCCTGCAGCCGGTGATACCGGCAGAAATAGTCCGCGATGCCCCGGTCGATATCGTCTCCGCCCAGACGGTTGTCACCGGCGATGGCGATGATCTCTATAACATTTTCAAAACACTGAACGATGCTCACATCCAGCGTTCCGCCTCCGAAATCCACGATCATCAGGCAGCAGTCGTTTCGACCGGTGGACAGGCTGTAGCTTAACGCTGCCGCCGAGGGTTCATTGATCAGCCGCCTGACCGGAAGGCCGGCCAGTTCCGCGGCCAGCTTTGTGGCATTTCTCTGATTGTCGTCAAAATAGGCGGGTACGCTGATCACGGCTTCTTCAATTTCTTCCTGTAAAAAATCCTTTGCATCCGCATAAAGCTGTTTTAGGACCAGCGCCGAAAGCTCCTGCGGCGTAAAAGTCCGGTCGGCCAGCCGGATGGTCTGTCCGGTTCCCATCAGCCGTTTAAAGGAAACCGCCGTCCGTTCCCGGTGCGCCACCAGACGTTCTTTGGCGGCATCTCCCACCAGAAGGCTTCCGTCCTCCAGCACGCTTACCGCGCTGCTCGTCATGATGCGGCCGAGACGGTTCGGGATCAGCTCGGTCTTTCCGTTTCTGTATATGCTGACCAGGGAATTGGTGGTTCCCAGATCAATGCCGATCATCATTTTTGTATTTTCCTCCCCCTCTAAAGTTGCTGACTGAACAGTTATGAATTAATTTTGGCATATTTTAAATACTTTGTCCAGCGGAATGCGGTTGTCATTCTGCGGCGGTTCCGTTATACTTTAAACAGTATGAAAATAAGAGGAGGCTTGTTATGTTTGATTTTTTCAAAAAGAAACCGGTGCTGGAGGCGGGGAAGGTCGCGGCTCCCGTTTCCGCGCCGAGGGAGGAAAACGCTGTAAAAACCGAAAATGAACCGGCTGCCGCATGGGCAGCCTCTCCGGGAACAGAGGAGCAGGAGATCAGAAAACAGGCGGAAGAGATTGCGGCGCAGGTTCGGTCCGCTTCCAGCAAAAGCATGGTGGAGATTCAGCTGACGGACGGGCCTGTTTCGTTTACCGGAAGCAGACTGGGCGGAATCCCTTATCTGCCGAAGGGCGGCGAATGCCCTGTGGACAGCCAGGGGAGGCAGCTTCGCCTTCTGGCGCAGATCCGGCTTTCGGAATTGCCGCCGGATTCCCCGCTTTCGGAGCTTTCCCCGCAGGGAATGCTGCAGTTCTGGGTTCTGGATGATGAGGTATACGGTCTGGAAGAACAGATCGAGGATATGATCAAAAACGACGTCAGCCGGGTTGTTTATTACGAAAGTCTGGATGAGAGCGTTACCGAGGAGGAATGTGCCGCAAAATATGTACCGTGGTCGGCGGATTACGAAACGTATTTCCCATTTGAAGGTGAGTTCGGCATCCGGTTCCAAAATACCCGAAAAGAGGGCATTTCCAACTGTGATTTTTCGTTTGATCCGCTTTTTACCGGGCTCTGGAATCAGAAATATCCGCAGCGTAAGATCAACAGCGTCTTTGATCTTCCGGATGAAGCGGCAGAAGCCGTTCTGGAGGGAGCCGATAGTTTCGGGCATAAGATCGGCGGTTATCCTGTGTTTACGCAGGAGGATCCCCGCGAGGATTCTGAAAAACTGCAGCATCATACGGTTCTTCTTCTGCAGATCGACAGCGGGGATGCGGCCGGCCGTGAGATCATGTGGGGCGACTGCGGGGTTGCGAATTTCTTTATCACTCCGGAGGATCTGGCTGCGAAAGATTTTTCCTGTGTGCTGTATACGTGGGATTGCTGCTAGGTAGTCTGCAAATAAAAGTTCCAGTGAGATAATGGTAATCTTTCATGCGTTGCATACCCAAGAAAATACCCAAGATGATACCCAAGATGATACCCAAGATGATATTCTTACCGAAAAGGAAAAAAGAATACTTGCGATTTGCAGGGCACCGAAA
>CANQDS010000073.1 GCA_947593655.1 uncultured Lachnospiraceae bacterium | reverse complement strand
GGTAACCAATCCACGAATAACAGAGTGGCCAACTGCCGGGGACTGTAAAATCAGAGCCCTTTTCCGGCGCTGTCAGAAGATCAAAATGTGAGATTTGTCAGAGAAAAGAAAAAGTTTGTGAAATACAAATTTACCTCTTGACAAAAGTCACTTCATAACAGAGGCTAATGATTTAAAAGCTAATTAGACACTAGTTTATCAGATTTAGAGAGTTTTGATAATGCGTTGTTAGAATAATAAGGGATAAATTGATGGGATGATTAAGAGATGGAAAGAAACCAAAAGAAACAGATAGCAGCTGGGGTAGTATTTTCATATCTTTCAGTAGCATTTAAAATACTCTCAGGCGTTATTTATACTCCGATAATCCTACATTCGCTAGGACAAAGCGAATATGGCATATATTCCCTTTGTATTTCATTTATAGGGTATCTAACCATCTTAAACGGTGGGATGAATGCGGCATATGTAAGGTATTATGTCCAGTCCCGGGAAAAGAAAACGTACAGTTCAGAAAGCATTAATGGAATTTTTCTTAAAATTTTTTTGCTTCTTGGGATTATGGGCATGGCTGGCGGATTGCTGGTTTCTGCCAATGCGGAATTTCTTTTTGGAAGCAAAATACTGCCTGGAGAGTACGAAATATTTAAGAAGTCGATTCGTGTCCTTTCTGTAACAGTCCTTGCCACTTCACTGAATGGCGTTTTCTCGTCCTGTATTATTGCACATGAGAAATTTGTCATAGGAAAACTAATTGACCTTCTGCATACTATACTGGTCCCAGTAGTGACCGTGCCTTTTTTGCTTGCCGGATTTGGTTCGGTTTCGGTTGTAGTAATAAATCTGGTCTTAACACTCGCAATGCTTGCAGCTAACTGTCTGTATGCTATGGTAAAGCTTCAGATGAGGTTTGACTTGGGATATTCGGACAAGGCATTTCTGGGATCTGTTGTGGTTTTTGCAGGATTTATAGCGATCCAGGCAGTTATGGATCAGTTGAACTGGCAGGTGGACAAGTTTATTCTTGCAAGGGTGAGCGGGGCGGATTCTGTGGCCGTGTATTCCGTGGGAAGTACGTTTAACAGTTATTTTTTGACAATTTCAGGTGCGGTGTCAGGTGTTTTTATTGCGGAAGTAAACCGACTGGCTGCCAGAAAGGATGAGGCTGAGTTATCCAGTCTGTTCATTAAAACATCCAGGATATTTGCGCAGGTAGCCGTTTTTATCATGTTAGGATTTGTTTTTTTGGGTAAACCGTTTATTCTAAGGTGGTCTGGACAGGAATATACGGATTCCTATTATATTGGTGTCTTAATCATGGTACCGGTAACGGTAGCTTTGAGTCAAGGACTGGGACAGGATATTGCAAGAGCCAAAAATATGCATAAGATACAGATATTGATCAATGTTGCTGTAGCCTTCCTAAACCTTTTTGTCAGTATTCCTTTGGCCAAACGGTTGGGGGCGATCGGCAGCGCATTGGGGACCTTTGTATGTGAGGTGATTATCTGTATATTTGTGCAGACTATTTATTACCAGAAAAAAGTAAGGCTGGATATGAAGGCATATTATATGGAGATGTTCAGGCTTCTACCCGGATGGGTAATACCTTTTGCAACAGGGACAGCGGCCATGTATTTTGGCGTTGTTCATGCAAGCTACGTATCTGTGTTTTTATATGCTGTTTTATATACTGTCATTTTTGGGACATCTGTGTGGTGTATTTCGCTTTCGGAAAGAGAAAAAGGGTATGTTAGGGGCTTTGTCAACAAGATAATGATAAGAAAGTGATATAAGGCGGTAAGGAGAAAGATATGTTAACTAAAATAAAGAATGTATTGAAATTGGATATGTTTAATTTTGTTTATTATAATTACCTATGTAAAGCCGTTTCCAGAAATAATTGCAGCAGGATATTTCCTTACAAAGGGGCAAAAATTGAACTAAGACCTGGGGCCAGGATTGTATTGAATGGAGACCTCCATATTGGTACGGGAAAAGTTAAGGGATCAAAGGCGGAGACATACTGCCAGCTGTATGAAAATTCCCTTCTGAAAATAAATGGGAGGGTGACACTCGCCTATGGGGCCATGGTGCAGGCGCACCATGATGCGGAAATACAGATCGGGGAAACCCATATCAATACACGGGCAACCATAATCGCTGATAAGAAAATATCCATTGGGAATGATATATTGATATCGCGAGATGTGGCAATATTTGACAGTGATTTCCACCCGGTTTTCGATGCAGAGGGGAACAGGACGAATGATCCGCAGGAGGTACAGTTGGATGACCATGTCTGGCTGGGGGTGAAAACAACGGTTCTCCGTGGAGTCCACATCGGGACGGGCGCCGTTGTCGGAGCAAATGCATTAGTCACAAAAGATGTTCCGCCGAAAGCCATGATAAGCACAACGCCGGGAAGGGCTTTCGGATATATCGAGTGGAAGGCATAGACATATGGAATTAAGCCATTTTAAAAACATACCGGACGGTCTTGATGTGGTGAATATCGGTTCTGGTCCGAGTCTCCATGACTTTGACTGGAGTGCGGTTCCGGAAATCAATGGGTATAACCTTGCGGTTTCGCCGGAGGATTTCCGGTATGATGCCCGGATGATCCGTAATTATGGCCATCATCTGAAGACAGGCGGGGTTGTCGTCATTGTGATATGTCCGCTCTCGTTTGCGGAAAATGAATATCTGTATAGGGACAGTTTTTCCGAGAAGTATGTCGGTCTGCTCCCGAAAAAGGATGTGGATCTGCCTGAATGGAAATACATGCTGTATTGGACTGTTCCATGCATCCTTCCGGTAAAACGTACAGTTATTCGTTATGCCAGAGCAGTGATAAGGAGAATAAAAAGAGCGGAAGTACCGACTGGAAGAGGCAGGTTTGAGGCAGAACCGGTTTCCGGGGTATCGGCCCTGGTAAACGGTTGGATAAAGGATAACCGGTATCTTAAGGATCTGCAAGATCCCTCCCAAGCAGAATACTATAAGGATACTTTTGGGCGGAAACGCCGTGACCTGACGGATGTGGCAGACGGATGCCAGTCCCAGGGGCTTTTTCCGGTTCTTCTTCTGCCCCCGATGAGTCGCCAGCTGTGGGAGTGTATGTCGCAGGAATTTGTCCGAAGATTCGTTTATGACAATCTTGCGGAAATACAGGCAAAGGGGATCCCCCTTCTAGATTACATGGATGACGGGCGTTTCCAGGAACCTGGGTGTTACGACAATAATGGACTTTTTTTAAACGGATCGGCCCGGCAGCAGTTCACCAGAATCGTATGGAACGACATCCAGAAGATTGATCAGAGAGCCAATAACTATAGGAAGGGATATACAGCTGTGAAAACGGAAAAGAATTCCAATACATATGTCCTGCGCAACGGCGTGGAACTCCCATATATCTGTTTTGGAACAGGAGTGATATGGAAATATACACGAAACCCAATTCTGTTTCTGAAATATAATATCCGGGAAATGTTTTCTTCCGTAAAACACAGGAAATGGAATCGGGAGTTCTACGGTAATACCCATATCAATGGAATCCTGGAGAATGCGTATGCCTCAGGATTCCGTTTTTATGATACTGGGCGGATCTATGGACGTTCCGAAAAGGCAATAGGGAAACAGGTTGCATCAAAAGACGGTGTCCTGATTGCAACGAAATGTTCGGCTATGGATGTGGAGCGCAGATATTCCCCGACGACTGTCAGCGGGAATCTGGAGCAGTCCCTTAAAAACCTGAGGAGAGATAAGGCTGACCTGCTGCTTCTTCACTGGCCTGAGGGGGAGCATTGGGTGGAATATTATGCCCAGATTGTGGAGGAATATCAGAAAGGCCGTTGCAGGGCTTTCGGTGCTTGCAACATGGAAATGGAACACTTGAAGAAGCTGGAAGAAGTGGGATTGGAACTTCCCATGGTGATACAGACGGAGATACACCCTTTGAATACAAAGAAAGAGATCCTGGAGTATTGCGGGAGGAATCAGATCCAGCTGATGGCACATACCCCAACAGGACACTTGGGCAGAGATACCAGTGAAAATAAGACCCTGCAGGAAATATCTGAGAGACATGGGAAGTCAGTTGTACAGATTGTCTTGAGGTGGCATTACCAGAATGGGGTCATTCCTGTTGTAAGCTGCTTCTCCAAAGAGCACATGGAAGAGGATATGGATATCCTGGATTTCTCGCTTACCGATGATGAAATGCGTCTGATTGATGGGATGAACCGAGACCAGAGATTGTTGAATGCCAGAGGAATCGATGATCCTAATTATATTTATAATTTTTAGATTAATGGACACTGGATAAACGCATATTTCGTTGGATATTTATATATGAGAGACTGAAAGATGTTTTAGCATTCGCTTTAAAATTAGATACGAATGTTAAAAATGTTGAGTGGTTAATTTGAATTATTGAGGAAAAGATTTAGCAATCTTTATAAAAAATGAGAAAAGTTCTATCGAGTATATTATTTATTACATTTGCAATATCGATATTTTTCTATTTGAATTGGCTTTTTCTGCCTTCATATATTTCATGGAATAATTTTGATACTACACACGGAATATATGAGGAACCGAAAAACACAATAGAAGTTCTTTTCTTAGGATCAAGCTATACGGTTACAGGAGTAATTCCAATAGAACTTTATGAGAAATATGGAATATGCTCTTACAATTTGGGGACCGAGCAGCAACCTCTTTTAGCGTCTTATTATTGGCTCAAAGAAGTATATGAGAATCATTCTAAAACGTTAAAGACCATAGTTCTTGACCCGGAGATGTTATTTCATGCCCCAAGTGAGGCTTTTACTCAAAAGGCACTTGATGGCATGCGGTTTTCGAAGAACCATAAAATAGAAGCATGGGCTGATTTTTCTTATGAATGGGAGGACATGTTTCGGGCTGTCCCTCTTGTATCCTACCATAGGAGATGGACATTATTGTCCAAAACAGATTTTAGCAAAAACGAACATATAATTCAAAGGTTTAATAGAGGATATTGGATTCAGACATCGAATTTGCTTCAAAATTATAATTTGGAAGAAATACCGATTCCAA
Organism: uncultured Lachnospiraceae bacterium; assembly: GCA_947593655.1. GTDB lineage: Bacteria > Bacillota > Clostridia > Lachnospirales > Lachnospiraceae > Roseburia. The sequence goes on along the minus strand of CANQDS010000073.1, from coordinate 11,888 downwards.
GTTATTATTTAGATAGGTCGGCACAAACGCAGGAGATTAGCGAACAAGGCATGAAGTTTTTTGAAAAACTAAGGGCTTTTTGTAAGAGTCACTCTTTAAATTTGGTTATTGCAAAAACGCCGACAAATAAGTGGACGTCTTCGAAACATCTTGCTGTAGAACAAAAGCTTGAAGGGAAAAGCCTTTTCTTGGATTTTAATTTTGTTCCTCTAATTGATGAGATCCATTTTTCGCTTGCGACGGATACGTTTGATATTGGTGATCCTGAGCACTTACATTTGAATTACTATGGCGCAACGAAGTATACAGATTGGATTGGTAATTACCTCATTCAAAATCATTTGGCCACGGACATACGTGGTCAGGAAAAATATGCCTTTATGGAAAATCAACTCAAAGAGTGGCACAAAAATGTTACGATTCCGGAGTCGGAAATTGATGAGAAGTGTCTGCGCTTATATAATCACAGATGCGAAAATGCCAGAATTGAGAGTTATCTGATTATTACAGGCAGACAGAATGATTGAATGATTTAAGAACATATTTGAATGCATATTAGGATAAGAATTCTCACGTTATTGTACTTTTAAAATGTGGGAGGACAACGATGAGGTAATGAATAGTTTTTTAAAGCAGAGGTATAATGATATCAAAAAGTACAGGGCGGAAAGCATAGCTATGCAGGACAATATTGAAAGTATAAGTACATCCATCTGCACAGGATGCGGGTTGTGTGCAAACCTCTGTCCTACAGATGCAATTACACTAGAGGAAGGATCTGAGGGGCTGAGGATGCCGCAGATTGATCTTAAAAAATGTATTCATTGCGGTGTATGCTTGGACAGATGCGTAGTTAATTCGAAACGTCGGAACCCTACTGAACCGCATTTCATGGAGGAAGGGTATGCGGCGTGGATGAAGAACCAGAATATCAGAATCAACAGCACATCCGGCGGAATATATTATGCTCTGGCGAGTTCTTTGTTGGATGCAGGAGATTACATATGTGGCTGTGCGTTTACGGATGATTATAAACGGGCCGGGCATATCATCGGCAATACTAGGAATACTCTGTTGCGGACAATGCGATCCAAGTATATCCAGAGCGATATCGGGCTTGCTTACCGGAAGATACGGGAAGTTCTGGAGTCTGGAAAAAAGGTGCTGTTTGTCGGTGCGCCGTGCCAGGTCGATGCACTTCGGTCTTATGTCGAGGATCAATATGAAAACCTGGTGACCTGCGATTTTGTTTGCCGTGGTGTCAATTCGCCCAAAGCATATCAGAACTTTCTCAGAACCCTTGAAAAAAAATTTGGTTCAAAAGTAAAGGCAGTTCATTTTAAAAATAAGCGGTTTGGGTGGACCAGTCTATCTACCCATGTCATTTTTGAAAACGGGAAGTCGTATTACGGTGATCGGTTTATTGACCCATGGATAAACGGGTATATAACCGGCCATTTCTTTATGAGAGAGTGCTGCTATAACTGTAAATATGCAGATACAGAGCGATATGGGGACATAACGATCGGTGATTTCTGGGGCAGTGATTCTATTGCATCTGAGGAATTGTTTGCCGGTGTTTCCTGCGTTTCTGTTAATACGGATAAAGGCGGGAAGCTGTTGGAACAGGCGTCGGACAGGCTGGAGGTCTTTCCTGTCACTATTTCAGAAATTGTGGATGGAAACGGTTGCCTGAACCATTCAACTTTGAAGATACCTGCAGAACGGAGCGCCTTTTTTGCCCGGTGCGAAAGGGAAGATTTTGATAAACTCGTTTATGAGCTGTTGGGATGGGATTATCTACGGAAGTGCAAGAATAAAGCCAAAAGTCTTATTACAACAATACGGAACCGCAGACTCAACAGGAAATCGGGGGAATATATAAACGGGATTTTGGATGACATGGAGGAACTGAATGATGGAGAAACTATATGAGATCCAGGATATCATAAGGGATGTTCTGGGGGATGAAACAATAACCATTAACCAACAAAGCACGGCAGCTGATGTCGGGCGATGGGATTCCCTGGCGAATGTCCAGATCATTCTGGCGATCGAGGATACATTCGGGGTAGAGTTTTCCCTGGATGAGATGACTAGCTTTTATTGCATCGGGGATATCATAAGAACGATTGAACAAAAAACGGGAGAAAGATAATTATGCACAGCATGTTAAGCTATCCATTGGATGCGCCCCGGATCATGAGAAAACGCAGGACGATACGTCAGGAACTGCTAGAAAGAAATACACAGATGACAGACAAGCGCATTGCGATTCTCGGTGGCTCCACGACGCATGATATCAGGGAGATTTTGGAGCTGTTCATCCTGGACCAGAATATCAGGCCGTTATTCTATGAGTCAGAATATGGTCAGTACTGGCAGGACGCGATGTTTGGGACAGACACCCTGAGGGCGTTTAAGCCGGATATCATATTCATACATACATCCAACCGGAATATCATGGGATATCCGGATGCTGCCAGTACTGCTGAGGATGTGGAAAAGCTTTTGCAGGCGCAGTTCCAGCATTTTGTGACGATGTGGGACAAACTGCAGCAGGAATACCATTGCCCGATCATACAGAATAATTTTGAGTATCCGTACTACAGACTGAGGGGAAACAGGGATGCGGTAGATGTGCAGGGCAGGGTATGTTTTATCACCCGCCTCAACATGCTGTTCGCCGAATATGCCAGGGATCATGAAAATTTCTTTATAAATGACATTAATTATCAGTCCGCGGATTATGGCCTGGAAAAGTGGTCGGACCCGATTGCCTGGTACCTGTATAAATATACATTAAGCCTGAACGCTATTCCGACACTTGCCTTTAATGTTGCCAATATCATTAAGTCCATATATGGAAAGAATAAAAAGGCACTGGCACTGGATCTTGACAATACCCTGTGGGGAGGGATTGTCGGTGACGACGGGGTAGAGAATCTGGTCCTGGGACAGGAGACTTCCATGGGGCAGGCCTATACGGAGTTTCAGGAATATCTGAAAAGCCTGCAGCAGCAGGGAGTGGTTCTTTGCATCCTGTCAAAAAATGAACATGAGAATGCGATTGCCGGCCTGAATCATCCGCAGATGGTATTAAGGCCGGAAGATTTTGTGGATATAGAAGCGAACTGGGATTCTAAAAGTAGGAACCTGACACGGGCTGCACAAAAACTCTCCCTTCTGCCGGAAAGTTTTGTTTTTGTGGACGACAACCCGGCGGAACAGGAGCAGATCCGCCAGAGCCTGCCGGAGACAGCGGTCATAACAGCCAGGAAGGTCGAGGAGTTTGTCCGTCATATTGATAAAGGAGGGTATTTTGAGATAACCTATGTGTCCGGCGATGACCTTAGACGGAGTGAGATGTACAGGGAGAATCTGAAGAGGGTGCAGCTGCAGGAATCCTATGCGGATTATGGCGATTATCTGCGTTCCCTGAATATGAGGGCAGAGATACGGCCATTTGCGGATATTTATATGGCCAGGATTGCCCAGCTGACGAATAAAACAAACCAGTTCAATCTTACAACAAAGAGATTTTCCCAGGAAGAAATAGAAAAAATGGCAGGTGACGACCATTATATCACCCTGTATGGGAAACTGGAGGACTGCTTTGGTGATAATGGTGTGGTTTCGGTCGTTATTGGTAAAATTAATGGAGATGAGATAGATATTATCCTGTGGCTGATGAGCTGCCGAGTGTTGAAGCGGGAAATGGAATACGCAATGATGGATGAATTTGTGTCCAGATGTAAGAAGACCGGACTAAAGAAGATAAATGGCTATTATTATCCTACGCTTAAAAACTCAATGGTAAAAGAATTTTACGGAACGATTGGGTTTACCAAGATATTAGAGGATGAGACTGGAAATGCGAAATGGTTCCTTAATGTAGAGAATGAGTATGATAAGAAAAACAGCAATATTCTGGTGGTTGGCTAATCACAAAAATTGTTCAATTAAGGCGTGTTATTAAGGGATGGATTTTCATTAGTTTGTAAAAGATCGATAAATAGATTAGAATCTTTCTAATGAAATGGGGTGCCGGATAATGAAACAATACGATAAAATAATCATCGGCGCGGGATTATATGGATTATATTCTGCGCTTTTTTGCGGAAAGAGACATGAACGAATCTTTGTATTGGAAATCGACTCTGGCTCATTTCGGCGGGCTACATATATAAATCAGGCGCGTATTCATCAAGGATACCATTATCCAAGATCAATTTCCACTGCCATGAAGTCTGCCGGATATTTTGAAAGGTTCAGCCGGGATTATAGATTCTGCATTAATCGTAGCTTTGAGCAGATATATGCGACTTCCAGTGAATATTCCTGGTCAAATGGGAAGCAATTTAAGGATTTTTGGTGAAGCGGCTGGGATCCCATATAAGGAATTGCATCCTGAGCAGTTTTTCCAGAGCGGCATGTGTGATGGCGCGTTTCTTGCAAGGGAGTATACCTATGACGCAATGATTCTTCGGGATTATTTTCTTGAACAGCTGAAATCTCTGAATAATGTGGAGATACAGTATGGGATAAGTTTTTCTTTTTGGTTTAAAGTGCCGCTTCTTTGGCTTTCAGTATCTTTTTCTGTTGGCTTCATGCTACTTTCAGAGGAGGAATTGAAAGCTAGTATAAAAAAAGTTTTGGTTATTGCTTTTAGCGCACTAATTGCACTTGTATTAATGAGAATTTTTGCCTATTTTATAAATCCTAATGTTACGACAAATAATGGTGAATTATTAACCGTGAATTATTAACAATGCAGACAAAAAAATATAAAAACATATTTAGAATAGTTATATTTTTGTGGATTTTTATTGCGCTTTTTGTGAGCATTTCTTACATTTTGCGCCAGGATAATGATTTAAAAAAAAGATTTGCGGGATTCTATGAGCAGAAAGAGAAGAGTTTAGATGTTGTTTATATTGGCGCAAGTCCAGTTCATCCATATTGGGCTGCGCCTCTCGCATGGAATGAGTATGGGTTTACTTCATGGCCTTTAGCAACAAATGTGCAGCAACCCAAAGTAATAAAAGTATTGCTTGATGAAGTATTGAAAACCCAGGTTCCTAAGGTAGTGGTCATTGAACTAAGGATGTTTTCTAGGCATCAGTCAGAGTTTGATGAATTTATTGAGAAAGAAGGAGCGACTCGCAATGTGACTGATAATGTCAAATATTCATTCAATAAAATTCGCATTGTAAATCTCCTTATTGATAATATTGAGGAGAGGCATCTCTATTTATTTGATATTATAAAATATCATTCATTGTGGAAACATTTGGAGGAAAAGGATTGGCAATATTGGGATTTTGAGAAAAAAGATATAAATGGCGGACATTTGGTGAGTGGCGATGTTGTGAATTTATCAGGCCAAGATCAGGATTTTTCATCAGTTATAGAAAGTAGGAAAATGCCGGCTGAACAAGAGATTATATTAAGGGATCTTTTGGACTATTGTAAGAAGCATGATATTGTTTTGCTTTGTACTGTTAATCCTTATACAGCTATTAATGCTGAAGTCCAAGAGATGTTTAATTATATGAAAGAAATCATAGTAGATGAATATGGCTATGATTACATAAACTTAATAATTTGTATGATGAATTAAATGTAAATTTTGCGTCTGATTTTTATAATGCGAGTCACATGAATGCTTGCGGTGCGGTAAAGTTTACTCGTTATCTGGCTAATTATCTGGTTGAGAATTATGACCTTAAAGATAAGCGGGGGGGGTACCGAGTATTCGGAAGAATGGGATGCCATGTATGAGTCCTGGAAGGTTAATGCAGATCTGGCGATTGCGGTAATAGAACAAAAAGTGAAAGAAGGTAATTATGATGAATGAGCTGGCATATCCCTTTGACTCAGATTACATTCTGAAAAAGAGGAAATCCATCAAACGGACGCTGCTAGGCGAAGCTGGCGGTGATTCCGGCGTAAAACGCGTTAGTAAACGGATCGCCATTCTTGGCGGGTCCACCACTCACGACGTGAAGGAGGTCCTGGAATTATTCCTGTTGAATTATGGTATAGAACCTGTGTTTTATGAATCCGGGTACGCCCAATACTGGCAGGACGTGATGTTTGATAATCCGGAACTGACAGAGTTCCACCCGGATATCATCTACATTCATACCAGCACCCGGAATATCAAAGACTTCCCGACAGTGAAGGATTCCGCGGATGAGATCGATGCGCTTTTGGAACAGGCATACGGGCCTTTCGAAGCGATGTGGCGGAAGATTGAGGGAACTTATCACTGCCCTATTATCCAGAACAACTTTGAGCCGCCCGTCTACCGGCTTATGGGAAATAGGGATGTTTCCGATATCCACGGCAGGCTGAATTTTGTGAACCGTCTCAATGGCCGGTTCTATTTTTATGCCCAAAATCATGAGAACTTTTACATCAATGACATCTGCTGGCTGGCCTCCTGTTATGGTTTGCAGAAATGGTCGGATTCATTTTACTGGCACATGTACAAATATGCTCTGGCGGTACCGGCGATCCCGGAACTGGCCTATAACATTGCCAATATCATCAAGTCTATCTATGGGAAGAACAAGAAGGCGTTTGTGTTGGATCTGGACAATACCCTTTGGGGCGGTATCGTGGGGGACGACGGACCGGATAAGATCGAGATCGGCCAGGAAACCTCCGTGGGGCAGATGTACAGCGAGTTTCAGCGGTACTTAAAAGCTCATAAAGACCTAGGGGTTCTTTTGACAGTGGATTCCAAAAATGACGAGGAGAATGCTTTGGCGGGATTAAGCCGACCGGACAGCGTCCTAAAACCGGAGGATTTCCTGGTGATCAAGGCCAACTGGGAACCGAAGGATCGGAACCTGGTATCCATCGCGAAGGAACTGAACATTGGGGAGGACAGCCTGGTGTTTGTGGATGACAACCCGGCGGAGCGTCATATCGTGCGGGAGCAGGTGCCGGGGGTGGCTGTCCCGGAGATAGGTACCCCTGAGCAGTACATCCAAATACTGGACCGTTCCGGTTCTTTCGAGGTGACCAACTTCTCGGAGGATGACCTGAAACGGAACGAGATGTACCAGGCTAACGTGGCGAGGCAGAGGCAGGAAGCCAGCTTCACGGATTACACGGAGTACCTGCTTTCGCTGGACATGAAGGCAGAGATAAAGCCCTTTGTTTCCACCTATATGGCCCGTATTGCCCAGCTGACCAATAAGAGCAACCAGTTCAATCTGACAACCAGGCGGTGTAGCCTGGCGGAGATCGAGGAGATCGCGGGAAAGTCAGAGTATATTACCCTGTATGGAAAGCTGGAGGACCGGTTCGGTGATAACGGCGTAGTGTCGGTGGTGTTTGGGCATCAAGGGGCTTTTGACCCAGGAAAGGTACCCGACGAAGATGAGAGAACCCAGTTCCATGTCGATTTGTGGCTGATGAGCTGCCGGGTACTGAAGCGGGACATGGAGTTTGCCATGATGGATGAACTGGTAGGAAATTGCCAGGAGAGAGGAATTAAGGAAATTTACGGGTATTATTACCCGACCGCTAAAAACAAGATGGTGAAGGAGTTCTACGGCTTGCAGGGGTTTGAGAAAGTATCGGAGGATGATGTGGGGAACGCCGTGTGGCGGTTGGATATCTCTGAAGGGTATGAGAAGAAGAATCATGTAATACAGATGAATGAACAGTAGGACTATTTTATATCGGTTTGGTAATAAAAAAAACGGATAAATGGAGGATAATGAAATGACAAGAGAAGAAGTGTTTGAAAAACTGAATGAGGTATTCCGGGATGTGTTTGATGATGAAAGCATCACGGTAAACGACGCAACCACGGCAGATGACATTGAGGACTGGGATTCCCTGGAGCATATCAACCTGGTGGTGGCGGTGGAGCGGTGCTTCGGCATCAAGTTCACCATGGGAGAGGTGACCGGCATGAAGAACGTGGGCCAAATGGCGGATATCATCCTGGAAAGGATCAAATAAACCATGTCTTTCACATCATTTTATTTCCTGCTGTTTTTCGCCTGCCTGCTGGGGCTTTATTATATTGTGCCGGAGAAATGCCGGCTTCCATTATTGGTGTTAGCGAGTCTTGCATTTTGTTATTTTGCGGATGGGATCCGCCTAATCCTGTTTCTCGCCGTGTCCACCGTTTCTACCTGGATAGCCGCCATAAGGATGGAAGAGACAGAGGGCCGGGCAGGGCGGAACCTGTGGCTTTATGGGGCGCTGCTCTTGAACCTGGGTGTTCTGTCAGTATGTAAATACTTAAATTTTTTTGTATACACAGGAAGGATTCTGGGCGGATTATTCCATCGGGATCTGGTGTTAAAGCCGTTTTCCATTATCGCTCCATTGGGGATCTCTTTCTATACCTTCCAGGTGCTGGGTTATCTGATCGACGTATCCAGAGGGACATGTAAGGCGCAGAGGAGCCTTTTAAAGTACGCGGCTTTTGCCTGCTTCTTCCCCCAGCTGGTGACGGGACCGATTAACAGGTATCCGGAGATAGCGGAGACCCTGTACGCCGAAAAGAAGTTTGACTATACCAGGGTGACCTTCGGCCTCCAGCGGATTGCTTGGGGGTTCTTTAAAAAGCTGGTCATCTCCGAGAGGCTGGCGGTGCTGGTGAACACGGTCTATGGGGATTACCATACCTACAACGGTCTGTATATCCTGTTCGCGGCAGTCTGCTTTACGTTCCAGCTTTATACGGATTTCTCCGGGGCTATGGATATCGCTTTGGGCGTATCGGAGGCATTGGGGGTAAAGATGGCGGAGAACTTTGAAACGCCGTTCTTCTCCCGTTCCTGCTCTGAGTTCTGGAGGCGGTGGCATATCACCTTGGGCGGATGGATGAGGGATTACCTATTCTATCCGCTCTTAAAGACGGAAGCCCTGGCAAAAGTCGGGGATAGGGCAAAGAAGCTCCTGGGGAAGAAGAGGGGGAAGAAAGTTCCCATCTACCTGGGGATGTTGGTCTTATGGTTTACTGTAGGGCTATGGCACGGAGGTTCCTGGAACTTCATTGTGGGTTCCGGACTCCTGCATTTCGTCTACATCGTAGGCGGGCAGCTGCTGGAACCGGTGTTTAAAAGGCTGAAGGGATTCCTTAAAGTCAATACAGAGTGTTACAGCTGGCATCTGTTTGAAAGGCTGAGGACATTTACCCTGATCACTATCGGGTGGGTGTTCTTCCGGGCCAGCAGCTTCCGGACGGCGCTTTCTATGCTGAAGGCGTCCCTGTACCCGAACATCTGGATCTTCACAGATGGTTCCCTGTTTAAACTGGGGCTGGACGCGCCGGATTTCATTGTGGGTGTACTGGCGCTGGGGGTACTTTTAAAAGTGTCGGTCTTGCAGGAGAGGCTCCACTCGGAAGGTACTGGAGTGAGAGAAAGGCTGGCGGGTCAGAACCTGGTGTTCCGTTGGATAATGTATTATGCTTTGTTATTTGCCATAATTATTTTCGGATTCTATGGGCCAGGTTATGACCCAAGCGAGTTCATTTACCAGGGCTTTTAGGGAGATAACGACGTGATTCAGGAGGGCAAGCAGATGAACATTTTATCCCTCTCCGGCTTTATACCGGAGCAGATATGTGACACGATACGGTTTTTCGGTTATGAAGGAAAGCAGAGGATTTCCCATTACTGCCGATATGCGTCGGACTATATTTCCCAGATACTGGAAGATCCACAGATAGATGGTGCGGTCTTCCCCCGCACTTGTGACAGCAGCCGGATCATTCAGGGCTTACTGGGGGGGTATAACAGGTTCCTGTATTCCCTTCCGATTCCGGCCCGGAGGGACGGTTCTGCCATCCCCTACCTGGCAGACAGTATCCGACAGTATAAAATCGCTGTCGAGCACTACTATGGGATTGGACTCACCGATATTTCGGAGCGGACGAAACTTATAAATGAACGGAACAAGACGCTCAGGGAGCTTTATGATCATTTGCCGGAACTGAGTTACGGCGTTTATCTTGACATGATCCATGGGGTGCTTCAGAAGCCACTGCGTGAACAGAGGGTTCCCGCGGAACTGCCCTCCTGCCCCTATCCGGATGGTCCGAGGGTCTTTGTGGTGGGTTCCACCCAGACCGGGAGCGGGATCATCCGGCAGATCGAAGCGGCTGGATTACATATCGTCGGCGACCGTCTGCCGGAATCCCATCGGCTGTCCTCAGCACCGGATGTAATGCTGGAAGGGAATATTTTTGAGAACATTGCCCTAAGTATACTTTCTTCCATGCCGTTGCCGTCCCAGGATGATTTCGCCCGGATCCTTGCAAAAGATAAAGAAGAGCTGCTGCGTAAACAGGTGCAGGGGGTTATCTTTATCACACAGAAATACTGCGAGCCTTATGACTACCTGTTCCCGGCCTACCAGAAGATGCTGGATGAATTGGGAATCCGGAGTTTACGCGTGGCAGTGACAGGCTCACAGGGTGAAAATGAAATGTCCCTTGCCATTGGGACATTCGCGGACATGCTGTAAGAAGGGGGAACTATGGAACAGTCTTATCTGCAGCTTCAGGCGAAGCTGATGCGGGAGTATTATAGGGATTTTTCCAAGTATGCCAAAGGGAAGCTTCCGGAAAGGAAGGTGGCATGGGTCACCGCCTTTACGCCGGTGGAGATCCTGGAAGCGCTTGATATCGAATATATCTATCCGGAAAGCTATGCTGCTGTGATCGCAGCAAGCGGGAAGGAGCAGGGTTTTTTGCAGGAGAGCGAGAAGGGCGGCTTGTGCAGGGACTGCTGCGCGTATTCCGGCTGTTATAACGGGGCGCTTTCCGCCGGGACCGCACCGCGAGGCCTGCCGCCCAGGCCGGATGTGCTGATTGCTACAAACAACCAGTGCAATACCCTGCCCGGCTGGTGGAACCTGTTGGCGCAGGAGTATGAAGTGCCGCTGATCGTGCTGGACTATCCCGGGGAGTATGCGGACCGGGAGCAGGCTTTTTCCTATGTGACGGCGCAGCATAAGGATCTTATTGCCCAAATGGAGAAATTAAGTGGGAACCGACTGGAAGAAAACCGGCTGGAAACGCTGCTCCAAAACAGCAGGGACAGTGTGGCAGCCTGGAAGAAGGTCGTGGACCTGCTTCCGGAAAAGGACATCGAGCCGACCGTCCTGTTTGACGGGATCTCCTATCTGATCACGTTCCGCTGCAAGCCGGAGACAGCGGAATTCTATACGGCGATGTATGAGTACTACGCGACTTCCCCGGAAGCTGACCGGGAACGGAAACCGGTCTTCTGGCTGGGTTACCCGCTGTGGTATCACCCTCAGCGCTACCTTAAGGAGCTGCTGCCGGATTTTCGGGTCTGCGGCTCCAACTATATCACCTGGTGGAGCCTGGACTATGACGGGGAAAGTCCTATGGAACAGCTTTTCACCGCTTACAACTACACCTTCCTGAACCTGTCGGCAAAGACAAAGCGCGCAAGGCTTCAGGACTGTATCGCCCGGTCCGGGGCGAAGGCGGCTATTTCCCTGCGGAACAAGAGCTGCAAGTGCGATTTTGTCTCGGCAAAATATATCGACCTGCCCCAGATAGAGCTGGAGATCGACATGATCGACCGGGAATACCTGGATCTGGAACGGGCCGGGAAGCAGCTGGATATCCTGAGGGAGATCCTATGAGCGGGATCGGGATCGATGTCGGGTCAACTTATACGAAGTACTGTGTTCTGGATGAAAATGCCCGGATCAGGGAATTGTTTTCCGAACCGACCCCCATCCGGCAGAAGGAGTATTTTCCCAAAAAGATTGACGCCCTCCGGGAGCGGTATGGGGACCTCCCGGTGGTAAGCTGCGGTTATGGGCGGGGGAACATCGCCGGGATCCGGGCGGTATCGGAACTCTCCGCCCTG
>CANQDS010000072.1 GCA_947593655.1 uncultured Lachnospiraceae bacterium | reverse complement strand
CCCGGACGTTTTTTTAGTTAAGGATATGTAGATGTTGCCCCTCAATCCATGAACGCGTCAAATTCCTCGATGCGGTCAATCCAGTCCAAGTCTTTCTTCTTCGCCGCGCTGTCAACCACAACCGCCTTCGGGTCACGCTTGAGAATCTCCGCTTTCATCTTGCGCTGCTCGGATTTAGACGTGGGCACTACCTTCGTCCCGCCGTACCAGGTCGGGACGGATTTGTGGGTAAAGATTTGAGCTTTTGTAACCCAAATTTATTCCGTCCTTAATGCAACAACGGGATCTTTCTTAGCTGCGCTTCTGGAGGGGATGATACCGGCAATCAACGTCAGCGCCATGCTGATCGCAATCAGGATGAGCGCGGCAGGCAGCGGCAGTAAAGCGCTTAAATTGCCTATGCCGGTCAAATGGTGCAGGATGAGATTGATGGGTATGCACAGCAGATAGGTAATCAACACGCCGAGCGCACCGGAAGTGAATCCGACGATCACCGTTTCCGCGTTGAACATACTGGAGACATTGCGCTCGGAGGCGCCGATCGCCCGCAGGATACCGATCTCCTTCGTGCGTTCCTGTACCGAGATCAGCGTGATGACGCCGATCATGATGGAGGAAACGACCAGGGAGATGGCGACAAAGGCGATCAGCACATAGGTGATGGCGTTGATGATGGTCGTGACGGAGGACATCATGATCCCGACATAGTCGGTGTAATGGATCTGCGACAGTTCATCGACATTTTCATTGTAAGCGGCAATGGCATCCTCGATCACATCCTTGTTTTCAAAGGTGGATGCGAAAATGTTGATGCTTGCAGGACTTTCGAGGTCCACACAGCCGAGCGCCGACATATTATCCTCATAAGTGGATTCGGAAAACTCCGTGATCTCGTCATAATAGGTCGCGCACTGTTCGGTCGTATAACCGGGCATTGCCTGATCCAGCGCGGCGGATAACTGCGGAGCTTCCATTCCGCTCATCTGCTGCTGTACCTGCGCGGCATACTGCGTCTTCACCTGTTCGGTGACCATTTGCGTAAACAGCTCGGTCAGCTCCTCGTCACTCATGTTGCTGACATAATCATTGACGGTTGCCTCGTCCATCCCCATTTGCTCTGTCAAAACCTGTACCATTGCCGCTTCCATATCCGCTCTTGTCATGGAGGCCATGACCTGCGAAACGCTTGCATTCAGTTGTTCTTCGGTTGGGATACTCATGATCTGAATGTACGCGGCCGCCTTTTCAGATTCGTCCATTCCCTCTATATATTCGCGGAAAGCGGTTTCCTTTTCAGCATCGGACAGAGAGCCGGTGTTTTCATTGAACGGCAGTCCGGTAAAAATATCGGTAGAAGGCGTCGCCTGCTGCGCTTTGATGGCATCCGACTCTTTGGAATGTTCGATTACATACTCGGTCAGCTTGCTCGTATAGCCGATAGAGCCGGAAAGCATGGTGGAAACAGCGTCCTCTTTCGGACGGATAATTCCGGAGACTTTTAATGGAATTGCATTATCATATAGATATTGAAGGCCGGCCTCCGTTGTACGAAGGTCTTTGTAGGTTCCAGTGGTACTGTCCAAAGTATAACAGTCAGAATTGAGGATCGTCCGATACTCCATATTGCAGATATCCTCATAAGACCAGTGCTTTTTGTTTACCGGCACTTCCATTTTATTGATTGCCGCATCCATAATGGCATCAATATCTTCCTTTGGGGAAAGGCCCAAAGCGTAAAGAGACATATCGTTCAGTTCATTGTTCTCGTCTAAAACCAAAACGATCTCGTTATAATCGGTCGGCCATGAGCCGTAAACAACATCGTACTGCTTTTCCAGAATAGGACTGATCAGTTTACCATTCTCGCCGGGAAGCATTTCCTGCCAGAGCTGTGAGGACATCCCGCTGGGCATCATAGACTGCATGGGCGAATCGCTGATCCCGTATTGATCTCGAAGCGTCATCAGAGAAGAAATGTCTGTGCCCAGATATTCAACAAGAAAATCCTGCATGAGTTCTTCCATATCGGAACGGATAATGTCTCCGCCCACATTCCTGGTATAAACAAGCAGATCCAGATCGTAGGTGTACTGAATTCCGTTTACCGCTTCTCTGAGAGTGTTGTCGCCGTCCTGCTTTTCCAACTCCGCTTCTATGTACTTTTTAAAAGACGTCAGGTCGTTTTCATTTTCTTCTATCTGGCTCAAAGAATTGACCATATCGTAGATCATGCCCTTGGCATATACAGCGTCCTTTTCATGCTCGTGTGTAGACTGCGCGGCGCCGATAAAGGTTTCCATCAGGGCGGTCATGTCCATACTCTGCGCTTCCAGCGTCAACGGATAAGAGGAAAGCGTGTCCTCCTGCACCGTGTCAATGTAGGCGGTCATGCCTTGAGACACGGCAAAAATCAGGGCGATCCCGATAATGCCGATACTGCCTGCAAAGGAGGTAAGCGCCGTGCGTCCCTTTTTCGTGAACAGATTTTTGAGTGACAGCCCGAAGGAAGTGGCAAAGGACATGGACGGCAGCTTCTTGTTCTCCGTTTTGGATTTGTCTTTCAGATGTTCCCGGTTTTCCTCTTCCTGTGTGAGCGGAGCGGAATCATCGGTGATCTCGCCGTCCAACATACGGATGATCCGCGTGGAATATCTCTCGGCAAGATCGGGGTTATGGGTCACCATCACCACCAGCCGGTCCTTGGCGATCTCTTTGAGAATGTCCATGACCTGAACGCTGGTTTCCGTATCCAACGCGCCTGTTGGCTCGTCCGCCAAAACAATATCGGGATTGTTGACAATGGCTCGTGCGATCGCCACCCGCTGCATCTGGCCGCCGGACATTTCGGCTGGTTTCTTATTGAGCTGTGTACCGAGTCCGACCCGTTCAAGAGCTTCCTTGGCGCGCCTTTTGCGCTCCGATTTCGAGACACCCGATAGCGTCAGCGCCAGCTCCACATTGCGGAGCACGGTCTGATGCGGGATCAGGTTGTAGCTCTGAAATACATAGCCGACGGAGTGGTTGCGGTAGGCGTCCCAATCCCGGTCCTTAAAATCCTTTGTGGAGCGACCGCCTATGATTAGATCGCCTTCGGTATATTGGTCGAGGCCCCCGATGATATTGAGCATCGTGGTTTTTCCGCACCCGGAAGGGCCGAGAATGGACACAAAATCGCTGTCCCGGAATTTCAGTGAAATCCCCTTTAAAGCGTGTACTGTGCCGTCACCAGCCGGATAGTCTTTTTTGATGTTTTTTAGTTCTAACATAGAATTCTTACTTCCTCTCTGCGTTTTGTTACACTCATATTTTTATCACGGAAATCTAAACTGAAACGAAACCGCCATTTTGCTTATCCCGTTTCATCCGATTTCATTTTTGCGACAGCCTCTTTATAGAACACATCCAAATCCCCGATATAATTCTCTTTCCACGGTTTGTTTCTTCCACAGTAGTGAATTATAATGGAGTGCTTTCGGATCCAATTCAAATCAAGGCCTTTTTCAAATGGACTGTGCATCCGGTAAAGCCGCTCCGTCATGTTATATCGAAATGGGTCCAGCGTGTAAATCTTGCTGCCGTAAAGGCTGCTGATAATGTCCTGATCCGGAAGGACAAGATGGGATTTTCGCTTTTCGATGAAGTGAAATACATCCGCATAATCTTGTTCTTTCCGCAAAAGCGAGAGATTCATGAGCAGTACACCGGAATTGATATACGGGCTGTCATCATCCATGTCCAGACGCAGCTCATTGAACTTGTGGAGCAGACCAATATTGTCAATGTGTGACGCTGCCGCGTAATAGTATTCATCCATCGGGAGCCGATACAGTGGAAGGATCGAGCCAGTGAGAACAAGATCGGGGTCAAGATAAAGTATGCGGTCGAGATTCTCCGGCAGATAGCGTGCGGCAAAAATGCGGTAATAGATCTCCTTGGGATAACGTGAAGTTGTTGGCGCCTCGTCAAGCGCCAAATGATCGGCCTTTATTGGGATCAGACATCCCCCTGCATTGGAAAGCATTTTTTCGGTCGCTTCAAGAGCCTCTATTGAAATTGAGGAATGAAGAAGATACACATGGAATACGCAGCCTGGGTTGAAGCGGATCAGGGTCGAGAGCATCACATTCAAATAGGGAATGTAGTTTTCGTCCAGAGTAACAAGAACATTTATCGGTACAGAATCCATTTTATTTCCCCCGTTTCTTTCTTCGTCTCCAAATGTAATAGATAGAAGCCGATAGAATCATCAGGAAGATCTCAATGCCTGCGGAGATACGAAACGCGGGAGAAGAGACGTCATGAAGGTTCTTTCCCATCACTGAAAAATTAATGATCGCAGGAAGCAGTCCTACAATCGTGCCAATCATATACCGCGTATAGTGAAGCCCGCTGGCACCCAGGTACATGCTAACCAAATCGCTTGGAAGAACGCCTGCAATTCGTACAAAAAAAGAAATGAGCCATTCGTTCTGTTTGGGAACAGATCGCAACATCTCCAGCTTGGAATTTCTCTGTATCAGCCGATCCATCATTTTAACGCCACTTCTTTTCCCAATCAGGAACGGAATTGTCGTCATGATCACACTGCCCGCAAGGTTTACCGCGATTGCCGCCGGGAGAGAAAACAATATACCGCTGGCCGCATACAAAATTCCGCTGTATATTACTACGCTGACGCTTTTCAACGCAAATAAAAGCAAGATAACAAAGGCGGCGAGAAATGGGTTCTTCGGAGTAAAATTCACAATATTGTCAACTGTGATTTTATCCCTTTGGATCAGGCAAAGAATAATAAAACACGCCCAAAACGTAACGCCAATCACCTTTGGCAAATAAGAAAGCCATCTTCTTTTTTTGTGTTGTATATAGTCCTCTTCAGCCATTCAAAGATCCTACCATTTCTGCCATGCTTTCAGAGTGTTCCGAAACATTGTTATTTTGCTTGGTCTTTTTTAAGAGGCCTTCCATTCTACGATCAAGCTCCGCGCTGAGGTTTGCGCACCGATAAAGCTCCTCAGCCATTTCCGGGGTAAATTCAGAATCCTTTTTATAACGAAGCTGATGTTCAAGGCTGGCCCAGAAATCCATCGCTATCGTGCGCAACTGGATCTCCACTTTCATCATCCGCTTTTCATGTGCCAAAAAGATTGGAATCGCTGCGATCAGATGCAGACTTCGATACCCGTTGGTCTTTGGGGTTTTTATGTAATCCTTCTTTTCAATCAGGGTAATGTCATCCTGCATGAGCAGTGCTTTTGACAGCGCGTAGACATCCTCCGGGAATGAGCAGATTACCCGAACACCGGCAATATCGTATAGATTTTCTTCTATTGAGGAAAGCGTGAGTGGCAAACCCCGCCGCTCTAATTTTTCTTTTATGCTGCGGGGGTTTTTCAGTCGGGTTTTGATACTGCTGATCGGATTGCGGTCGAATTCCAAAGAATATTCTTCATTCAACACATTGAATTTTGTCTCTATCTCCATCATGGCACATTTGTAATAGGACATCAGGCGAATAAACGGTACAGATTTTCTCTGCATCCAGTCGATCGTCTCATCGTCCACAATAGAGAGCATTCGTGTTTTTATATTTTCATCCTCTTGATTCCATTCAGACATTATGGGTTTTCCTTTCCAAAAGCAAAAGACCGATACCGGCTCTGCCGCTTCTCGCAAGAAATGATAGCAGAGAATTCTAAACTGAAACAAAACAAAGACGGATCCTTCAAAAAAGAATCCGTCTGATCGCTTTTCAGCGGAAATAATAGCCGACTGCATCAACCTGCAAGGCGGCGCGCGTTGGCGCTGGATTGCTCCAGCTGGTCGGACGCCGCTTTGATTGCAGCCATCTCGCTTTCCGTTACGGTTTCCGGGTTATACTTGCCAAGCAGCTTTCGCAATGCGGAACAGTCTTCTTTGATCTGCTTTTTTTCTTCTTTTGCAAGCTGTTTTCCAGCCTTGCTCAATGCCTGTTCCGCTTCCGACAATAACTTCCCGGCATGATTGACCATTTCTAAAGAATTACGGCGAACACCATCCTGTGCCGCATACTGCTCCGCATCGCGAATCGCCTGTTCGATCTCTGCATCGGACATTTTATCATTGTTTGAAATGGTAATAGACTGAGCTTTCCCCGTATCCAGATCTCTTGCGGACACTTTCAAGATCCCATTGGCGTCAATATCGAAGGTGACTTCGATCTGCGGCACTCCGGCAGGGGCTTTCTTGATCCCGTTCAGTTTGAATTTGCCGATGGTCTTATTATCGCGTGCCATTGGCCGTTCTCCTTGTAGAACATGAATTTCCACACTGCTTTGAAACGGGGCCGCGGTTGAAAAAATCTGAGAATAGTGAACGGGCAAAGTGGAATTTCTCTCCACAAGACGTGTCGCGACACCGCCCACTGTTTCAATGGAAAGACTGAGAGGAGTAACGTCCAAAAGGAGAATCCCGTTTTCCGAACCGGCGAGTTGCAACGAACCGCCGGAAAGTGTGTCTCCCTGAATGGCAGCCCCCTGAGCAACGCACTCATCCGGATTGATATTCTTTGACGGTATAATACCGGTCAACTGACGCACCTTTTCCTGAACAGCGGGAATACGGGTCGATCCTCCGACAAGAATGACCTTACCAAGTTCGGACGGCGCAATACCAACGTCGTTCAGGGCGTTCTGAACCGGAATTGCTGTTCGTTCCACAAGATCGCGTGTCAGTTCGTTAAATTTGGTACGGGTGAGGGTAGTCTCAAAGTGGATCATGCCGTCCTTCCCCTGACTTAGATACGGCAGGCTTATCATAGCAATCTCTGCACTGGACAGTTCCTTTTTCGCCTGCTCCGCCGCTTCCCGTACACGCTGCAAGGCGGCAGGATCTTTTCTTATATCCGCATGATACTGCCTCTGGATCTCCGAAATCAAATACTCTGTGACACGCTCATCAAAGTCATCGCCGCCCAAATGGTTATCGCCATTTGTTGCCAGAACCTCTATCACGCCGTCACCGATCTCAATGATGGAAACATCAAAAGTGCCGCCGCCAAGGTCATATACCATGACCTTTTGCTGTGCCCCGTTATCCAGTCCGTAAGCAAGCGCGGCGCTTGTCGGCTCGTTGATGATCCGCTTTACATTCAAGCCTGCAATTCGACCGGCATCTTTTGTGGCCTGCCGCTGAATATCGTTAAAATAGGCGGGTACTGTGATGACCGCGTCCGTCACTTCCTCGCCAAGAAAGTCTTCCGCATCCTTACGCAGTTTCCGCAGAATCATTGCGCTGATCTCCTGCGGCGTAAATCTTTTACCGTCGATATTGATTGTCCAATCCGTCCCCATGTGACGCTTCACAGACGAAACAGTTCGGGCCGCGTTAGTAACCGCCTGCCGTCTTGCCGCTTCTCCCACCAGCCGTTCTCCGGACGCGGAAAAAGCAACAACACTGGGCGTGGTCCTACCGCCTTGTTCGCTTGGAATAATAACGGGTTTGCCGCCCTCTACAAAAGCGACGCAGCTATTCGTTGTTCCAAGATCTATGCCAATTGTTTTTCCCATAGTAATTTTGTCCTTTCCTATATACATCTCAGGCAGCCCATTGGGTTGCAAAGAAATTGTATGGCTAAAAAGCCGAAGCATATTTTTTGTATATTAACTGCTTCCATATTGAAGCCTCTTGCGTTTTGCTCATATATTTGCTCTGAACGGCGAAATTTCTGCAAAAGCAGATGATAGGTGCGATTATTCGGCTCCATCTGTGATGCTTTCTGCATATGATCGATTGCCTGAACGGTGTTGCCAAGGCCGTGATTGGCAAGAGCGCTCAAATAATACCACCTTGCGTTTCGTCCTGCACTCGGAATATGGGTCAAAATCTGGATCGCCGCTTGATAGCGATGGTTATTGATTTCAGTAATAACCTGCCTGATTTCCATATTGTCGCCCGGCTCTGGCTGCGGATTCATAGAAACGGTATCGTCAGTGCCGTTCCGTTCAAATCCAAATCCAAAAATATCCCCAAAATCAAAGCCGCCGAAATCGCTCGACCAACCGCCCGGCCCCTGATAACCGCCAGAGCTGCCCTGCCTTTCATATCCGGTCCCACTGTAACCGCCGCGTTGATTTCCCGTATATCCTCCATATTGCCCGCTTTGTCCGTTAGATTGGCGCTGTTGTGCTCGCCTTGTCTCATACTTTTGCGGATTCGTCAACATATCGTAGGCTTCATTCACTTCGTTCATCTTTTGGCCCGCAGTCGGATCATCAGGATGCAAGTCAGGATGATATTGCTTTGCCTTTTGATGATATGCTTTTTTTATTTCTTCTTTTGTCGCTCCTTTTGGAACGCCCAGGACTTGATAAGGGTCATTGACCATGGCTCACTTTTTCCTTTCCGCCTGCAT
The DNA here is from genome assembly GCA_947593655.1 of uncultured Lachnospiraceae bacterium. Classification (GTDB taxonomy): domain Bacteria; phylum Bacillota; class Clostridia; order Lachnospirales; family Lachnospiraceae; genus Roseburia. Next base: position 8,916 of record CANQDS010000072.1, on the reverse strand, counting down.
TTGCCGGTTATATTTGATCCAAACGCCGGAATAAAGGATGTTCCTTAAAATATGGACGTCTTGGATAAGCGGCAGCGATTCAAAGGCGTCGGCAGCTTCACCGAGAATGGTCTTCAGCATGGATCGGATTTCTTCCTGACTCAGAGTGACAGAAGAAAAAGGATTATAACTTCCTTTTTTCCGGTCGCGCCTTAAATCGATCACTGCATCAGCAAGATAGATATACTTTCCGATATGATAACCAAACTTCTGCAGATACGGCATCCAGTGATCCGGCTCGACCACAAAAATCGCGGCCATCAGTCTGCCAAAGCTATTGGCCGCCGCATCCGGAGATGCAAGGTTGGATTTCTCAATTTCGGAGATCTCATTTAGCTCCTTTTCGATTACTGAACATTGATCCGGTCTTGCTGTTCTGACTTTTTCGTAAGCCTTCTTAAGCAGAGCGGCATAGCATTTGCGGGAGATATTTCGATCATCGTTCCAGTCGTCAAGACATTTGAAGTATGTCAGGGCTATTGTCATGTCGGCGGCATAGTCTATATATTTACCGGACAGATACTTATGTTTCTTGCATGGATGCACGGCACATCGCACCGCTTTGCCGGTTTCCTCCGGTTCATACAAGGACGACAAAAACATAGCCAAAAATGTCAGATCGTAGGTCAATCCCAATCGTGACCGAAATCCATACCGTTCACCCAACGCATAACACAATCCGCAATAAAACGCACGATTCCGTTCTTTTTCTTCTTCGGTAAGATCGGATAAATTGGCTTGTATGATTCCAAACATATCGTCACCTCATGTTTTGCGGGTTAATTTGCCTTTACACACCGGGCAAGTAATTTCGATTTGTCCTTTTCCTTTCGGAACGCGGAGCCAATTCTTGCAGCTTGGACATTTATAATACCGATGCGTCTTTCGGTCCCGCCACATATTTTTCCGACGTTTGAAGCTTTGCTTCAAATTACCTGTAAATTTCAAGTAAGCTTCCCGCTCCTTTTGCCGCTTTTCGATGTTGCGGGAAAAACCACGGAACATCGACCAAATCAGCGCAATCAGCGCAATCGGATATAGCAGAGGGACGAACAGGGAAAGGAATATACAAACCAGTGCTATGATCGACAGAAATTTGGAAAGCTCGTCATAGCCGTATCTTCCGTACATCCATGCCCGCATTTTTTCGCCGAGCCTTTGCAACCATCGTTTCATTTTTCATTTCTCCTTTATCGGCTCACTCTTTTTACAAGGGATTTTACAGCAAGAATCTAAACTGAAAAGAAACAAAGACGGATCCTTCAAAAAAGAAGAATCCGTCTGACCTGTTAAGTTGCTTCCTTTGCGGCGGTGAGCATAAGCTTGATGCGATTGAGTTGATTGACCTCACTTGCTCCGGGATCGTAATCCACCGCGGCGATGTTTGCCTGCGGGAAAGCCTTTTTGAGCGCCTTGATGACGCCCTTGCCGACCACATGGTTGGGAAGGCAGGCAAAGGGCTGGATGCAGACGATATTTGGTGTTCCGTGGGTGATCAGCTCGACCATTTCGCCGGTCAAAAACCAGCCTTCACCGTATTGATTCCCAAGAGACAAAAACGGTTTTGCCATTTCCGCTATTTTATAGATAGATATTGGCGGCTCAAAACGGCGGCTTCTTTTCAGCGCGTCGACTGCGGGCTTACGGACGCCCTCGATCATCCTGATTGCTGTTACAGAAAGCGTGGAGGTGAGCTTCTTCGCGCCGAGATATTTTGCTTTATACTGTGAGCCGTAAAGGCTGTAGTCAAAGAAATCCATGAGATCCGGCACCACCGCTTCGGCACCCTCTTTTTCCAGCAGCTCCACAAGGTGGTTATTGGCAAGCGGCATATACTTGACCAATATTTCTCCGACGATACCGACACGGGGCTTTTTCACCGTTTCATCGATTGGGAGGGAATCAAACGCTTCAACGATTCCTTTGCATACGGATCTGTATGTGTATCTGGTGTGAGGATCCGTCAGCGATTCTATACAGATATCCCGCCACTTTTTATGTAATTCGTTGGCTGAACCGGGTGTTTTTTCATAGGGGCGCACCCGGTACAGGCATCTCATGAAAAGGTCCCCGTAGACAAGCGCGTGGGCCGCGTCCATCAGAAGGCCTGGCGTAAAGCGAAAGCCGTCGTTCTTTTCCATGCCGTTGGCGTTGACGGATATGACGGGGATATGGGAATATCCCGCTTTGGCAAGCGCTCTGCGGATAAACGCCACGTAGTTGCTGGCGCGGCAGCATCCGCCGGTCTGTGTCATAACGATAGCCAATCGATCCGTATCATATTTGCCGGACAGTACGGCGTCCATGATCTGACCGACAACGGTGATGGACGGGAAGCAGGCGTCGTTATTCACAAATTTAAGCCCGGTATCGATGGCAGTACGGTTGTCGTTGTTCAGTACCACGATGTTGTAGCCGTGTTTTTTGAACACCGGCTCCAGAAGGTCGAAATGAATGGGGGTCATCTGCGGCGCGAGGATCGTATACCCCGCCTTACGCATTTGCCTGGTAAACTCGGCCCGCTCATATCTCACCGGCATGGGGATCGGAGTTATGTTCTGCTCCCGCCGCATATCCATTGCCGCGATCAGACTGCGGATACGGATGCGGACGGCGCCGAGGTTGTTCACCTCATCTATTTTTAACAGGGTATACAGCTTGTTCGAGCCTTCGAGGATCTCGCTCACCTGATCCGAGGTCACGGCGTCCAGCCCACACCCAAAGGAGTTGAGTTGAATGAGCTCCAGATCGTTCCTGCCCCTGACAAATTCCGCCGCCGAGTAGAGGCGCGAGTGATACACCCACTGATCCACCACACGCAAGGGCCGTTCGGGAGTAAAGTCAAGAGGCAGGCTGTCCTCGGTAAATACCGTAAGGCCGTAGGAGGCGATAAGCTCCGGAATACCATGGTTGATCTCCGGGTCAATGTGATACGGTCGGCCCGCGAGAACGATCCCGCGCCCGCCGCGCTTCTCCATATCCTCCAGAACACGCTTGCCCTCCTTGCGGATATCCGCTTTGGCCTTCATCTGCTCCTCCCAGGCGGCGTGAACGGCGGAGCGCACCTCCTTTTCGGGAATATGCCACTCCTCTTCGCACAGCTTCACCAGGCGGTCGGCGGCGACCTTTTCGCTTGTGAACGCGATAAAGGGACGTATATAGTTGACCTCGCCGCTTGTAACGGAGTCCACATTGTTCTTCAGGTTCTCCGGATAGGAGACGACGATGGGGCAGCTAAAGTGATTTTGAGCGTCGGGCGTCTCCTGGTGTTCGTAGTACACGCATGGGTGAAATATGGTCTTGATTCCCTGCCTTACCAGACATTCCACATGGCCGTGGGCCAGCTTCGCGGGATAGCATTCCGACTCGGAGGGAATGGACTCCATACCCAGCTCATAGAGCCGTCTGGAGGAAAACGGCGACAGGATAACGCGGAACCGCAGCTCCTTGAAGAAGGTGGCCCAGAACGGATAGTTTTCGTACATATTGAGCACCCTCGGAATGCCAACGGTACCGCGTAGAGCCTCATTTTCCGAAAGCGGTTCATAGTTGAAAAGCCGTTCGCGCTTATACTCAAACATATTGGGAACGTTCTGAACGCTGCCGTTGTTTCCGGCGCCCTTTTCACAGCGGTTGCCTGTGATATGCCTTCTGCCGCCGGAAAACTTGTTGACGGTCAGCAGACAGTTGTTGGAGCAGCCGCCGCAGCGGATGCTCTGAGAGGTATATGTAAGGCTTTGTATCTCATCCAGAGAGAGCATTTTTGTGTCCTGGCCGCGATAATGCCTCCTCGCTATAAGAGCGGCTCCGAAGGCGCCCATGATCCCGGCGATGTCGGGACAGATCACGTCCACTCCGGCGATCCTCTCAAAAGCGCGGAGAACCGCCTGATTATGAAAAGTGCCGCCCTGTACCACGATATGCCGGCCAAGCTCCTCCGCGCTTGTCAGCTTTATGACCTTATAGAGCGCGTTTTTGATGACGGAATAGGCAAGCCCCGCGGAAATATCCGAAACGGACGCGCCCTCCTTTTGCGCCTGTTTGACGTTGGAATTCATAAATACGGTACAACGGGTGCCAAGGTCAACGGGATTATCCGCAAACAGGGCTTCTTTGGCAAATTCTTCGGCGGATAATCCTAAAGAGTTTGCGAAGTTTTCGATAAAAGAGCCGCAGCCTGAAGAACAGGCTTCGTTCAGCATGATCGTATCCACCGCGCCGTTTTTGAGCTTGATGCATTTCATATCCTGACCGCCAATGTCGAGGACGCAATCCACCTTGGCGTCAAAGAAGGAAGCGGCAGTGCAATGGGCAATCGTCTCTACTTCGCCCTCATCCAGTGAAAAAGCGGACTTCAAAAGCGCTTCACCGTACCCGGTCGAACACGATCTGACGATTTTCGCGGTGGGCGGTAAAATTTTTTGAAGGTCGGCAATGGCTTTTTTCGACACTTCAATAGGATTTCCCTGATTATTTGCGTAATATGAATATAAGAGCTGGCCTTCTTTCCCTATCAGCGCCAATTTTGTGGTGGTGGAGCCGGCGTCAATGCCTAAAAAGCAGTCGCCTTCATAGGCGGAAAGGCCTTCTTTGGGAACGACGGCCATATGATGCCGCTTACAAAACAGTTCGTATTCCGCTGTGTTGGCAAAAAGAGCTGGAAGGCGCGGCATTTCAAAGGACACCTTGACACCTTCTTCCAGCATACCAATCAGTTTGTCGATTGAAACCTCTTCCGCGTCCTCGCTTTCAAGGGCGGCGCCCATAGCGGCAAACAAATGAGAATTCTCCGGATCGACGGTCGTCTCAGGCGTAAGCTTTAACGTGCGGATAAACGCTCTTTTCAGTTCGGGCAAAAAGTGTAAAGGGCCGCCGAGAAAAGCCACACAGCCGCGGATCGGCTTGCCGCGGGCAAGGCCGGAGATCGTCTGGTTGACCACCGCCTGAAAGATAGAGGCGGCGAGGTCCGCCCTCAGAGCGCCCTCATTGATAAGCGGCTGGATGTCGGTTTTTGCGAACACGCCGCAGCGGGCCGCAATGGGATAGATCTGCTTATAATTTTCGGCTTCCTTATTAAGCCCTGCGGCATCCGTTTGTAATAGAGCCGCCATTTGGTCGATAAAGGAGCCAGTCCCTCCCGCGCATACGCCGTTCATACGCTCATCGAGCCCGCCGGTAAAATAGATGATCTTCGCGTCCTCACCGCCCAACTCGATGGCCACATCGGTCTGCGGCGCGACCTTTTTGAGCGCGGTCGCGACCGCCACGACCTCCTGAACAAATTCAATATGCAGCGCTTTGCCGAGATTGATGGAGCCTGAGCCGGTGATTTTTACCTGCAAAGAGCATCCGCCGACCGTTTGCTTCGCTCCTCGCAAAAGCTGAGCCAGGGTCTCCTGTGTATGCGCCTGGTGGCGCTTGTATTTGCCGTATATGATCGTATCCTTTTCATCGAGCAGCACGATTTTAACGGTTGTAGAGCCGATATCAATACCGGCACGGTATTTTTTCATGTTTGCGCCTCCGTTGGGTTATCTCTTTTTACAAAGACACATTATAGCAGTACAATCTACCTACATTGGCCCCCGGCGCACATTTCCCCCCGCAAACGGGATAACGGCGTCTTTTTCTTGATCGTAACAAGCCTTGTATTTTAGTTTATCCCTCTGAGAATGTTAACGGAAAGGATCGCCACGCCCAAAACCGTCAGCACCACACCCACGGCCCTGTTGAGCGTTTTGGCGCTGGCCTTGTTTGCGAACAATGCGGCGATCCTTGCCCACAGCAGGGTAAATGCCACGCAAAGGATGAGACACCATAGGTCGGGCATACCGCCGATGGCAAAGTGGCTGACGGCGCCGGTCAGCGCGGTAAAGGTCATAATAAAGACACTGGTGCCGACAGCGGTCTTCAATTCATATCCCAAAATACTTGTCAGCAGGAGCAGCATCATCATTCCGCCGCCCGCGCCCACAAATCCGCAGATAAAGCCGACGACCGTGCCGCAGGCGATCGACTGGATCATGCGCTTTTGGGCGCTTACGCCCGCCATCGTCTCTTTTGTGGTCATGACTGGCTTTATGATGAATTTAATCCCCAACAGCATGGTCATAAAGACGGAGAAATTGCCCATAGTGGTATTGGGAACCAGACTGGCTACCCAACTGCCTACTAAGGTGAAAAGCAAGACAGTCAACATCATAACAAGCCCGTTTTTGACGTCGAGATTTTTGTTTTTTCCATAAGTATAGGCGCTGACCGCGCTTGCCAGCACATCGCTTGCCAGAGCGATACCTACCGCTTCATAGGCCGGCATATCCAAAAATGTGATCAACATGGGGCTGATGACAGCGGCGGCACTCATTCCGGCAAAGCCGGTTCCCAGCCCCGCTCCGATGCCGGCTATAAAACAAACTAAAACTTTTACCCATAAATCCATTTTGCTTGTTCTCCCGGATATTTTTATATTCTTTTCCTGCCACATCACGGTGGACTGAAACCGTCCCTGCCCCTTTTCGTCATGCTTCTGCGTTTGGCTGTGATTTTGGCAGCGTTACCGTAAACATGGTAAGATCGTTTTCACTTTGAGCCGAAACTGTTCCGTTGTGTAATTCCACCACTTTTTTGACGATTGCAAGTCCGACTCCGTTTCCTTCGCCGGAGTGTGAACTGTCAGCCTGATAAAATTTTTGAAAGATCCTTGATATGCTTTCCGCCGGAATTACCTCCCCCGAATTGATGATATCCACGGACAGGGAATCCGGCTGATTCCTGATATTGACTTCAATGACTCCGCCAGTGGGAGAAAACTTGATCGCGTTGTCCAGCAGGTTGATCCAGACCTGTTTCAAAAGCTCCTCGTTGGCAGAAATTTTGTATTCACCGAAATCCACCTTGAAATCCAACTGCTTCTTTTCCCATTTGTCAGCCAGCAGCAGGATGGAAGACCGGATCTGCTCTGAAAGGTTAAACTTGACAACATCCGTTAAAATCGTCTGATTTTCTACCCGCGTCAGATTCAATACATTTGTCGCCATATCGGAAAGCCGCAGAGATTCTTCTTCGATAACCCCCAGGTATTCCTCCTTTTGCTCTTCTGTCAGGTTGCCGCGGCGAAGCAGCTTTGCAAAGCCGGCAATAGATACGATGGGCGTTTTGAATTCATGCGAAAAATTATTGACAAAATCTCCGCGAAGCATTTCTGTGTTTTTGAGTTCGGAGGCCATACGGTTGAAGCTGCGCGAGAGCTGTGAAAAAACAGGATGTTTGGAGATAGGCCATCCAAAATCCAGTCGGGCGCTGAAATCACCGGATGCCAGCCGGTCAATTTGATAAATCACATTCTGTATGGGACGGGCGGATATTTTGCTGGAAAAATAAGCAACAATGACACCGACAATATTACTGATGACGATCATATAGAGGATTATCATTCCGATGTTTGGACGAATATCGGTGTCAAGCGTGATAACTCGAAAATGTACCAGCATATAAATAACAAAAGCGGTGATTGAAGTAATAATAAATTGAATGAAAAAAATAAGTGTCGATATCAAAACCGTGAGTGCGAAATAATGTTTTCGATTTTGTTTGCTCATACTTTTTTCACCGCCTTATATCCAAGCCCGCGCACGGATTCGATATCAAATTCTTCCCAACCCTCGAACCGCTTGCGGAGCCGTCCTATGTGGACCGTCACGGTTTCCCAGCCGGTATCGCTGTCAGCGCCCCAAATCTCATCCATCAGTTGGATCCGTGTAAAAATCTTTCCGGGGTATGACAGCAGTTTATAAAGTAACAAAAATTCCTTTTGCGGGAGTTCCTGTGTCTCGCCGTTCTTGGTCACGGTAAAGGAATCGTAATCCAAAATTACATTTCCAATCGTCATTTTGTGTTCGTTGGCAATTTGAGCGCGGCGTAGAAGCGCTTTGATCCGCCAGAGCATTTCTTCCTCATCGATCGGTTTCGTCATGTAGTCGTCGATCCCTAACGAAAAACCTTTATGTTTATCTTCGGGAAGCTGTTTTGCCGATACCATAAGAATGGGGAGATTATTTTTGCTTTCACGGAGGACCTTTGTAAATTCATATCCGTCCATTTTCGGCATCATGATATCAAGAATCACAAGATCAATATACTCCTTATCCATTACATCGAGGGCTTCTTCGCCGTTTGCGGCAGTAAACACGGAATAGTGTTCTGTTTCAAGCACGGCTTTGAGCAATCGGCGTGTATTTTTATCATCATCTACCACAAGAATTTTGAACATCATCTTCACCTCCCGGAAGTCAATATAAGATAGCATACAAATCTAAACTGAAACGAAATTATAGGATATTGAACTTCTTCTCCATATATATTTTACACCAAAAAGGTGTACCGTTCAATATTCCACCGGCTTTGTATTAAATATTTGCAGCCTATAGAACCGCAGAGAGTGGAAAAGCCAGGGAACTGTTTGGTCAAAAGAGAAGATCGCGTGACGCCGGCGGGATAACCATTGTAAAATTTCAGCAAAGATGAGCCACCGAGGAACCGTTGCTGGGGCCGGAGCGGGGGATGATCAAGGGAGATGATTTATTACCTTCTCTGCTCCGGTGAGGTAACTTGAGTTTACCCGTCGAAACGCTCTTTTAGATAAGGCTATGTAGATTTTACCCGGCATGGTAAGGAGAGTCAATAATAAAGTGCCCGGAGAATATTGGCCCATATGCCCTAATCACATGACCGCGCGGAGGTGAGACTAGCATTGACATCGTTGCCGCAGATAACCCGAAGCAGGACTCAGCGGACTACACCAGACCACATTTCCGACCATAACCTCTTTCGGAGTGTGCGGAAACAGTGGAGGAAAGATTGCCGGAGAGTAACCTGTTC